>JAEZBO010000120.1 GCA_023427085.1 Pseudomonadota bacterium
ACGATGAACGCCGCGCCGAAGAAGCTGCCGAGAATGGAGCCGAGCCCGCCGATAATGACCATGAACAGCAGTTGGAACGAACGTCCCAGATCGAAAGCCAGCGGCTCCCACGACCCCAGATGAACGAAGCCCCAAAGGGCGCCGGCAATGCCGACAATGAATGAACTGACGGCGAAGGCGCTCAGCTTGGCGTACATCGGACGGATGCCGATCACCGACGCGGCGACGTCCATGTCGCGGATGGCCATCCATTCGCGGCCGATGGCGCCCCGCGTCAGGTTCTTCGCCAGCAGCGCGAATACCGCCACCAGTGCCAGTACGAAAAGATATTTCTGCGCCGCCGTCTGCACCGGCAGGCCGAAAAAGTGCAGGGCGGGCACCGATACGCTGCCCGACGGTGAATAGTTGGTGAAGAACGGGATGCGCAGGAAGGCCCAATCGACGAAGAACTGCGCCGCCAGCGTGGCCACCGCCAGGTAGAGCCCGCGAATACGCAGACTTGGGATGCCGAACACCACGCCCACAACCGTGGCACACAATCCGCCCAGCAGAACCTGCATCAGCAAAGGCATGCCCGGAAAGCGCACGCCGAAATTCCAGGCCGCGTATGCGCCCACCGCCATCAAGGCGCCCGTACCCAGCGAGATCTGGCCGCAATAGCCGACCAGGATGTTCAAACCAACCGCCGCCAGCGACAGGATCAGGAACGGAATGAGAATGGCGCGCAGGAGATAGTCGCTGGACCACGCCGGCACCACCACGAATGCAAGCACCAACAGACACACCATGAAAACCCGGTCCTGACGGATCGGGAAGATCTGCTGGTCCGCCAGGTAGGTGGTTTTGAACTGGCCATTCTCACGGTAAAGCATGTGCGTAGGTCCTCGCTTCGTTACTGCGTTATGCGGACTAAACCCGGCGCAAGCACCTGCGGAGGAACCTGCAGAAGAACCCGCGGTGGCGCGTCAGACGCGATCGATGATTTTTTCGCCGAACAGGCCCTGCGGGCGGAACAACACGAACGCCAGCGCCAACACGTAGGCGAACCAGATTTCGATACCGCCCCCCACCAAGGGACCGAGGTAGACCTCGGACAGCTTCTCGCCGACGCCGATGATCAGGCCGCCGATGATGGCGCCCGGCACCGACGTCAGCCCGCCCAGAATCACCACCGGCAGGGCGCGCAGCGCGGCGGTGGAAAGCGTGAACTGCACGCCGAACTTCGAACCCCAGATGACGCCGGCGACCAATGCCACCAGGCCGGCCACGCACCACACCACTACCCAGATGCGATTCAGGGGGATGCCGATGGATTGCGCCGCCTGATGATCGTCGGCCACCGCGCGCAGGGCCCGGCCGGTGGCGGTGAACTGGAAGAACAGAGCCAGGGCGGCGACCAGCAACGCCGCCACCAGCGCGGCGGTGAGATCTTCCAGGCTGATAAGCAGGCCGCCTTCAAACATGCCGTCCAGAATGAAGGCCGGATCCTTGGGCATGCCGACATTGATGGAGTACACCGAGCTGCCGAAGACGATCTGCCCCAGGCCATCGAGGAAGTAACTGATGCCCAGCGTCGCCATCAGCAATGCCGTAGCCTCCTGGTTCACCAGGTGACGCAGCACGAATTTTTCCACCGCCACTGCCAGCAGGAACATCATCACCGCGCCGACGATAAATGCCAGCACGTTGGCCAACAGCAGATTGTCAAAGCCCAGCCAACGCGGAATCCATTCGGAAAACCGCGCCATCGCCAGCGCCGCCACCAGCACCATCGCGCCCTGGGCGAAATTGAACACGCCGGACGCCTTGAATATCAGCACGAAGCCCAGTCCGATAAGGGCGTACAACATGCCACTCATCAGGCCACCAAATAGCGTTTCCAGAAAAAAACCCATGACCGCTTTTCCTTGCCGAAACGTTGATGCCTGCCGGGCCGCGCAATGCCGTGCACGGTGGCCCGGTTCGCTTCCTGCCTTACTGCGCCTGACCCAGGTACGCGCGGATTACTTCCTGATTGCCACGCACGGCAGCGGGATCGCCGTCGCCGATCTTGCGGCCGTAATCCAGCACGACGACGCGGTCGGAGATGTCCATCACCACGCCCATATCGTGTTCAATCAGCACGATGGTGGTGCCGAACTCGTCATTGACGTCCAGGATGAAGCGGCTCATGTCCTGCTTCTCCTCGATATTCATGCCGGCCATCGGCTCGTCCAGCAGCAGCATGCGCGGCTCCATCGCCAGCGCGCGGCCCAGGTCGACGCGCTTTTGCAGGCCGTAGGGCAGCCGGCCGACCGGCGTCTTGCGCCAGGCCTGGATCTCGAGGAAGTCGATGATGTTCTCGACGAACTCGCGATGCGCCATCTCTTCCTTCTCGGCCGGCCCCCAGCGCAGCGCCTGCGCCAGCAGGCCGCTCTTCATGCGCAGGTTGCGCCCGCTCATGATGTTGTCCAGCACGCTCATGCCCTTGAACAGCGCCAGGTTCTGGAAGGTGCGCGCGATCCCCATCTCGGCGGCCCGGCGCGGGCTCATGCGCGAGAACTCGCGGCCATCGAAGGCGATGCGGCCCTGCTGCGGCGTGTAGACGCCGTTGACGACGTTGAGCATCGAACTCTTGCCGGCGCCGTTGGGGCCGATGATGGCGCGGATCTCGTGCTCTCGCACGTCGAAGGAGATGTCGGTCAGCGCCTTGACGCCGCCGAAGGCCAGCGAGATGTTCTTGAGGTCGAGCACGACCTCGCCGATGCGCGATTCGCGCGCGGCGGACAATGCGGCGTTCATCGCTGCGCCTCCTTGACGACGACGGGATGGCGGCGCGCCTCGCGCAGCGCCACGGTGGCGGCGATCCTGCCGCTGCGGCCATCCTCGAATTTCACTTCGGTCTCGATGTGCTGGCTGTCGCGGCCGGCGTACAGCGCCTCGATCAGCACGCCGTACTTCTGCGCGATGAAACCGCGCCGCACCTTGCGGGTGCGGGTCAGCTCGTCGTCGTCGGGATCGAGTTCCTTGTGCAGCACCAGGAAACGGCTGACCTGCGAGCTGCCCAGCTTGTCGTCGCGCGCCAGGTCGGCGTTGACCTCGTCGACGCAGCCGGCGATCAGCTCGTAGACCTCGGGCTTGGCGGCCAGGTCGGTATAGCCGGCGTAGGCCAGCCCGCGCCGCTCGGCCCAGTTGCCGACCGCTTCGAGGTCGATGTTGATGAAGGCGCAGACCTGCTCGCGGTCGGCGCCGAAGGCCACCGCTTCCTTGATGTACGGGAAGAACTTGAGCTTGTTCTCGATGTACTTGGGCGCGAACAGGCTGCCGTCGGCCAGCTTGCCGACATCCTTGGCGCGGTCGATGATCTTGAGCTGGCCGTCGTCGTCGAGAAAGCCCGCGTCGCCGGTGCGGAACCAGCCGTCCTCGGTCATGGTCTCGCGGGTCGCGTCGGGATTGCGGTGGTACATCTTGAACAGGCCGGGGCTCTTGACCAGCACCTCGCCGGCCTCGCTGACCTGGATCTGCACGCCCTCGACCGGCGGGCCGACGGTGTCCGAGCGCACCTTGCCATCGGCCTGCACACAGACGAACACCGAGGTCTCGGTCGAGCCGTAGAGCTGCTTGAGGTTGATGCCGATCGAGCGGTAGAACACGAACAGGTCGGGCCCGATGGCCTCGCCGGCGGTATAGGCGATGCGCACGCGGCTCATGCCCAGCGCATTGCGCAGCGGCCCGTAGATCAGCACGTTGCCCAGCGCGTAGCGCAACCGGTCCAACGCGGCGACCGGCTCGCCGTCGAGGATGCGCGTGCCGACCCGGCGCGCCAGCGCCATGCAGCGCTTGAACAGCGTGCGCTTGAGCCAGCCGGCGTCTTCCATGCGGATCAGCACCTGCGTCAGCAGGCCCTCGAGCACCCGCGGCGGCGCGAAATAATAGGTCGGCCCGATGTCGCGCATGTCGATCGCGACGGTGGCCGGCGACTCGGGATGGTTGACCGTGAAGCCGGTCACCAGCAGCTGCGTGTACGAGAACATGTTCTGGCCGATCCACGCCGGCGGCAGGTAGGCCAGCACGTCCTCGCGGTCGGTCAATTTTTCCATCACCTCGACCGCGCGGGCGCGGTCGATCAGCGCATGGTGGGTCAGCACCACGCCCTTGGGCCGGCCGGTGGTGCCCGAGGTATAGAACATCGCCGCGGCATCGTCGGGCTGCACCCTGGCGGTGCTGTCGGCGTAGAAGCCCGGGTGCTGCTCGGCGTAGGCCTGGCCACGCTCCATCAGCGCCTCGCACGACAGCAGCGCCGCATCGCTGTAGTGGCGCAGCCCGCGCGGATCGTCGTAGACCACGTAGCGCAGCGCCGGGCATTGCTCGCGCACCTCGAGCATCTTGTCGACCTGCTCCTGGTCCTCGACTACCGCGACGGCGATCTCGGCGTCCTGCAGCACATAGCCCATCTCCTGGGCCACGGCGTCCTGGTACAGCGGCACCGGGATGGCGCCGAGCGCCTGCGCGGCCATCATCGCCATGTACAGGCGCGGGCGGTTTTCGCCGACGACGGCCACGTGCTGGCCGGGCTCGACGCCGAGCGCGGCCAGGCCCAGCGCCATGCGCTCGACCGTGGCGGCGACCTGCGCCCAGGTGTGGGTCTGCCAGATGCCCAGGTCCTTCTCACGCAAGGCCGGACGCGCGCCGCGGTCGCGGGCGTGCTCCTGCAAGAGCGCGGGAAAGGTCTGGGCCGTCGTCAGGCTCGCGGACTCGTGTCGCACCAGGTTGTCTCCTGTCGGGACCTGCCCTGGCATTGGCGCATGGCGCGCCGGACCGGGCGGTTCCTTGTGTCGCCGCAAACCCGTCGAGGGGTCTGCGTGCTTGTGCGGCATAAGGTATAAGCTAGCTGCGCTCGCAACTGTCGCCATCACGACATTTCAGACCATTCAGGGGTAATCCCCATGCAGGCTTCCGATTCTTTGCAGCTCGCCGCCGCCTGGTTCCGGCTGTTGACGCCCGAGCAGCAGGCGCGCATCGAACGCGACGTCGCGATCCAGCAGGTGCCAGCCGGCGCGATCATCGAACGCAAGGGCGAGCTGGCGGTCTGTTGGATCGGTGTGCTCGCGGGCCTGGTCAAGGTCTCGGTCGGCAACGCCGACGGCAAGATGGCGTCGCTGACCGGCGTGCCGGCCGGCGGCTGGATCGGCGAAGGCTCGCTGCTCAAGCGCGAGGTGCGCAAGTACGACGTGGTGGCATTGCGCGACGCGGTGATCGCGCGGCTGCCGGCGCCGACCTTCGAATGGCTGCTCGACAGCAGCATTCCGTTCAACCGCTTCCTGCTCGACCAGCTCAACGAACGTGTCGCGCAGTTCATCGGCAAGGCCGAGAACGACCGCCTGCTCGATTCGGATGCGCGCGTGGCGCGCTGCCTGGCCGAACTGTTCAACCCCTTGCTGTATCCGGGCATGGGCATGCGGCTGGCGATCACACAGGAAGAGCTGGGCTACCTGGGGCGCGTCTCGCGCCAGCGCGCCAACCAGGCGCTGCGCACGCTCGAGGATGCCGGCCTGCTGCGGGTCGAGTACGGCGCGGTGCGGGTGCTCGATCTCGAAGGGCTCAAGCGCTACGGGCAGTAGCGCGGCGCGCCGCGCTCGCGCAGGTAAACTCGAAGCCCTCGCGCGCGCACGGCCCAACGGCCGCGCGCCGGCATACGCACACAGGAGCAGATCATGAGTTTCGGCAAATCGGCCATCGCGGCGCTACTGGCCCTGGGCACCCTGGGTTCGGCCTGGGCGGCCGGCCCCATCACCGTGCACGAACCCTGGGTGCGCGCCAGTGTGCCGGGCCAGGGCAACGGCGCCGGTTATCTGCAGATCGACAATGGCGGCGCACAGGCCGACACCTTGCTGTCGGTCAGCTCCGACGCGGCAGAGCGGGTCGAACTGCACAACGTCATCACCGAGAACGGCGTCGCGAGCATGCGGCAGGTCGACGGCGTGCCGGTGCCCGCGAACGGCAGCGCGCAGCTGTCGCCCGGCGGCTATCACGTGATGTTCCTGAAGCTGAAGGCGCCGTTCAAGCAGGGCGACGAGGTCGCCGCGACGCTGCGTTTCGAACAGGCCGGCGAGGTGCCGGTGCGCTTCACGGTGCAGCCGCCGACCCACAATCCCGCCGGCGCTCACGGTGGCGGCCATGGCGGCGGCCACGGCCAGCACAAGCACTGATTCAGGACGACCGGGCCGGCGCCTCGGGCCAGTAATAGGCGTCGCCGTATTCGCGCGCGCCGAACAGCGCGGTGCCGATCCGCACTTCGGTGGCGCCCTCTTCGATGGCGATGTCGAAGTCGCCGCTCATGCCCATCGACAGCCGATCGAGCTCGACGCCGTCGATGGCCAGCTCGCGCATGCGGTCGCGCAGCTGGCGCAGCCCGGCAAAACACGCGCGCACGGCCTGCTGGCTGGGCGAGTTGATCGCCAGCGTCATCAGGCCGCGCACCCGCAGCGTGTCCATGCGCGCCAGCTGGCGCAACAGGTCTTCGAGCGCCTCGGGCGCCAGCCCGTACTTGCTCGGCTCGGTCGAGGTCTTGACCTGCACCAGCACGTCGATCGCGCGGCCTTCCTGCTGCAGCCGGCGATCGAGCGCCTGGGCCAGCTCGAGCCGGTCGAGCGACTGCACCTCGGCCGCCAGCCGCGCGACGTCCTTGGCCTTGTTGGTCTGCAGGTGGCCGATCATGACCCACTGCACGCCGGCATCGGCCAGCGGCTCGGCCTTGTCGCGGATCTCCTGCGCCTTGTTTTCGCCGAAGCGGGTGTAGCCCAGTTGCACGGCCTCGCGGATCGCATCGACGCCGAAGGTCTTGCTGACCGGCAGCAGCGCGACCTCGGCGGGATCGCGGCCGGCCTGGCGGCAGGCCGCGTCGATGCGCGCGCGCAATTGCGCGGCGCGGCCGGCGAAGGTGGACAGGTCAAAGGCGGCGGGGTCGGACATGCGGGGTTCCTGGCACTGGCACGGGTGCTGACGCTGGCGCGATGCGGCGATGCGCAGCGATGCGATGCGATGCGGGCAAAGACCCTAGTGTATCGGCCGCGGCGCGGCCGTGCTCAGGCCGCCGCCAGCCGCCACAAGGAGGTCAGCTCGCGCGAGCGCGCCGCATGCAGCGGATCGGCCGCATCGGCCGCCTTGCCATGGCGCGGCGCGATGTCGTGCTTGCCGGCCACGCGCAGGCCGGCCGCGGCGATCCATTGCATCAGCGCGTCACGCGAACGCAGCCCCAGGTGCTCGGCGATGTCCGACAGGATCAGCCAGCCCTCGCCCTGCGGCGCCAGCCTGGCGGCCAGGCCGGCCAGGTAACCGCGCAGCATCGCACTGTCGGGATCGTAGACGGCGTGCTCGACCGGCGAGGTCGGCCGCGCCGGCAGCCACGGCGGATTGCAGACGATCAGCGGCGCCTGGCCATCCGGGAACAGGTCGGCCGACTGCAGCGTGACCTGATCCCCGCAACCCAGCGCCAGCAGGTTTTCGCGCGCGCAGGCCAGCGCCCGCGCGCTGTTGTCGGTCGCAACCACGCGCGCCACGCCGCGCCGGGCCAGCAGGGCCGCCAGCACGCCGGTGCCGGTGCCGATGTCCCACGCCAGTTCGCGCGCGCCGGGCGGCAGCGGCGCCCGCGCGACCAGTTGCAGGTATTCGCCGCGCACCGGCGAGAACACGCCATAGTGCGGATGGATGCGGGCGCCCAGCTCGGCGATCTCGACGCCCTTGCGGCGCCATTCATGCGCGCCGACCAGCCCCAGCAGTTCGCGCAGCGACGCGACGCTGGGCTGGCCATCGGCCGGGCCGTAGGCCTCGCCGCAGGCCGCGCGCAGGTCGGGCGCGCGGCGCAGGCCGATGCCGTAGTCGCCCTGCAGGCCGATCAGCAGCATGCCCAGCGTGCGGGCGCGTTGTGATTGCGCCTGCCTATGGCGGTTGAACAGCTCGCGGCCGGTTTCGGTCCACGGCTTGCGCGGCCGCTTGTCGATGCGGCGCGCAATCGCCTGCAGCAGCTGGCGGGCATTCTGGTAATCGCCGCGCCACAGCAGGCCGGTGCCTTCGCTGGCATGGCGATAGGCGGTGTCGGCCGGCATCTGGTCGTCGGCCAACACCACGCGGCGCGGCGGCGCGGCGCCGGATTCGGAGCGCCAGCGCGCGCGTTGCGGCTGGCCGTCTTCGGTCCAGTCGATAAAAGCGGAATCGGTCACGTCGGCAATGCGGGCGCCCAGTCAGGGCCGGGCGCCCGCACGATCATCAAAACGCCAAGCATAGACGACCTGGCGCCGCGCCCGCCTCGATATCAATACGTCGCGCGCCCGCCCGACAGGTCGAACACCGCGCCGGTCGTGAACGAGTTCTCGTGCGAGACCAGCCAGGCCACCATCGCGGCGATCTCCTCGACCTTGACGAAGCGCCCGCGCGGGATCTTCGACAGCATGTAGTCGATGTGCTGCTGCGACATCTGGTCGAAGATGCGGGTCTTGGCGGCCGCCGGCGTGATGCAGTTGACCGCCACGTCGGCGCCGGCGGTCTCCTTGCCCAGGCTCTTGGTCAGCGCGATGACGCCGGCCTTCGAGGCGCTGTAGGCCGAGGCGTTGGGATTGCCTTCCTTGCCGGCGATCGACGCGATGTTGACGATGCGGCCGTAGTTGCGCGCGACCATGCCGGCCACCAGCGTGCGGTTGACGTTGAAGGTGCCGGTCAGGTTGATGTCGATGACGCGCTGCCACTCTTGCGGCGAATACTCGGCCACCGTCGCGTTGGCGCCGGCGATGCCGGCGCTGTTGACCAGCACGTCGATGTCGCCGAGCGCCTGCGCGGTGTCGCGGGCGGTCTGCTCGACCGCCGCCAGGTCGGTGATGTCGACCACGAAGCCGCGCGCCTCGCCGCCCAGCTCGCGGGCCGCCTGCGTGGCGGCATCGCCGTCGCGGTCCCACAGCGCGACGCGCGCGCCGCCTTGGGCCAGGCGCTGCGCGATGGCGTAGCCGATGCCGGTGGCACCGCCGGTGACGACCGCGGTGCGGCCCTTGAAGTCGTATTGGTTCATTGTTGTCTCCTCGATCGCTGAGCGCCGCGCCCAGGGGCGAGCCGCCTCCGGCTGGCGGAGGCGGCCCGGTGCGGCGTGTATGGGTGGCTCAGGCCGCGACGACGCGCTGGCGCTGCTCGCCCAGCCCGTCGATGCCCAGCTTCATGACCTGGCCGGCCTTCAGGTAGACGGGCTCGGGTTTCTGGCCCATGCCCACGCCGGGCGGCGTGCCGGTCGAGATCACGTCGCCGGGATACAGCGTCATGAAGCGGCTCAGGTAGGCGACGATCTCAGGGATCTTGAAGATCATCGTCGAGGTGTTGCCGTCCTGGTAGCGCTTGCCGTCGACCTCGAGCCACAGGCCGAGCCGGTGCGGGTCGGCGATTTCGTCACGGGTCACCAGCCAGGGGCCGGTCGGGCCGAAGGTGTCGCAACCCTTGCCCTTGTCCCAGGTGCCGCCGCGCTCGATCTGGTATTCGCGCTCGGACACGTCGTTGATGACGCAATAGCCCGCCACGTAGTCCATGGCCTGGGCTTCTTCGATGTAGCTGGCCTGGCGGCCGATCACCACGCCGAGTTCGACTTCCCAGTCGGTCTTGACCGAACCGCGCGGGATCTTGACGTCGTCGTAGGCGCCGACCACGGCAGACTGCCACTTGTTGAACACCACCGGCTCCTTGGGGACCGGCAGGCCCGACTCGGCCGCGTGATCGGCGTAGTTCAGGCCGATGCAGATGAACTTTCCGATATTGCCCACGCAGGCGCCCAGTCGCGTCGAGGCGTCGACGGCCGGCAGGCTGCTCAGGTCCAGCGACTTGAGCTTGTCGAATTGTTCGCTGCCGAGCAGGCGCCCGTCGATGTCGGCTACGACACCCGACAGGTCGCGAATGACGCCCTGAGCATCGAGGATGCCGGGCTTTTCCTGGCCGGCGGGGCCGAAACGCAGCAATTTCATGGAGTCTCCTGTGGCTGGATAAACTTGTTGTAGCGGGCCAGTGTAAGGATTGGCCCTGGCACTGCCTACTGACGAATGCCACACCACGGGATAACCGTATGTCATCTCCGGATTTACCCTCGCTTCATACCATCAGCTCGCGGCTGCGCTTTCGCCAGCTGCGCCTGCTGCTGGCCATCGACGAGACCGGCTCGCTGCACCGCGCGGCCGAATCGCTGGCCATGACGCAGCCCGGCGCCAGCAAGGCGCTGCGCGACGTCGAGCAGATCTTCGGCGCCGAGCTGTTCGTGCGCAGCCCGCAAGGCCTGCAGGCCAACGAGATCGGCCGCTGCGTGCTGCGCTACGCGCGGCTGATGGCGAGCAGCCTGGACCACATGCGCGACGAGATGACCGACATCCTGCGCGGACTCGGCGGGCGGCTGGCGGTCGGCGCCATCGCCGGCGCGCTGCCCACCGTGCTGGCCGCCGCGATCCTGCGGCTCAAGGCCCGCCAGCCCTCGGTCTCGGTCGAGCTGTACGAGGACACCAGCGCCCGCCTGCTCGAGCTGCTCGACCAGGGCGAGCTGGACCTGGCGATCTGCCGCACCTCGGTCAGCAACCAGCCCGAGCGCTTCGACTTCGAATGGCTGCACGACGAACGTGTCAGCGTGGCGGTCGGGCCGCGTCACCGGCTGGCCGGCGCGACCTCGCTGCGGCTGGAAGACCTGGCCGGTTGCCCGTGGGTGCTGTTTCCCAGCCACATGCCGCTGCGCACGCTGCTCGAGCGCGAACTGACCGACGCCAAGGTGGCGTTTCCGCGCCACGCGATCGAGACCTCGTCGACCTTCGCCAGCGTGCTGCTGCTGTCGCAGAGCGAGGAGCTGGTCACGCTGCTGTCGACCGAGACGCTGGATTTCTTCGCCGGCCACGGCATGCTGCGGCGCCTGCCGATCACGCTGTCGGTGCGGGCCGAGTCGTGGGGCATCGTGCGCCGGCGCGGCGCGCCGCTGCTGCCGGCCGCGGCGCTGCTGCTCGACGAGATCCGCCAGGCCGCGCGCGGCC
>JAEZBO010000127.1 GCA_023427085.1 Pseudomonadota bacterium
GGCCGCGCGCGGCCTGGAGCCGGGATCGCCGCCCGGGACCACGACGCTGCCGCGCGCGCTGGCAGGCGCCCCGCGCGCCCCGTAAAATCCGCGCTTTACGATGATCGCTGGCTGCCTCTCATGACCGAATCAAACCACCAGCTGTCCATGACCATCCTGATGACGCCGGACATGGCGAACTTCGCAGGCAATGTGCATGGCGGCGCCATCCTCAAGCACCTGGACCAGGTCGCCTATGCCTGTGCCAGCCGTTATGCCGGCCGCTATGTCGTCACGCTGTCGGTCGACCAGGTGATCTTTCGCCAGCCGATCCACGTCGGCGAGCTGGTGACCTTCTATGCGGCGGTCAACTACACCGGCCGCACGTCGATGGAAGTCGGCATCAAGGTGGTGACCGAAGACATCCGCCAGGGCCTGGTGCGCCATGCCAACAGCTGTTATTTCACGATGGTGGCGGTCGACGACGAGCGCAATCCGGTGCCGGTGCCGCCGCTACCGCTGGCCAGCGACGAAGAGCGCCAGCGCTACGCCGCGGCGCAGTTGCGCCGCGAGCTGCGGCAGGAAATGGAACGCCGCCAGTACGCCATCAAGACCCACGTCAGCAGTCAGTGAGGTCTGCCGCCGCGTTCGAGCGCGGCGGCCGGGCCGTCCGGGCCGTCCGGGCCGGGATCGATCGCCGCGACCCGTTCGATCAGGTCGAGCGCGCGCACCACGGCGCCCAGCAGCTTGTCGAATTCGCGGCTGATGCCTTCAGTCAGGCCGCCGGCCGGCACCATCGCGGCGACCTGGCGCTGGGCTGCCAGCACCCGCTCGCGCAGGCCCAGTTCGCGGGCCAGGTAGCCATTGGTCTGCTCGAGATCGTCGGTGCGCTCGGCAATCCGCTGCGCCAGCGTGACGCCCAACTGCTGGACCTGATCGCGGGCCATGTATTGACGCCGCCGGGCACGGTGGCAAGCGTGCACCGCGCGGCACAGGCCCGAGGCATTGACCGGCCAATTCAGCACGCAGGCATGACCCAGCTCTGCGAGCAGCGCGTCGGTGTCGGCGCTGTCGGTCTCGAGCGGCCACAGCACGAAGGGCATGTCGGACCAGCTGGGCTGGGCCTGCAGCCAGCGTTGCAGCGAGGTGCGCATCGGCGCGTCGAGCTGCGACTGGGCCAGCACCGCACAGGCGGCGCCGTCGTCCAGCCGTTGCAGCAGTTGGCCTGACGACTGGCAAGTGCGCACCGTCATGCCGCTGTCTCCGAGCACCTCGGCCATCCAGCGCTGGTCGCGGCCGGAAGGCGTGAGTATCAGCACATCGTCCATCTGCTTCCGTTCCTGCTCACGCGTGATCGAACCACGGTAGCAAAGCGCCCGCGGCCAGCCGTTGCAGGATGCCTGGGCCGATGCCGAAATGTAATCGCGCGCGAGGCCTGCGAGCCAAGCCCGCTGCGGCCTGGCGAACAAACGGAAACGATCTAGTGCAGCGGACGCGGACCGCCTGTCATCAATTATCGGGACCTCAAAACGTGTACTGCACGCTGGCCCCGGCGTACCAAGACAGGCCGGGCCCCGGTTCGTAGAAACGGCCGTTGCCATCGCCGACGATGACCGAGCCGACGTACTTGCGGTCGAGCAGGTTGTCCAGCCGCAGCAACTGCGTGAAGGTCCACGGCCCCGACTGCTGCGTGAACTGGGTGCGCCAGTTCAGCAGGCCGTAGGCCGGCGCGGCGCGCCGGTCCACGCCATCGGCACGGCCGTCGTTACTGTCGTCGACGTGGACCTTGCCGCGGTAGACGCCTTCGATCGCGGTGCTGACCCACGGCCGCGGCGTCCAGTTCAGTTCGGCGTAGGCACTGGCGGCCGGCACGCCGGGCAGGCGCTTGCCGCGCGCGACCGGGTAGGCGCCGGCGCCGCTGCCACTGACGAAGCTGCTGGCATAGGTCGCATCCAGCAGCGTCAGGCTGGCCAGCACGCCCCACTGCGCGTCGAGCTTGCTGTCGAGCGACAGCTCGAGCCCGCGCCGGCGCGTCTGCCCGGCATTCTGGTAGACGGTGCGCCCGCCCGACGAGGCGGCGACCACCATCTCGTCGTCGGTGTCGACCTGGAACAGCGCGGCATTCAGGCGGGTCTGCTCGCCCAGCAGCGCCTTGGCGCCCAGCTCGATCTGGCGGCTGCGCGACGGCGCCAGCCCGGTATTGAAGCCGCCGTCCTCGGTGTAGGCCAGCTCGGCCAGCGACGGGGTCTCGAACCCCCGGCCGACGCTGGCGTAGACCTGCAGCGCCGGCGTGACCGCGAAGCTCAGGCCGGCCGCCGGCGCGTACAGGCTGTAGCGGCGCGAACCGCTGTCGTCGCCATTGGCGCCCTGCACGTAGCGATCGTCGACCTCGGTGCGCACCGAGCTGTGCCGCAGGCCGGCCATCAGCGTCCAGCGGCCGACCTCCCAGCTGGCCTGCGCGTAGGGGTCCAGCGAGGTCACGGTGTCGATTTCGTCGCGGCGCAGCCGGCCGCGCACGCCCAGCTGGCTGCCGACGAAGTTCTCGAAGCCCTGGCGGTCGTCCTCGCTGCGATCGTAGGCCAGCCCGCCAGTCAGCGTCAGCTCGCCGCCGCCCAGGCTGAGCGGCTGCTGCCAGCGCAGGTCGGCGCCGTGAAAGCGCCGTTCGAAGTCGATCACGCCGCCGGCATGGCGGTCCGAATTCCGCTGCGGCGCCGCTGGGATCGACAGATACTGCACCACGCGCCGCGTGCCGGCGTAGGCGTTGACCGACAGCCGGCCACTGCCGATCCGTCGTTCGTAGTCGATGCCGCCCTGCCGATGGCGGATGCTCTTGCGGGTGTTGAAATCCAGCGCCGGCTGCGCCACCGCGCGCGAGTCGGCGCGATATTGCGCCCAGCTCAGGCCCAGCGGGTCCTGGGTGTTCTTCTGGTCGAGGCTGCTGAGCACGATCGCCAGCCGGCTGTCGTCGCCGGGCGCGACGTCGATCTTGGCGAACGCCTGGTCGCGGCGCACCTGGCTGTGGCGGCGGTAGCCGTCGCTCGAAAAGCGCGAGGCGTCCAGCACAAAACCCACGCCGTCCTGCTGGCCCTCGGCACCCAGCCGGCGTTTGAACAGGCCGTCGCTGCCGACCAGCCCCTCGGCCGTCACGCGCGGCCGGCCCCGGCCATCGCGCGAAAACACCTGGATCACGCCGCCGGCGTTGCTGCCGTACAGCGTTGCCATCGGCCCGCGCAAGACCTCGATGCGATCGGCGGTGTCGAGATTGAAGGTAGCGGCCTGGCCCTGGCCATCGGGCGTGCTGGCCGGGATGCCGTCGGTGTAGAGCTTCAGGCCCCGCACGCCGAACGGCGTCTGCGCGCCGAAGCCGCGCGACGAGATCTGCAGGTCCTGCGCATAGTTCTGGCGGTTCTGCACCACCAGCCCGGGGACGCTGGCTAGCGCCTCGGACGCATTGATGCGCAACTGGCCCGAGCCGATCCGCTCGGCCGTGACCGCATCGACCGAGTACGGCATCAGGAAGCTGGAGACTTCACGGTAGGAACCGGACACGACGGTCGGCGACAGCTGCTCGGCGGCCAGCGCGGCAACCGGCGCGGCGGCCAGCAGGCCGAGCGTGCTGGCGCTGGCGGCATACAAGCAGAACGCCGCGCCCCGGCAGGGGCGCGGCGCCTGGCGAGCCGGCGCGGGGGCCGGCAAGGCAATCAAAAAGGACGGGGACATCGGCAGCTCGGTTGTGTCAGTAGCGGATCACCGATGCCCCAGGGACGCCGGTGCGCGGTCAGGCCGCCACGGGTGCCTGCGCCTCGAACGCGGTCAAGGCCAGGCGCGCGGCATGCGCACGGATATCGACAGGCCAGGCCGCGATGTGTTCACGGAAGGCCGCGGCATCGCCGGCGTACAGCGCACGGCTGGCCGCCTCGAAGCCGGGCCGGTTGCCCGCCATCGTCATCATGAAACGATCGCAGGCGACCTGGGCCTGGCGCACCGCATCTTGCCACGCATACTCGCGGCGGGCGGCGTCGACCAGCTTGCGCAGCGTCACCGACGCGCCGCCCGGCTGGGTCGCCAGCCACTCCCAGTGACGCGGCAGCAGCGTCACCTCGCGCGCCACCACGCCCAGGCGCGGGCGGCCGGGACCCCGGCTGGCCGGCGGCTCAATCACCGGAGCCGGTGTCACCGCCACCGCCGGCTGCAGCCGCAGCGCGACCTCGTCCTCGCTGCCACGCAGGTCCAGGTCGACCTGCTGGCCGGTGCGATCATCGAACACCAGCACGTGGTGTTGCCCTTCTTCGAGCAAATACTTGCGGGTGGCCAGTGCGACCGTCACGAGCGGTCCGGTGGCCAGGCAGCGGTCGGCAGCGAATGCGGTAAAGCTGGCTTGGGCTTTTTGCTCTTCCATCTATGCTTCCTCCTGCTGTTTCGTCACCCCCATTTTGCCCCGGGTAAAATGGTTCCGGATTTTTCATCCGGCTCCAAATATTTCAGGGGTAACCCTGATGCCGCTGGGTATTCCCCTGGAGCGGGCGCAGTTCGTGATGCTTGTTGCAGAAAAGCAACTTTTGCGGCCGCATTACAGCACGCCGTCCATGCGTGCCTGCATGAAGTCCAGGAAGCAGGCGATCCGCGCGCCCAGCGCGGTGTTGCGGTAATAGACGGCCTGCACCGGCTGGCGCGACTCGACCGTCTCGCGCACCAGCACCGGCACCAGGTCGCCGCGCTCGCGATCGGCGCGCGTCAGCCAGTCGGACAGGCAGACCACGCCCTGCCCGGCCAACGCCAGCTGGCGCAAGGTTTCGCCGCTGCCGGCCTGCACCGAGGGCGTGATGCGCAGGCTCTGGCCGCCGGGGTGCCGCAGCGGCCAGTGGTTCAGGCTGTCGGGCTGGCTGAACCCCAGCAGGCTGTGGCGCGCCAGGTCGTCGAGCCGCGGCCGGCCGTGCCGCGCGAGATAGGCCGGACTGGCCAGCACCCGCAGCCGGCTGCTGCCCAGCGGCCGCGCGTGCAGCGTCGAATCGGCCAGCGTGCCGATGCGGATCGCCACGTCGGTGCGCTGCTCGAGCAGGTCGATGTAGCCCTCGTCGCTTTCGAGCGCCAGGTCGATGGCCGGATAACGCTGCCGGAACTCGCCGACCAGCGGCACGATGACGTGCAGCATGAAGGGGCTGGCGGCATTGACACGCAGGCGGCCGGCCGGCTGCTCGCGCCGTACCGCCATCGCGCTTTCGGCCTGCTCGACCGCGTCGAGGATCGCACGCGCCTGCGCCAGCAGCACCGCGCCTTCCTCGGTCAGTTCCAGCCGCCGCGTGGTGCGCCGCAGCAGGTTGGTCTGCAGTTTCTGCTCGAGCCGGCTGAGCGCGCGGCTGACGCCCGACACGGTCTGGTCGAGCTGGTCGGCGGCAGCGGTGATCGTGCCGGTATCGACCACGGCGACAAAGGCCGCCAATTCATCGAGGGTGGTTTTCATTATTGAATTTTAGGCAAATATCTTGTGCCGGACACCCCGTTCTTTGAAAGAGACCGCGCGCCGATACTGGCGCCCTGTCTCTTGCAAACCGTCCGGATGCCCGCCATGCCCTTAGCCTTGTTCGCCCTGACCCTGAGCGCCTTCGCGATCGGAACCACCGAGTTCGTGATCGTCGGCCTGGTCCCCACCCTCGCCGCCGACCTGGGCGTGAGCCTGCCATCGGCCGGCCTGCTGGTGAGCCTGTACGCCGTCGGCGTGGCGATCGGCGCGCCGGTCCTGACCGCGCTGACCGGCCGCCTGCCACGCAAGGCGCTGCTGCTGGCGCTGATGGTGGTGTTCACCGCCGGCAACCTGCTGGCCTGGCAGGCGCCGGGCTACGAGTCGCTGGTGGCGGCGCGGCTGCTGACCGGGCTGGCGCACGGCGTGTTCTTTTCGATCGGTTCGACGCTGGCCACCAGCCTGGTGCCCAAGGACAAGGCGGCCGGCGCGATCGCGCTGATGTTTTCGGGCCTGACCGTGGCGCTGGTGACCGGCGTGCCGCTGGGCACCTTCATCGGCCAGCACTTCGGCTGGCGCGCCACCTTCCTGGCCGTTTCGCTGCTGGGCGTGATCGCGTTCGTCGGCAGCCTGCTGTTCGTGCCGCGCGGGCTGCCGCGTGGCACGCCGGCGACCCTGCTGCAGCAGGCGCGCGTGCTGGCCAACGGCCGGCTGCTGCTGGTCTACGCGATGACGGCGGTCGGCTACGGCGGCACCTTCATCGCCTTCACGTTCCTGGCGCCGATCCTGCAGGACGTGTCGGGCTATTCCGCCAACGCGGTCAGCCTGGTGATGCTGGTCTACGGCGTCTCGGTGGCCGCCGGCAACCTGTGGGGCGGCCGGCTGGCCGACCGCCACGGGCCGGTGCGGGCGCTGCTGGGCATCTTCGCCGCGCTGGCGCTGGTGCTGGCCACCCTCAGCCTGACCGCGCCGCACCCGTGGCTGGCGCTGGCGACCGTGCTGGTGTGGGGCGCATTCGCCTTCGGCAACGTACCGGGCCTGCAACTGTACGTGGTGCGCCAGGCCGAACGCTACACGCCGCAGGCGGTCGACGTGGCCTCGGGCCTGAACATCGCCGCCTTCAACCTGGGCATCGCGCTGGGGGCCTGGGGCGGCGGACTGATCGTGCAGCACCTGGGCCTGATGCACACGCCGTGGATCGGCGCGCTGGTGGTGCTGGGCGCGGTCGGCCTGACGGCCTGCAGCGGTCGGCTGGATGCGCGCGCGCAGCAGCGGCAAGCGGCTGGCCGGACCGACGGCTGCGCGGCCTGAGGCGGCGCGCCGACCCAGGCAGGCCGGATGCCGCGGCCGTCGCGCCGCGGTTGCACCGCGGTCTCGCCGCGGTTGCCGCAGGCGCCGGGCAGCTCAGATCGGCGACGATCGCAGCCGACGCCTCTCGCCGTCTTACAGATGCAGCCGGTGCTGGTCCAGCAAGGCGCGGGTCGAGCGCTCGCGGCGCGTCGCCAACTCGGCCTGCAACCAGGCGGGCACGCCGATGTCGTCGAGTTCGTGCCGGCCCAGTTCAGCCAGTGCCGGCGCGGCCCGGCGCCACGCGGCGGCGGTAGCCGGCTGGTCCGGTACCGAGCCCCCGCGCGGGCCATCGGCGTGCAGCCCGACGGCAGGTGCCCACCGCGCGATCACGCTGCGCAGCCAGTCCGCCAGGCCGAGCGCCCTGGGCGGCGGCGTGCCGTTGGCGCCGGCATGGGTGGGGTCGATTGCAGCGGCATTGATGTGGGTGCTTGCGCTGATGTGGGGGCGCGTGCAGGTATCGGCGTGGGTGCTGGCGCTGGCGTGAGCGCTGGCGTTGGAGTGGCTACTGTGACGCGCACCATGCGGCGCGGTGACGGCGTCGGTCCGATGGCGCGTAGAGCGGGTCGCAGGCACGGAAGCGTGGCAGACGGCGGTCATGGCGATCTCCTGATTGGCTGAGAGTCTGGTCAGGATATCCATCCAAGGACACGCCGAATATCGCGTTGTTCCGGCCAGAATGGTCGGCTATGCTGACCAGCATGAGCCGCTTGCCCTTGAACACCCTGCCCGCCTTCCGCGCCGTCGCCGAGCGCCAGAACCTGCGCGCCGCCGCGCAGGTTCTGCATCTGACGCACAGCGCCGTCAGCCAGCAGATCCAGGTGCTGGAGACCCAGCTGGGCCACACGTTGTTTGATCGGCGCGGGCGCGGGCTGGTGCTCAATGCCGCCGGGCGGGCCTTGCTGGCCAGCGTCCAGCAGGCCCTGTCGACACTGGACGATGGCGTGGTGGCCGCAGCCGCCGCGGCCGGCCATCTGCAGGACAGCCTGCGGGTCTCGGTGCTGCCCTCGTTCGCGCAGCACTGGCTGCTGCCGCGCATCCATCGCTGGCGCGAGCGCCATCCCACGCTGGCGCTGGACATCGATGCCTCGCATCGGCCGGTCGACCTGCAACGCGAGGGTTTCCACGCGGCCCTGCGGCAGGGCACCGGCCCGTGGCCCGGCCTGTCGTCCGAAGCATTGTTCGAACATCCCATGCCCTTCTTCGTGGTCGGTTGCGGCGTCGACGCGCGCCGGCTGCTGGATGTCGAGCCGGCGGCGCTGCTGCACGAACCCTTGTTGGGCGAAGCCGAAATCTGGCGCCTGTGGTTCGCCGCCGCCGGTGTGCAGGCCGACGTCAAGCCGGTGGCGGTGTTCAACGATACCGGCCTGATGCTGCAGGCCGCGCAACAAGGCATGGGCCTGGCGCTGGTGCGCGCGCCGCTGGCCGCCGACGCGTTGTGCAGCGGCAGGCTGATCCAGGTCTCGCCGGTCACGCTGGCGCACGATGTGACCGACAACTATCACTTGGTCTACCCGCCCGCGCTACAGGCCTGGCCGGCGTTGCAGGCGCTGCGGAGCTGGCTGCGCGAGGAGATCGCCCAGGCCAACCTGGCCTGGCAGACGCCGTAGCGGCACGGCACGGCACGGCGGCTGCGGATCGGCGCTCGAGCGCCCGCGCGCAGGCGGCCGCGGCCGTCAGCCTTACCAGCCCGAGCCGCCACCCCCACCGCCACCGCCGCCGGACGAACCGCGGCCCGACGAGCCGCTGGACGATGAACTGCGGCTGCCGCCGCCGCTGGACCAGCCACCGCTGCTGCCCGGCGAACCACCCGACGACGGCGTGCTGGGGCGCGGCGGCGACACATCGCGCGACAAGGTCTGCACCATGCGGTCGGGGTCGTCGCGCAAGGGATTGAGGCCGCCATAGGCATCGCGCATCGCCAGCATGGCCGCATCGGCGCCGGTGATGGTGAACAGCCTGGTGAACGACGCCGCCCATTCCTTGCCGACGTCCAGCGCGACCGCGTAAGGCAACAGCCTTTCGTAGAAATCGAGCTGCTCCTGCGGCGTCACCAGCCTCTGCAGCCGCGGCCCTTCCGCGGTCACCAGGTACTTGCGCAGGCCGGCGATGCCATCCATGACCCGGTAGCCTTCCTCGGTATAGACCTTCAGGAAACGATAGGCCCGCACCGTGACCGGCAGCAGCAGCAAGGGCAGCACGGCCGGCAGGATCGCCAGCGGGCCTTGGCGCCCCAGCGCGTAAAGCGAGAACAGCCCGGCGATCGTCCAAGGCAAGACCATCACCAGCACAAAAATGATCGAGACCACGCCGATCCGGGCGCCGCGCCCCACGCCGGCCACGATCATCATCAATAGCGGCGCGGTCATCAGCACGCCCATGCCGATCTTGGCGCCGTAGTCGGCGTTGGTGCGCGCCGCCGCGACCACGATGACGATCGCATAGGCCAGCCACAGCAAGGTGCCCCAGATCGCGGTCTTGCGTTCGGTATGGAACAGCTTGTCGCGGTAGGTCTGCGTCAGATCCCGCTCGAGCTGCGAGCGCGCATCGTCGAAACGCGAGGCGTTGATGGGCTCGCTGCGAAAACGCGTGTCCTTGCCGAACAGCCGCCGCAGCATGCCGTCCAGCAGCGGGTCGCCCGCATGATCGCTCAGGCGCTCGAAGAAGGTCGCGGTGCCGGTCTTGTGCTGGCGCATCGTGCGGTTGGCGATCATCTGCAGCATGCCGGTCACGAAGGTGCGCTGATCGTAGCCGTGGCGCGTCACGTAGCGCACCGCCGGCGCCGACATGCCGTCGGGCGCCTCGTACAGCGGCACGATGCGCGGCGGCGAACGCCGGCGCGTGCGGCGCCAGGCCAGCCCGTAAAACAGCGACAGCAGCACGAAGCCCGCCGCCGACACCAGCAGCGCCAGGTTTTCGCGCAACCGCTGGACCAGTTGCTCCATCGCGGTGGGCGCCTGCACCACGCCCTTGGGCCACGCGGCCGCGATGGTCAGGCCTTCGGCCGGCGCCAGCGGCGCGGTGGTCTCGAAGGAGACCGTGCCGGGCGCACGCGTGGTCTCGCGGGCATCCTTGCCGGTGGCGCCTTGCGGCCCGGTGTAGATCGCCGTCTGCAGGATATCCACCTGCGCCGGCAGGCTGATGCGTGCGCGGGCCTGTTCGATCGGCAGCGTCCAGCCGGTGCCGGTGACGTTCCAGTACAGTTCGTCGAACTCGTCAAAGAAGCCGATCTGGCGGGTGGTGCGATAGCGGATCAGGTACTGATGCTGGCCGTGCTCGAGCAGGCCGCCGCTGCCGATGCGCAGCCGCACGCCGTTGCTCAGGCGCTCTTGTTCATAGTGCTCGGGCAGGCCGTTGCGGCTGACCTCGATGACCTCGAAACCGACGCGCACGCGCGATCCGTCGGGATTGCGGTAGTCGGTCGGAAAATCGCGCAGCAGCCCGCGCTGGATCTCGCGCCCCTGCACGTCGACCACCAGACGTTCGGCCACCACGATGGCGCCGTCGGCCTGCACCACGATGTCGCTATGGAAATCGACGATGCGTTCCTGGGATTGCGGCACGACGGCACGCCTCGGCGCCGCGGCGACCTTGGGCGGCGCAGCGACATTCGGCGGCACGCCGACCGTCTCCAGGCCGTCGTCGTCCGCCAGGTCGGCTGGCGCCTGGCTCGGCTCCCCGACGCTGTCCACGGCGCTGTCCATGGCACTGTCCATGGCACTGTCCGCCGCGACGTCCACCGCGCTATCCGCGATGTCCACGGCGCTGTCGGCCGAGGTGTGGGACTGCGCCGTGGCCGGCGCCGCGCCCAGCAGCAAGGACAGGCTCAGCAGCCACAAACTCAGCAAGGCACGCATGGTCGGGGCCTTTCTCAGAACGAGACTTGCGGCACGCTGCGCGCGGCCTCGTCATCGAGCTCGAAATACGGCTCGGTCTGGAAGCCGAAGGACTTGGCCACCAGCAGGCTGGGAAACGACTCGATCAGGATGTTCTGGTCGCGCGCGGTGCCGTTGTAGTAGCGGCGCGCCATCTGCAACTGGTCTTCGATCTCGGCCAGCTGGGTCTGCAAGGCCAGGAAATTGGCATCGGCCTTCAGTTGCGGGTAGGCCTCGGCCACCGCGAACAGCCGGCCCAGCGCGCCGGACAGGCCCTTCTCGGCCTGCACCTGGTCGGCCACGGTATTGGCGCCCAGGCTTTCGGCACGGCGCCTGGCGATCTCTTCGAACAAGCCCTTTTCGTGCGCGGCGTAGCCCTGCACCGTGGTGACCAGGTTGGGCACCAGGTCGGCACGGCGGCGCAACTGCACGTCGATGCCGCTCCAGCCCTCGCGCACCAGATTGCGATGGCGCACCAGCTTGTTGTAGATCGTGATGGCATAGGCCAGCACGGCGACGACGATGGCGGACAAGACCCACATGCTGGTGGACATCTGAGAGCTCCAGCGGCCGTGCCTGCGAGATAGACCCGGCCCTAATTTTCGAGGAGCCGCTAGTAAAGCCGATTTGCCGCGACGGTGGCCGCCGGGGTTACAAAATGACGCACTGTCCCGCCGGAGAACCGCATGAATGCTGGCTCGGCGGTCCCGGCGCGGCGGTGCGAAGATCGATACCGCCCGGCAATCCCGGTAACGCGGCAGACAGCCGAACGACAGCGCCGGGCATTTTTCGACAGCGAACGGACAGCGCCAGGGCCCATGTTCCAGCAGGCTTGTTACGCCGGTTGCCTTTGTTCGCGGGTGGCGATCTTTTGCGCACGACTGCGCACAACTGGACATCTGTTGTCACCGTGCGTTTGCATCCGATGACGACTCTCGACCGTAGACTAGCTGGCACAAAGAGGAGCCGCCCGCGCACCCCGCGCCTGGCGCATTCGGAGAACAATCATGTCCACGGCAGCCGCCCCGGCGCAAACCAACGATCCCTCCGGCACGCCGCTCAAGCGTGTCATGGGCCCCAAGCTGCTGTTGCTCTTCATCGTGGGCGACATCCTCGGCACCGGCATCTACGCGCTGACCGGGCAGGTCGCCGCCGAAGTCGGCGGCGCCGCGTGGGCGCCGTTCCTGGTGGCCTTCGCGGTGGCGCTGCTGACGGCATTCTCGTATCTCGAGCTGGTCACCAAGTATCCCCGCGCGGCCGGCGCCGCCCTGTACGTGCACAAGGCCTTCGGCATCCATTTCCTGACCTTCATCGTCTGCTTCACGGTCATGTGCTCGGGGCTGACGTCGGCCTCGACCGCGTCGCAGGCGTTCTCCGCGAACCTGTTCCGCGCGCTGGGCATGGAGGCCGCTCCCGCCACGGTCACGATGGGCGCGCTCGGCTTCATGCTGCTGGTGATGATCATCAACTTTCGCGGCGTCTCCGAAAGCGTCAAGGCCAACGTGGTGCTGACGCTGGTCGAGCTGACCGGCCTGCTGCTGGTGATCGGCCTGGGCTTTTACGCGATGGCCGGCGGACAGGCCGACTTTTCGCGCGTGGTGGCCTTCGACACGCCGGAAGACAAGAGCGTGTTCCTGGCGATCACCTCGGCCACCGCGCTGGCCTTCTTTGCGATGGTCGGCTTCGAGGACTCGGTCAACATGGCCGAGGAAACCCACAATCCGGCCAAGATCTTTCCGAAGGTGATGCTCAGCGGCCTGGCCATCGCCGCCATCATCTACGTGCTGGTGTCGATCTGCGCCGTGGCGCTGATCCCGGTCGGCGAGCTGGCCGCCAGCGACACGCCGCTGGTGCTGGTGGTCGAGCGCGCCGCGCCCGGCCTGCCGATGGACGTGGTGATGCCGATCATCTCGATGTTCGCGGTCGCCAACTCGGCGCTGATCAACATGATGATGGCCAGCCGGCTGCTCTACGGCATGTCGCGCCAGGGCGTGCTGCCGCGCTTCCTGGCCAGCGTGCACCAGCGCACCCAGACGCCGTGGACCGCGATCCTGTTCACCACCGCGCTGTCGTTCGCCCTGATCATCCTGGTGTCGCTGAGCGATTCGCAGGCCATCCGCGCGCTGGGCGGCACCACCGCGCTGCTGTTGCTGGGCGTGTTCGCCTTCGTCAACGTCGCGGTGCTGGTGCTGCGCCGCCAGAAGGTCGAGCACGAACACTTCCGCATCAACACGGTGTTTCCGGTGATCGGCGCGATCACCTGCCTGTTCCTGGTGACGCCGCTGACCGGCCGTGACGTGATCCAGTACCAGGTGGCCGGCTGGCTGCTGGCGCTGGGCGTGGTGATGTGGGGCCTGACGGTGATGTTCAACCGCAAGGAAGGCGCCCGCATCGACCCCGAGCACCTGAAGGACTGATCGCGTCGCCCCGGGCCGTGCCGCGGCCCTTCAGGTGACCGGCCGGCGTGCGGCTGGCGCGGCGCTCGTTGCGTCAGCCCCGCAGGCCGGGGCCGCGCGCGACGCGGCTTCAGCGCACGCTCGCCACACGCCTATCGCACGATCCGCGAACTGTCGCGCACCACCAGCGTGCACGGCACCAGATGGGTTTGCGGCGGCCGCTCGGGATCGGGCTGCTCGACCAGCTCGCGCACCAGCCGCGCCACCGTGGCGCCGATGCGGTATGGCTCGGGCCGGATGGTCGTCAAGGCCGGCTGCAGCCACGATCCCACCGCCGCGTCGCCAAAGCCCGCCACCGCACAGTCGCGCGGCAGCACCAGCCCCAGGCCCGGTGCGTGCAGCAAGGCGCCGGCCGCCATGTTGTCGCTGGCGAACACGATCGCCTCGGGCCGCGTGCCGACCGCCTCGGCGGCATAACGGGCCAGCAGTTCGGCACCCGCCGCCATCTCGTCATCGCTGTCGGACGTCACGACGTCGGGCGCCAGCCCCGCCGCCCGCATCGCCGCCACGTAACCCTGCGTGCGTTGCTGCGCGCGAAAGTCGGCGCCGTGCGCCCGCATCGCAAAGCGGATGCGGCGCGCGCCCTGCTCGAGAAAATGTTCGGTCAGACGCACGCCGATCTCGGCGTGCGGAAAGCCGACCTGGTGGAACGGCCGGCCCGGCACCACGCCCCAGGTCTCGACCACCGGGCAATGCAGGGCGCGCAGCGCCTGCTCGGCCTGCGGTTCGTGGTCGTCGCGGGTGACGATCAGCGCGCTCGGATGCCAGCCGGCGAACGCCGAGATCGCGCGGGTCTCGCGCGTGCGTGAATAGTTGGTGTTGGCCAGCAGCAGTTGCAGGCCGGCGTCCTCCAGGCCTTCGCTCATGCCGCGCACCAGTTCGGCGAAGGTGACGCTGGCGGTGTTCTGCATCACCGCGCCGACCATGCGGCTGTGCGCCGATGCCAGCCGGCCGGCCATCTGGCTGGGCACGTAGCCGGTCTCGGCGATGACCTGGCGCAGGCGCGCCTGCACCGTCTCGGAGACCTTGTGCGGCGCGCGGAAAAACCGCGACACGGTGATCGAAGAGACCCCAGCCAGCGCGGCCACGTCATGGATGGTGTGGCGGCCCAGCTTGCGCCGCGGCGCGCGGCGGCGGGGCTCGGCCGAGTCGTCGGCGAGCTCGTCTGTCGGTGACGGCATGGTTTACCCGGAGTTCTGATGGAGACGGTTGACGCGCCTTGGGCTCGACTATACATTTGATCTCAATGTTACCGGTGACATTGCCAAAAGATATATCGATCTTTCGGCAGGTTTTGAACCCGAAGGGCCGCAGTTCGACGGCCCCGGACCGAACAGGAGACAAGCATGAACGTGTTGCGCCGACTTTGCCTGGCGGCGGCCTGCCTGCCATTGACGATGACGCTGGCCGCGCCGGCGGCCGCGGCCTATCCCGAGCGCCCGCTGACGCTGGTGGTGCCCTACCCGGCCGGCGGCGTGGCCGACCAGATCGCCCGGCCGATCGCGCAGGCGCTGGGCGAACGGCTGGGCCAGCCGGTGGTGATCGAGAACCGCGCCGGCGCCAACGGCAACATCGGCTCGGTGCACGTGGCGCGCCAGCAGGCCGCCGACGGCTACACGCTGCTGCTGGGCTCGCTGAGCACGCTGGCGATCAATCCGCACCTGTACGCGTCGATGGGCTACGCGCCGCTCGAAGACCTGCAGGCGATCTCGCTGACGCACCAGATGCCCAACGTGCTGGTGGTCGGCCCCAAGACACCCTATCGCACGGTGGCCGACGTCGTGTCGGCCGCGCGCGCCGCGCCCGACACGCTGATGTACGGCTCGGCCGGCAACGGCAACACCATGCACCTGACCGGCGTGCAGTTCCAGCAGCACAGCGGCACGCGCATGGTGCACGTGCCGTACAAGGGCGGCCCGCCGGCGCTCAACGACGTGATGGCCGGACAGATCCCGATGATGTTCAACAACCTGCCGGCGGTGGTGAGCTTCCATCGCGCCGAGCGCGTGCGCGTGCTGGCGGTGGCCGCCGAACGGCGCTCGCCGCTGCTACCCGAGGTGCCGACCATGGCCGAGGCCGGCCTGCCCGGCGTGGTCACCACGGTCTGGAACGGTTTCCTGGTGCGCCAGGGCACGCCGCCCGAGATCGTCGAGCGCCTGAACACCGAACTGCGCGCGGTGCTCGAATCGCCCGATTTTCGCGCGCCGCTGGAAGCGGCCGGCTACGAAGTGCTGTCGTCGAGCCCGGCGCAAATGCAGGCGCTGATGCGCAAGGACACCGAGGCCATGGCCGCGACGATCAAACAAGCCGACATACGGATGGACTGAAGACGATGAAGACACCCCCCCGCAAGCCGCTGGAATCGCTGCGCAGCCAGCGCTGGTTCGCGGCCGACGACATCCGCGGCTTCGCGCACCGCCAGCGCATGCAGCAGCAAGGCCTGGCGCGCGAGGAGTTCATGGGCCGGCCGGTGATCGGCATCCTCAACACCTGGAGCGACCTGTCGCCCTGCCACGCGCACCTGCGCGAGCGCGCCAACGCGGTCAAGCGCGGCGTGCTGCAGGCCGGCGGCTATCCGCTCGAGCTGCCGGCCATGAGCCTGGGCGAGGTGATGGTCAAGCCCACCACGATGATCTACCGCAACTTCCTGGCCATGGAGGCCGAGGAACTGCTGCGCAGCCTGCCGCTGGACGGCGCGGTGCTGATGGGCGGCTGCGACAAGACCACGCCGGGGCTGGTGATGGGCGCGCTGTCGATGGACATCCCGGCGCTGTTCTGTCCGGCCGGGCCGATGCTGAACGACCGCTACAAGGGCCAGGCGGTCGGCGCCGGCACGCACACCAAGAAGTACTGGGAGCAATACACGGTCGGCAACATCGACCAGCAGGAATGGATCAGCCTGGAGGCGCGCATGACCCGCGCGCCCGGCACCTGCAACACCATGGGCACGGCCAGCACCATGACCTGCATCGTCGAGGCGATGGGGCTGTCGCTGCCGGGCGCCAGCAGCATCCCGGCCATGGACGCCGGCCACAGCCGCATGGCCTGGGCCTGCGGCCAGCGCATCGTCGACATGGTGTGGGAGGACCTCAAGCCCTCGCGCATCGTCGACAAGGCCGCGCTGCTCAATGGCGTGGCCGCCTACATGGCGCTGGGCGGCTCGACCAACGCCGCCGTGCACCTGCCGGCCATCGCCGGACGCGCCGGGCTCGAGCTGAACCTCGATGAACTGGACGCGGTCGCGCGCCGCGTGCCGGTGCTGGCCAACCTATTCCCGTCCGGCCAGGGCCTGATGGAAGACTTCCATTACGCCGGCGGCCTGCCGGCGGTGCTGAACAAGATCCGCGAGCTGCTGTCGCTGGACTGCCTGACGGTGACCGGCAAGACCCTGGGCGAAAACATCGACGGCCTGCTGTGCAGCGACGACGAAGTGATCCGCGATCCGTCGCGGCCGCTGGTGCAGGCGCCGCCCGACCGGCCCGAGGCCGCGATGGCGCTGGCGGTGCTGCGCGGCAACCTGTGTCCCGACGGCGCGGTCATCAAGCCTTCGGCGGCCAGCCCGCAGCTGCTGCGCCATCGCGGCCGCGCGCTGGTGTTCGACTCGAACGCCGAGCTGCTGGCGGCGGTCAACGATCCCGACCTGGACGCCGACGAAAACACCGTGCTGGTGCTGCGCAACGGCGGGCCGGTGGGCGCGCCCGGCATGCCCGAATGGGGCAACCTGCCGATCCCCAAGAAACTGTTGCAGCGCGGCGTGCGCGACATGCTGCGGATCTCGGACGCACGCATGAGCGGCACCCACTACGGCACCTGTGTGCTGCACGTGGCGCCCGAAGCGGCGGTTGGCGGGCCGCTGGCGCTGCTGCGCAGCGGCGACGAGATCGAACTGGACATCGGCGAGCGGCGCCTGGACATGCTGGTCGACGAGGCCGAGCTGGCGCGCCGCCGGGCCGCCTGGCGCCCGCCCGCCAATCCCTATGCGCGCGGCTACACCCGCATCTACCAGCAGCAGGTCAGCCAGGCCGACAAGGGCTGCGACTTCGACATCCTGCGCGGCAACGCGGCCACGCCCGAGCCGCCGATCTACTGAGCGCGCCGCGCGGCTTTTTTCACGAACCCAAGGACGACCCCACCCATCATGGCAGCGACCCGCGACATACTCGAGAATCCCTTCAAACAACGGCTGGCCCTGACCGGCGGCGAGACCGGCGTGCCGCTGGGCACCTGGCTGATGAGCGGCGCCGCGGCCAGCGCCGAGGCGCTGGGCCGGCTGGGCTACGACTGGCTGCTGGTCGACCAGGAGCATGTGCCGATCGACGCGCGCGACACCCAGCAGATGCTGCAGGCCATCGACGCGGCCGGCTGCACCGCGGTGGTCCGGCTGGCCGCCAACGATCCGGTGCTGTTCAAGCGCGCGCTCGACCTGGGCGCGCAGACGGTGATGGTGCCCTTCGTCGACAGCGCCGACGATGCCCGCCGCGCGGTCGCCGCCAGCAAGTATCCGCCGTTGGGCACGCGTGGCTTCGCCGCGGTCGTGCGCGCCAGCGGCTACGGCACCGCGCCCGACTACGCGCGGCGCGCCAACGATTCGGTCTGCACCATCATCCAGCTCGAGACGCCCGCCGCCGTCGCCGCGCTCGAGGAGATCGCCGCGGTGCCCGGCGTCGATGCGCTGTTCCTGGGCCCGGGCGACCTGTCGGCCAACATGGGCCACATCGGCAACATCACCCATCCCGACGTGCAGGCGGTGATCCAGGACGTGGCGCGGCGCTGCCGCAAGATCGGCATCCCTTGCGGCATCGTCGGCCCCACGCCCGAGATCGTTTCGACCTTCGTCGAGGCCGGCTACGCCTACGTGGCGGTGGCCTCGGACATGGCGATGATGCTGCGCCAGGCCACCGCGTGGATGCAATCGATGAAGCCGGCGCTGACGCGCGGTTTCGAAAGCTCGGTCTATTGAAGGTCCGCCTAGCGAAGCGGAAACGCGGTCCGCGAGGCCCGCGTCCACACACAGGAGACACCGCCATGTTGCGCACGCTGTTCAAGACCGCTGCACTGGGGCTGGCCATCGCGGCCGCGCTGCCCGCCGCGGCGCAGTCCGACTTCCCCAAGAGCCCCGTCACGCTGATCGTGCCGTTCGGCCCGGGCGGCAAGAAGGCCGTGATCAGGAACAGCAGCGCGGCGCCGCCCAGAAAGGCCAGCGCGCGATTCTGGTTGGTCTTGAGT
>JAEZBO010000139.1 GCA_023427085.1 Pseudomonadota bacterium
GGCGGCCAGCGTGGCCTGGGCCGCCGCGCCCACCGCGAACGAAGACGGAAAGACCGGATCGACGCCGCGCAGGTCGGCCTGGTGCAGCGCCGAGCCGGGCAGCCCGGCGAGACTCCAGATGGCGTGCAGCGCTTGGGCAGACAGCATGGCGAGTCTCCGCGCCCGCCGACACTGCGCGCTCGGGTGGCGCGCCCACGCGGGCGAGGGTCTGCCAGGAGTTATAGCACTGCCTGCGCGGGCAGCCGCCGGCCCGTGCAGGCGCTGTCACGCCTGCGTCATCCCGATAAATGGGACGAAATCCCGGCCGGGCCGGTCCGGCCCCTGGTCAACAGCCCCGCTACGACGTTACAGTCATAGGCTAAGTTGGCATCACCACCTCCTTCCTACACGTATAAAAAGGCAAGCCATGACTGTTTCGTATCCCGATACCCAATTGCTCATCAACGGCGAATGGGTCGGCGCCGCCAGCGGCAAGACCATCGATGTGCAGAACCCGGCGACCGGCAAGGTGATCGGCAAGGTCGCCCACGCCGGCACCGTCGACCTGGATCGTGCGCTGGCCGCCGCCCAGAAAGGCTTCGAGACCTGGCGCGACATGCCCGCCATCGAGCGCCAGGCCATCATGCGCCGCGCCGCCGGCCTGGTGCGCGAACGCGCCGCCGCGATCGCCGCCGTGCTGACGCAGGAACAAGGCAAGCCGCTCAACGAAGCGCGCCTCGAAGTCATGGCCGCCGCCGACATCACCGAATGGTTCGCCGACGAAAGCCGCCGTGTCTACGGCCGCATCATCCCGTCGCGCAACCTCGACGCCGACCAGCTCGTCATCAAGGAGCCGGTCGGCCCGGTCGCCGCCTTCACGCCGTGGAACTTCCCGGTCAACCAGGTGGTGCGCAAGCTCGGCGCCGCGCTGGCCGCCGGCTGCTCGTTCCTGGTCAAGGCCCCCGAAGAAACCCCGGCCTCGCCGGCCGCGCTGCTGCAGGCCTTCGTCGACGCCGGCATCCCCGCCGGCGTGGTTGGCCTGGTGTTCGGCGATCCCGCCGAGATCTCCAGCTACCTGATCCCGCACCCGGTCATCCGCAAGGTCACCTTCACCGGCTCGACCGCGGTGGGCAAGCAGCTGGCGGGCATCGCCGGCCAGCACATGAAGCGTGTCACGATGGAACTGGGCGGCCACGCGCCGGTCATCGTCGCCGAAGACGCCGACATCGCGCTGGCGGTCAAGGCGGCCGGCGGCGCCAAGTTCCGCAACGCCGGCCAGGTCTGCATCTCGCCGACCCGTTTCCTGGTGCACAACAGCGTGCGTGACGAGTTCACCGAAGCGCTGGTCAAGCACGCGCAGGGCCTGAAGCTGGGCAACGGCCTCGAAGACGGCACCACGCTCGGCCCGCTGGCCAACGCGCGCCGCATCACCGCGGTCAAGAAGTTCATCGACGACGCGGTGCAAAAGGGCGCCAAGCTGGCCACCGGCGGCTCGGCCCTCGAGCAGGACGGCAACTTTTTCTCGCCCACCGTGCTGTCGGACGTGCCGCAGAACGCCGACGTGTTCAACGAAGAGCCCTTCGGCCCGGTCGCGGCGATCCGCGGCTTCGACAAGCTCGAAGAAGCGATCGCCGAATCCAACCGCCTGCCCTACGGCCTGGCCGGCTATGCCTACACGCGCTCGATCAAGAACGCGCACCTGCTGGCCCGCCGCGTCGAAGTCGGCATGCTGTGGGTCAACCAGCCCGCCGCGCCCACGCCCGAGCTGCCGTTCGGCGGCGTCAAGGATTCGGGCTACGGGTCGGAAGGCGGCCCCGAGGCCGTCGAGGCCTACCTGAACACCAAGGCCGTGTCGATCATGGCGGTCTGACGGCAAGCGCAGTCACATCCCCGACCTGCGGGTTGGGGAATGCAAAAGGGCGACCCATGAGGTCGCCCTTTTGCATTGGGTTGTCAGCCCTGCGCCGTCGCGCAACAAGGCGCGCGGCGCTACATGACTTTCGTTCATGCTCGCCACACGCCGACCGCACAGCCCATGCATATAGCTGCCTGCATTGAAGACATTGCTTTTTATTCGTTAGCCGCAATGAAGCCGGTTCTTAGAATGGCAGGTTCCTGATCGTCGCGGGCCTGCGGGCCCGCATGCGGTGTGCCCCCGTGGCGCCTGCGCTCTCAACGGAGGCCCTGCCATGGCCCTGACCGCCACTGCCGACACACCCAGCACCCGCGCCAGCGACTCGCTGCGGATCACGCCGCTGCCCGGCTCGCTGGGCGCCGAGGTCCACGGCCTGGACCTGTCGCAACCGGTGCCGCAGACCGATTTCGACGCGGTGCATCGTGCGCACCTTGACCATCACGTGCTGGTGTTCCGCGGCCTGGACATCACGCCGGCCCAGCAGATCGACTTCAGCCGCCGCTTCGGCCCGCTGCAGATCCACGTGCTGCATCAGTTCCATCTGCCCGGCCATCCCGAGATCCTGATCGTCTCCAACATCAAGGAGAACGGCCAGCCGGTCGGCCTGGGCGATGCCGGCCACTACTGGCACTCCGACCTGTCGTACAAGGACATCCCCAGCCTGGGTTCGATGCTGTACGCGCAGGAACTGCCGGCCGAGGGCGGCGACACGGTATTCGCCAACATGCACCTGGCCTGGGACACGCTGCCGGAAAAACTCAAGCGCCGGGTCGAGGGCCTGCAGGCCGAACACTCCTATCTGGCCAAGTACGAAGAGCTGCGCGCGCGCAGCCCGTGGCGGCCCAAACTCAGCGAACAGCAGCTCGCCGAGGTGATTCCGGCGGTGCATCCGGTGGTGCGCACCCATCCCGAGAACGGCCGCAAGGCGCTGTTCGTCAGCGAACACTTCACCACCCGCATCATCGGCCTGGCGCAGCAAGACAGCCAGGCGCTGCTCGAAGAACTGTTCGCGCACAGCGTCAAACCCGAGCATCTGTACCGCCATCGCTGGCAGGACGGCGACATGGTGTTCTGGGACAACCGCTCCGTCATGCACCTGGCCACCGGCTGTCCGGACCACCTGCGCCGCAAGCTGCACCGCACCACCATCGAGGGCGACAAGCCCTTCTGATTTCCCGGCCATCGCGCCAGCATCCACCAGGCCGTCGCGCAGTGCGCCAGCCTGCGGGCGCGTTCGTCCCGAACCGTCCGGACTCGACCCACCTTCACGCAGGAAACGACCCCATGCGCACCACCCTCGAACGTTACGCCCGCGCACTGCCGGCCCTGGCCCTGGGCCTGGGACTGCTGGCCGGCCCCGCCCTCGCGCACGCCGAAGGCAAGATCCGCGTCGCCCAGCAGTTCGGCATCGCCTACCTGATCCTCGACGTGGTGCGCGACCAGGGCCTGATCGAGAAACACGGCAAGGCCGCCGGCCTGGACATCGAGGTCGACTGGGCCAGCATCTCGGGCGCCACCGCGATGAACGAGGCGCTGCTGGCCGGCAACCTGGACGTGGTCTCGGCCGGCGTGCCGCCGATGCTGACGCTGTGGGACCGCACGCGCGGCCGCCAGAACGTCAAGGGCATCGCCGCGCTCGGTTCCTTGCCCAACTACCTGATCACCAACAACCCCGCCGTCAAGACGCTCGAGGACCTGAGCAGCAAGGACCGCATCGCCGTGCCGGCCGCCGGCGTGGGCTTCCAGTCGCGCACGCTGCAGATCGAGGCGGTCAAGCGGTTCGGCAAGGACGACTTCGATCACTTCGACAAGTTCTCGGTCAGCCTGCCCCACCCCGACGCCACCGCCGCGCTGATCTCCGGCGGCCTGGAGGTCAACACCCACTTCTCCAGCGCGCCGTTCTACTACCAGGCCATCGAGGCCAACAAGAACATCCGCAAGCTGATCAGCTCCTACGACATCCTGGGCGGACCGGCGACCTTCAACGTGCTGTACACCACCCAGAAATTCCACGACGCCAATCCCAAGACCTACCAGGCCTTCTACGACGCGCTGGGCGAGGCGGCGCAATGGATCCGCCAGAACAAGGCCGAGGCCGCCGAGGTCTTCATCCGCCAGCAGAAGTCGCGGCTCTCGCCCGAGTTCGTGCGCCAGATCCTCGAAGACCCGGAAAACGACTTCACGATCTCGCCGCACCGCACCGAGGTCTACGCGACCGAGCTGCACAAGATCGGCGTCCTGAAGAACCAGGCGGCTTCGTGGAAGGACTACTTCTTCGAGCAGGCCCACGCCAACGAAGGGAGCTGAACATGGCCAGCTTGAGCAGCGTGCCCGCGCACGACCAGGCCCTGCTGGCGGTCGATCGGGTCAGCATCGACTATCGCAGCGCCCAACGGGTGGTGCGCGCGACCCATCGCGTCAGCTTCGACGTGCACGAGGCCGACCGCTACGTGCTGCTGGGCGCATCGGGCTGCGGCAAGTCCACGCTGCTCAAGTCCATCGCCGGCTTCATCGAACCCAGCGAGGGCCAGATCCGGCTCGACGGCCAGCCGGTGCAGGGCCCCGGGCCCGACCGGGTCGTGGTGTTCCAGGAATTCGACCAGTTGCCGCCGTGGAAGACCGTGGTCGAGAACGTGGTGTTTCCGCTGGTCGCCTCGCGCCGCGCCAAGCGCGCCGACGCGCTGGACCGCGCCCACGAGGTACTGGCCAAGGTCGGCCTGTCCAAGTTCGCCGACGCCTATCCGCACACGCTGTCCGGCGGCATGAAGCAGCGCGTGGCGATCGCCCGCGCGCTGGCCATGCAGCCGCGCGTGCTGCTGATGGACGAGCCGTTCGCGGCGCTCGATGCGCTGACACGCCGGCGTATGCAGGAAGAACTGCTGGCCTTGTGGGACGAGACCCGCTTCACGCTGGTGTTCGTGACCCATTCGATCGAGGAAGCGCTGGTGGTGGGCAGCCGCATCGGCATCCTGTCGCCGCATCCGGGCCGCGTGCGGGCCGAACTCAACAGCCATGCCTGGGACCTCGCCAGCATGGGCGGCGCCGACTTCCAGGCCGCCGCGCAGCGCATCCACCGGCTGCTGTTCGACGAGGCGCCGGTCGCCTCGGCCGGGGCCGAGGACGTCGACGCAGCGCCCGCCGCGCTGCGCCGCATCGCCTGACACCGCGCTCCACCAGGACACATCATGACGATTTCGACTTCCCCCCGCCCGGCGTTGCTGCCGCCGGTGCGCCCCGAATACGAGCGCGAGCTCGAGCCGCTCACCGACGTGCCGCTGACGCGCGCGCTGCCGCTGCACAAGCGCCTGTGGCAGGCGGGCTGGCTGCGCAAGACGGTGGTGCTGGCGGTGCTCGCGCTGATCTGGGAACTGCTGGCGCGCTGGCAGGACAACGACCTGCTGTTCCCCACCTTCCTGGCCACCGCCAGCGCGCTGGGCGAAGGCCTGGCCAGCGGCGAGCTGATCGAGAAGGTCTGGCTGTCGCTGGTGGTGCTGTTGCAAGGCTATGCCGGCGGCATCGTGGCGGCCTTCGTGCTGACCACGCTGGCGGTCTCGACCCAGCTGGGGCGCGATCTGCTCAGCACGCTGACCGCGATGTTCAATCCGCTGCCGGCGATCGCGCTGCTGCCGCTGGCGCTGCTGTGGTTCGGCCTGGGCCGCGGCAGCCTGGTCTTCGTGCTGATCCATTCGGTGCTGTGGCCGATGGCCCTGAACACCTATGCGGGCTTCCAGGGCGTGCCCGAGACCCTGCGCATGGCCGGCCGCAACTACGGCCTGAGCGGCCTGCGTTACGTGCGCCACATCCTGGTGCCGGCCGCGCTGCCGTCGATCCTGTCGGGCCTGAAGATCGGCTGGGCCTTCGCGTGGCGCACGCTGATCGCCGCCGAGCTGGTGTTCGGCGCCTCGTCCGGCCAGGGCGGCCTGGGCTGGTTCATCTTCCAGAACCGCAACGAGCTCTACACCGACCGGGTATTCGCCGGTCTGGCGATGGTCATCCTCATCGGCCTGTTCGTCGAGGGGGTGCTGTTCAACGCGCTCGAGCGGGTCACGGTGCGCCGCTGGGGCATGCAACGCTGAGGTCGACGACCATGAACCCGCCTGCCCATCCCACCGATCTGTTCGCGGCCGACTACGGCCTGTATGGCGAGCTGGTCGAAGACATCGCCGGCCAGCTGGCCGCCACCGCCGCGCAACGCGATCAGCAAGGCGGCACCGCGCTGGCCGAGCGACAGCTGCTGCGCGACAGCGGCCTGCTGGCGCTGGCGGTACCCCGCGCGCACGGCGGGCTGGAGGCCGACTGGCCGCTGATCCTGCGCATCGTGCGCCGCTTCGCGCAGGCCGACAGTTCGGTCGCCCACCTGTTCGGCTTCCAGCACCTGCAGGTCGCCAGCGTGGTGCTGTTCGGCTCGCTGCCGCAGCAGCAGCGCTACCTGGGCGCGACGGTATCCGAGCGCTGGTTCTGGGGCAATGCCGTCAACGCCCGCGATGCGCGGCTGAGCGTCACCGCCACGCCGCAGGGCTACGTGCTGGACGGCATCAAGTCCTTCTGTTCGGGCGCGCGCGACTCGGACGTACTGAACGTCTCGGTGGCCCTGAGCGACGATCCGGCCGACCGCATCTATGCCGTGGTGCCCACCGCGCGCGTCGGCGTCACCGTCAACGACGACTGGGACAACATGGGCCAGCGCCAGACCGACAGCGGCTCGGTCAGCTTCGACCAGGTGCTGGTGCGGCACGACGAAGTGCTGGGTCCGCCCGGCAGCGCCGGCTCGGTGCGCGCCACGCTGCGCAACCTGATCGGCCAGCTGGTCCTGACCGAGATCTATATCGGCAACGCGCAAGGCGCGCTGGCCGACTCGCTCGACTATCTGCGCAGCCAGGCGCGGCCATGGCCGATGTCGGGGCTGTCGGTGGCGCACGAGGATCCTTATGCGCAGCTGCGCACCGGCGATCTGTGGATCAAGCTGCGCTCGGCCACTGCGCTGGCCGACCAGGCGCTCGAGCAGTTCCAGCAGGCCTGGCAGGCCGGCCACGGCCTGACCGCCGACGCGCGCGGCGAACTGAGCGTGGCCATCGCGGCCGCGCGGGTGCACGCCGGCAGGCTGGCGTTGGACATCACCGCCGACATCTTCGAACTGATGGGTGCGCGCGCGACCACGCGGCGCGCGGCCACCGACCGCTACTGGCGCAACGTGCGGGTGCACACGCTGCACGATCCGCTCGACTATCGCCAGAAGGGGGTCGGCAACTGGCTGCTGACCGGGCAGGCGCCCAGCCCGTTCGGCTACGGCTGATCGACGCGCGGCGGATCCGCCTGGGCCTGGGCTTGCGGCTGGACCTGCGCCTCGCGCGCCAGCAGTTCACGCTTGCGTTCGACGCCCCAGCGGTAACCCGACAGACCGCCGTCCTGGCGCACCACCCGATGGCACGGAATCAGCACCGCCAGCGGGTTGGCCGCGCAGGCCCGCGCCACCGCGCGCACCGCCCGCGGCGCGCCGATGCGCGCGGCGATCTCTGCGTAGCTGGCCGTCTGTCCCACCGGTATCGTGCGCAGCGCCTGCCACACCCGTTCCTGGAAAGCCGTGCCGCGTACGTCCAGCGGCAGGTCCAGCCCCAGGCCGGGCGCTTCGACCACGCCGATGACGCGCGCCACCAGCTGCTCGAAATCGGCATCGCCGCCTTCGAACACCGCCTGCGGAAAACGGTCCTGCAGATCCTGCACCAGCGCCTCGGGGTCCTCGCCCAGCGTCACCGCGCACAGGCCCTGCCGGCTTTGCGCGACCAGGATCGCGCCCAGCGAACACTGCGCCACCGCGAAGCGGATCGTGGCGTTGCGCCCGCCCTGCCGGTAGTCGCGCGCCGCCATGCCCAGCAAGCCGGCCGAGCGCGCGTAGAAGCGGCTGCTGGCATTGAAGCCGGCGTCGTAGACCGCGTCGGTCACGCTGGCCGCGCCGCCCAGGCCGTCGCGCAGCCGGCGCGCCTGCTGTGCGCTGGCGTAGGCCTTGGGCGTGAGGCCGGTCTCGGCCTTGAACATGCGATGAAAGTGATAAGGGCTCAGCCCGCTGGCGCTGGCCAGCTGCGCCAGCGTCGGCGCCGTGGCGGCGCGCTCGATGGTGCGGCAGGCCAGCTCGACCCAGTGCGACCGCGCCGCGCCAGCGGCCCGCTTGCTGGGCCGGTAACCGGCGGCCTCGGCGGCCCGCGCGCTGTCGAAGAACTCGACGTTCTCGCGGCGCGGCAGCCGCGAACCGGCGCTGGGCGGGCAATACACGCCGGTCGTGCGCACCGCGTAGACGAACTGGCCATCGGCCGAGGCGTCGCGCGTCAACACGGCCTGCCAGCGGGCTTCATCCTGCGCGGTGGCGTCGATCGGGGCGGTCTTGGTCATGGTCGGCTCCTGCGAGGCAGGTCTGGGCAATGACGCAACGATAACCAGTCGGATGCGAACCGGCATCCCGAAGCTTGCGCTTGAATTCGCGCGGGCAATGGCCGGAGCACGTCCGGCTGGACCGCGTTCGGCCGGGCCACGATAGGCTTAACCGCCAGAGGCCGGGCCGGGGCCGATCACCCCGCCTTGCGGAACGTGAAGTTGATCCGTTGCTCGCCCAACAGCGGATGCGGCGCGCCGCTGGGCGCCATCACGCCGTGATACCGCAGCCGGTCGCTGCCGCCCCACACCACCACGTCGCCGTGATGCAGGGTCACGCGTGCGCTCTTGTCGCTGCGTTGCAGACCGCCGAACAGAAACACCGCGCTCATGCCCAGTGACACCGAGACCACCGGCGCATCGAAATCCGTTTCGTTGCGGTCCTGATGCAGCGACATCTTTGCTTTCGGACCATAGCGATTGATCAGGCAGGCATCGGGATCGAAGCCCTGGTAGCCCGCCTGATCCGCCGCCGCGCGGGCGAACTGGCGCCACGCGGCAGGCATCGCCGGCCAGGGCTGGCCGCTGTCGGGATCGATACGGCTATAGCGATAGCCTCGGCGGTCGGACATCCAGCCCAGCTCGCCGCAATTGCTCAGCGCCGCCGACATCCGGAAGCCGCCCGGTGTCACCATCTGCCGGAACGGCGCCCGCGCGATGATGGCGTCGAGCTCGGGCAGCAAGACCTGCAGTTGCGGCAACGCCAGCCCGCGCAACAGCCATGAACACGGGCCCAACGGCAGCCGTGCGTCGGGGTCCGCTTCGAACAGGTCCAGGCTCATCGGTCGCTCGTCGCTGAATCGCCCGCGTCGCCATCAAGCGACGCGCGCTGCGTCATTGGCGTGGCGAGTTGCCGCCCGGCAGGTCGCTGCCCGGCTGATCGCTGCCCAGCCGTTCCGCCTGGGCCGTGCCGCCCGCGGTTGCCGGGCCGCCCACGCCGCCGTCATGCCGCTCGGCCATCGCCTCGCCCTGACGGATGATACGCTCGGCCACCCAGTCGGCGTTGAAGCGGCAGCGATTCTGCGGAAACAGCATCACCACCGTCGAGCCGAGCAGGAAGCGGCCCATCTCTTCGCCCTTGCCGATGCGGATGTCCTGATCGGTATACGACCACTCCTTGAGCTTGCCGCTGCGCGCGGCGTTGACCACGCCGTGCCAGGTCGTCGCGATGCTGCCGACGATGGTCGCGCCGACCAGCACCATCGCGAACGTGCCCTGCGCCGAGTCGAAGATGCAGACCACCCGTTCGTTGCGCGCGAACAGCCGGTCGACGCCGCGCGCGGTGACCGGGTTGACCGAAAACAGGTCCCCCGGCACGTGGATCATCCGCCGCAGGCGGCCCTCACAGGGCATGTGCACGCGATGGTAGTCGCGCGGGCTCAGGTACAGCGTGGCGAACAGGCCATCGCGAAAATGCGCCGCCAGTTCGGCATCGCCGCCGAGCAAGGCGGTCGCCGTATAGCTGCGGCCCTTGGCCTGGAAGATCTGGTCGGCATCGATGCGGCCCAGCTGGCTGACCGCGCCGTCGACCGGGCTGACGATCTCGGCGCTCGAGATCGGCCGCGCATCCGGCCTCAGGCTGCGCGTGAAGAACTCGTTGAACGACGCATAGCTTTCGATATCGGGATTGAGCGCCTCGCCCATGTCGACGTCGTAGCGGCGCACGAAGTCGCGCACCAGGCGCGTGGTCCAGGGTCCACCCTTCCAGTGGGCGATCCGGCCCGCCAGCAGCGTCAGGGCCTGCTTGGGCAGAAGATATTGATGCAGTACCGCGTAACGATCGTTCATACGTAGAAGTTTCGGCCTTTGTCGTTGTTGTGGTGGTGAGGCCGCGCGTGCGCTGACGGGGTCCGTCCGAACGGGGTCCGACCATCGGTTGTCCGTCAGCCCATGTTATCAAGTTTGCTCAGGGCGCGAGACTATACGGCAAGGGATCGTGCAGCAGGAATGCCAGCGCCTGTGCGCAGGGCGCCGACACCTTCAGGCTCAGCAGCGCATCGGCACGCGTGCGGCCCAGGTTCACCGCGGCGACCGGCAGGCCCTGCGCCGCGGCGCTGCGCACGTGCCGGTAGCCCGAGTGCACCATCAGCGACGAGCCGACCACCAGCATCGCGTCGGCATCGGCCAGCGCCTGCGCCACCAGCACGCCACGTTCGGGCGGCACCGCTTCGCCGAAGAACACCACGTCCGGCTTGAGGATGCCGCCGCAGACCGGACAGGCCGGCACCGAAAAGGTCGAAAAATCCTCGCCATCCAGATCGGCATCGCCATCGGGCGCATCGTCGGCATCCAGATGCTGCCAGCGCGGGTTGCGCGCCAGCAGCTTCATCTGCATCGCGGCGCGCGGCTCGCGGTAATCGCATTGCAGGCAGCGCACCTGGTCGAGCCGGCCGTGCAGGTCGACGACCTCGCGGCTGCCGGCCGCCTGATGCAGGCCGTCGACGTTCTGCGTCACCAGCAGCCTGACCCGCCCCAGTGCCTCGAGCCGCGCCAAGGCGCGATGCGCATCGTTGGGGCGCACGCTGCCAAAGCGCCGCCAGCCCACCATGCCACGCGCCCAATAGCGCGCCCGCGCCAGGTCGCTGGCCAGGAAGGCCTGGAAGGTCATCGGCGGGCTGCGTTTCCATTGCCCGTCGCCATCGCGATAGTCGGGAATGCCGGAATCGGTGCTGACGCCGGCGCCGGTCAGGACGAACAGCCGGCGATGACGGGCCAGGAAGTCGCCCAGTGCGGCGTCGGCCGCTGGCGGGACGGCGAGATCCCCATCATCGGGGGACAGGCTCAGGTCGGACATGGGAATCGGCTACGCCAAAATTCGATGCTTTCGAGCATACCCGCCAGCTGGCGATCGGGGCGAAACCAGGCGAAACCTGCCGCTAGCGCCTGTGGACGCCCCCCGTGCGGGCGTCTGTGCAGAAGCTGTGGAGCGCAGGTGGCGAACTCGGCCTCTTAACGGTCGGCGCGGATGTTGCCCACATTCGTGCCCAGCGCAGAACAGGCTTCATCAACAAGCAAAAAGTCGTCCAAGTCGTTGAAGGGACAACTGAATTCCGACTTTGCCACCTTATCCACAGGCCTTATCCATCATTAGCTTTTATATAAAGAAGAAAGAAAGGAAGAACTGCCCGGCGGCGCTGCGCGCGCGCCAACGATCGGGGCAGCAGGTGGCATCGATTCGAACCGCGGACAAGCCTTGATTGCGCGCCTGTGCTGGTTCGCCCTGCTGGCCGCGCGTCTTCAACGGCGGCAGGCCGGTGGCTCGGGCGCGCCACCGCAACCGGCGAACCGCAATAACCAGGCTTGCCGCCACTTAGCCATCGGCCGATACGACCCGATTGCAGGCCCTCAGACGCCCTACCAGCCGTTTTTGGCGGTTTTTCATCCCCCAGCCGCAGTGAGGGGCTCAACGGCTCGCACAGCGCGTCTGAGCGAATGTCACCCACGCACCGACGTAGGCAACGCCCCTACAATCCGCACGAGTTGCCGAACCGGCCTGTGGATAAGCACTATGGCGCGCAGGTGTTGAGAATCTGTGCAGCGTATCTGGACAAACCCCGGCAACATGGACCCTGCAAAGAGTTGTTCAACCGGGTCCCCATCGGCAAACAGGGTTTGCGCACAACCGAAAAATGGATTCAAGTGGATGATTCGACAGCCGATTCTCACCTTGCTCGACTTATCCACAGGGCATCTTATCCATCAGTAGTTGTATTTAGAACTAATTAATGAACAACAACTTGCTGCGCTCAGCCAGCCTTTCGCGGCCCCTGCCCTGACCATGCGTATCCTGCTTGTCGAAGACGAACCCGAACTGGCCCGCTGGCTGTCGCGGGCGCTGGCCCGCCAGGCCGGCTACATCGTCGAATGGGCCGACGACGGCCTGCTGGCCGAACGGCGGTTGCGGATCGAGGAATTCGATGCCGTCATCCTCGACCTGGGCCTGCCCGGCATGAACGGCCAGACCTTGCTGGGCAAGATGCGTGCTCGCGACGACCGCACGCCGGTGCTGGTACTGACCGCGCGCGACTCGCTGGCCAACCGCGTCGATACCTTGCACCTGGGCGCCGATGATTTCCTGCCCAAGCCCTTCCGTGTCGAAGAGCTCGAAGCCAGGCTGGTGGCGCTGGTGCGGCGCAGCCGCGGCCGCGATCATCCGCGCCTCAGTTGCGGCAGCCTGGCGCTCGATACCGCCAGCCAGCGCTTCACCGTCAATGGCTCGCCGCTGGCGCTGTCGCCGCGCGAACACGCGGCGCTGCGGGTGTTCATCCAGAAAAGCGGCGAACCGGTCTCCAAGCAGCAGGTGCTCGAACGGGTCTTCTCCGATGACAAGGAGGTCAACCAGGAGGCCGTCGAGGTGCTGGTGCACCGGCTGCGCAAGAAACTGGCCGATACCGACGTGCAGCTGGTGACGCTGCGCGGCCTGGGGTATTGCCTCGAACAGGCGGGCGGCGATGGCCAAGACGCCTAGCGCGCGCCTGCACAGCCTGAAAGCCACCTTGCTGTGGTGGCTGGTGCCCACGCTGGTCATCATCATGATCGGCGCGCTGTGGTTCTCCAATCGCATGCTTAAAGAGCAGGTCGACATCGCCTACGACCGCTCGCTGGCCGGCGCGCTGCGCGCCATCGACCTGAACATATCCACAGCCAGCGGTGGATTGTCGATGGAACAGCCCTACCTGATGCTCGAGTTCTTCGAACTCACCGCCAACGGCACCGTGTACTACCGCGTCGCCACCGAGGACGGGCTGGCCGAGATCGGCAGCCCCGGCCTGCCCATGCCCGGCTACCCGTTGCGCGACGGCGAGCAGGCCTTCTACCAGGCCACCTACCAGGGCGCGCCGGTGCGGGTCGCCACGCTGATCCGGCCGATGGACCCGCCGCTGGCGGGCGGCGAGCACGGCAGGCTGGTGGTGCAGGTGGCCGAAAGCCTCGAATCGCGCCAGGTGTTCATCAACGCCGTGCTGCGCCGGTCGATCGAGCGCGACCTGGCCGGCATCGTCATCAGCGTGCTGCTGCTGGTATGCGGCGTGGTCATCGCGCTGCGGCCACTGGGACGGCTGCGCGAAGAGCTCGAAGGCCGCAAGGCCGACGATCTGAGGCCCATAGAGGCCGGTGAGCTGCCGTCCGAGGTCCGACCCCTGGTGCTGGCCCTCAATCGCCATGTCGAGCGCCACGAGGCCCAGGCGCAGGCACAGCGGCAGTTCCTCGACGACGCCTCGCACCAGCTGCGCACGCCGCTGTCGGTGCTGCGCATGCAGGTCGACTACGCCTTGCGTGAATCCGACCCGGCCGAGATGCGCGCGGCGCTGTCGGCGATGCAGGACGGCCTGGACCGCGCCGAACGCATGACCAACCAGATGCTGGCGCTGGCGCGCGCCCGCGACGCCGGCGTGATGCGCCATGCCTTGATCTTCGAGACCGTCGACATGACGGCATTGGCCCACGACGTGCTGCGCACGCTGTTGCCGGCCGCGCGCGTCAAGCGGCTCGATTACGGCATGGAGGCCGACAGCCAGGCGTGCTGGGTCGACGGCGTCGAATGGCTGCTGCGCGAAGCACTGAGCAACCTTGTGGATAACGCCATCCGTTACACCCCCGAAGGCGGCACCGTCACGCTGCGGATCAGCGCGCTGGGGCAGTCGTGCCGGGTCGAGGTGATCGACGCCGGGCCCGGCATGTCGGCCGAGGACATCGCCCGCGCGGGCGTGCGTTTCCGCCGCGGACAGGCCGGCAAGAATCGTCCCGGGGCCGGCCTGGGGTTGGCGATCGTGCGCACGATTTCCGACCTGCATCACGCCGATCTGCGGCTGCAGCCGGTGGCGCACGGACCTGGATTGCATGTCCTGTGGATATTTCCGCCGGCCTGAGTTCGGTTTGCGCTGACACGAGTGCTGCGAGCGGTGTGTTGCGCGGCACGCCCGCCGGTCACCGGCGCTGGGGTTATCCCTTAAGCATGCAAAAAAAGGGGGGGTTGAAAGGGTCTGGAAAGGTGCGCTTTCGTAATGTCTGTCGCTTGGGCCGTCCGACTGTCGCAGCCGGACCCAGATCAGAACAACCAGGAGACAACCATGCGACCCCTTCCGCTTTCATCCTTCCGTTCGTTGCTGGGCCGCGCCACGCTGGTCACGGCCGCTGCCGCTTGCGCGGCGCCCGTGGCGCTGGCTGAGCCTTCGCGTCCCGAATGCGTGGCGCCGGCGCAACCCGGCGGCGGTTTCGACCTGACCTGCCGTCTGGCGCAGTCCGCGCTGAAAGGTTCGGGCGCGCTCAAGAGCCCGTTGCGCATCGTCTACATGCCTGGCGGCATCGGTGCGGTGGCCTACAACAACATCGTCGCCCAGCGCCCTGCCGAAGCCGGCACCATCGTGGCGTTCTCGGGTGGTTCGCTGCTGAACCTGGCGCAGGGCAAGTTCGGCCGCTATAACGTCGACGACGTGCGCTGGCTGGCCGCCGTCGGCACCGACTATGGCGTGGCCGTGGTGCGCGACGATTCGCCGCACAAGGATCTCAAGAGCCTGATGGAAGCCTTCAAGCAGGATCCCACCAAGATCGTGCTGGGCGCCGGCGGCTCGGTCGGCAGCCAGGACTGGATGAAGGCCGCGCTGACCGCACGCGCCGCCGACGTCGACTACAAGAAGATGCGTTTCGTCGCCTTCGAAGGCGGCGGCGAGGCCATTACCGCGCTGCGCGGCGGCCACATCCAGGCCTACATGGGCGACGCGGCCGAAGCCATGACCATGCTCGAGGGCGGCGCGCCGATCCGGGTGCTGGCGGTCTACAACAAGGAACGCCTGCCCGGCAAGCTGGCCAACGTGCCGACCGCCGCCGAACAGGGCTACGACATCGAATGGCCGATCATCCGCGGCTACTACGTCGGTCCCAAGGTCTCCGACCAGGACTACCAGTGGTGGGTCGAGGCCTTCCAGAAGGCGATGGCCGATCCCGGCTTCGCCAAGCTGCAGCAACAGCAGGGCCTGTTCCCGCTGAACATGGTCGGCGCCGAGCTCGACAGCTATGTCAAGCAGCGCGTCAAGGACTACGCCAAGCAGGCCGAAGAGTTCGGCCTGATCAAGAAGTAGATCGGCACTGAGGCGCCGGGGGCATCCCCGCCCCCGGGCTCCGGCCGCCCGCGCGCGCCGCCCTTGGCGGCGCCGCCGGGCCGGGGCCGCGCCTGGCTACACCACTTACCACGACGAGGGTGCCATGGCACTTAACGATAGATCGCTGGGCATCGCCGCATTGCTGCTGGCGGCGTTCCTGACCTGGTTCGGCTACGACCTCGAGGCGCCGTTCGCCTACGAGCCGGTCGGCCCACGCGCGTTTCCGCTGCTGATCGCATTCATCATCGCGCTGTGCGGCCTGCGGCTGGTCATCAAGGGCGGCAACGACGCCGAGCCGAACCCGCCCGGTGCCAACGCACGCATTTCGCTGATGGTCGCCATCGTGGCCGGCTACGCGCTGCTGTTCCAGTGGCTGGGCTTCGTCATCGCCACCACGCTGATGACCGTGCTGGTCGGGCGCCTGTTCGCCGGCAGCTGGGTCAAGGCCGGTATCGGCGGTATCGCCATGGGTCTGGGTTTCTTCCTGCTGTTCGACCGCGTCCTGGACGTCGTGTTGCCCACCGGTCTGCTCGGAGCGCTGCTATGAACGGAATCTTCGACCAACTCGCCCTGGGTTTCGGCGTGGCCTTCACGCCGATGAACCTGCTGGTGGCGGCGCTCGGATCGTTCTTTGGCACCATCGTCGGCGTGCTGCCCGGACTGGGCCCGATCAACGGCGTGGCCATGCTGATCCCCATCGCCTTCGCGATGAACCTGCCGCCCGAGACCGCGCTGATCCTGCTGGCGGCCGTGTACGTGGGCGCCGAGTATGGCGGCCGCATCACCTCGATCCTGATCAATGTGCCCGGCGAGGCCGCGGCGGTGATGACCACGCTGGACGGCTATCCGCTGGCGCGCCAGGGCCTGGCCAGCGTCGCGCTGTCGCTGTCGGCCTGGTCCTCGTTCGTCGGCTCGCTGATCGCCACGCTGGGCATCATCCTGCTGGCGCCGGTGCTGGCCAGCTGGGCACTGGCCTTCGGTCCGGCCGAATACTTCGTGCTGATGGTGTTCGCGTTCTGCGCGCTGACCAGCCTGCTGGGCGACCAGCCGGTCAAGGGCGTGCTCGCGGCGATGATCGGCCTGGCCATCTCGACGGTCGGTGTCGATGCCAACTCGGGTGTCTACCGCTACGCCTTCGACCTGCCCCACCTGGCCGACGGCATCGACTTCGTCGTGGTGGTGATCGGCCTGTTCGCGGTCGGCGAAATGCTGCAGATGCTCGAGAAGGTCCTGTCCGGCCATTCGATCGACGTACCGGTCAGCGGCCGCAAGCTGTTCAACTGGAAGGAACTCAAGTTCACCAACAACAGCACCTTGCGCGGCGGCTTCCTGGGCTTTTTCATCGGCGTGCTGCCGGGCGCCGGCGCCAGTGTGGCGTCGGCGGTGGCCTATGCCAACGAAAAGCGGCTGATCGAAGGCAAGGATCCCGACGCCAAGTTCGGCCGCGGCGACATGCGTGGCCTGGTGGCGCCCGAGGCCGCCAACAACAGCGCGGCGACCGGCTCGTTCATCCCGATGCTGACGCTGGGCGTGCCGGGATCGGGCACCACCGCGGTGATGATGGGCGCGCTGACGCTCTACAACATCACGCCGGGTCCGGTGCTGTTCGAAAGCCAGCCCGAACTGGTCTGGGGCCTGATCGCCTCGCTGGTGGTCGCCAACGTCATGTTGTTCGTCATGAATGTGCCGATGGTGCGGGTCTTCGCGGCGATGCTGTCGATCCCGTCGTGGCTGCTGGTGCCGGGCGTATTGGCGATCAGCTTCATCGGCGTCTACGCGATCAACGCGACCACCTTCGACCTGATGCTGGTCGTCATCATCGGCGTCATCGGTTACTTCCTGCGCAAGCTCAACGTGCCGATGGCGCCGTTGATCCTGGGCGTGGTGCTGGGCACGATGATGGAGCAGAACCTGCGGCGCGCGCTGTCGATCACCAACGGCGAGGTCGGCATCCTGTTCCACAGCGGCGTCTCCAAGGGCCTGTGGGTCGCCGCCCTGGCCGTCGTGGTGGTGCCGATGGTCTATCGCCGGCTCAGCCGCATGCGCGCGGCGCGACGCCAGGATCCGCAGTAAACGACACGGCCCGGGCCATCAGGCGCCGGGCCGTCGCAATTTTTGCCGCCGTACCGCCGGTGGGGACAGTCGTCCTCACCGGTTTTTTTATCCGGGCCGGCATATCGCCCTGCCTGGCCGGCGCTGGCGCGTCTCAGACCGTTTGCAGCCGCTCGATCGCCTGGTCGAGCGTCTCGGGTTTCTTGGCGAAGCAAAAGCGCACCAGCTTGTGATTCGACTCGGCCGCATCCGGCTGGCGGTAGAACGCCGACACCGGGATCACCGCCACGCCATGCTTGAGCGTCAGCCAGCGCGAGAACTCGGCCTCGGGCACGTCGGAAATCGCGCTGTAGTCGGCCAGCATGAAAAATGTGCCCGGGCTGGGCAGCACCTTGAAGCGCGTGCTGGCCAGGCCTTGGGCCAGGCGGTCGCGCCGGGCCTGATAGAAGGCCGGCAGCTGCAGGTAGGTGGCGGGATCGGCCATGTACGCCGCCAGCGCGTACTGCATCGGCGAGGACACCGTGAACACCATGAACTGGTGCACCTTGCGCAGCTCGGCCGACAAAGCCTTGGGTGCGCAGCAGTAGCCGATCTTCCAGCCGGTGGTGTGATAGGTCTTGCCGAATGACGAGATCACGAACGCACGCTCGGCCAATAGGGGCCGGCTGGCCACGCTCAGGTGCGGCTGGCCGTCGAACACGATGTGCTCGTAGACCTCGTCGGACACGATCAGGATGCGCGTGTCGTGCACGATGGCTTCGAGCGCATCCAGGTCGGCATGGGTCAGCACCGCGCCGGTCGGATTGTGCGGCGAGTTGATCATCAGCAGCCGCGTGCGCGGCGTCACCGCGTCGCGCACCCGCTGCCAGTCGATGCGGTAGTAGGGATCGTCGGCTTGCGGGGCGCGCATCGGTACCGTCACGGCCGTGGCGCCGGCCAGCCGGATAGCCGGCAGGTACGAGTCGTAGCAGGGCTCGATGACGATCACTTCATCGCCGGCGTTGACGGCGCACAGCACGGTGGCCATCAGTGCCTCGGTGGCGCCACTGGTCACGGTGATCTCGGTATCGGGATCGTAGTCGGCGCCGTACTGGGTGTGCACCTTGGCCGCGATCGCGTTGCGCAACGGAGCAATGCCCGGCATGTAGGGATACTGGTTGTGGCCGTCGGCCATCGCGCGCGTGACCAGATCGAGCAGCACCGGGTCGGCGTTGAAGTCCGGAAATCCCTGGCCCAGGTTGATGGCGCCGGTATCGGTCGCCAGACGGCTCATCACCGTGAAGATGGTGGTGCCCACATCGGGCAGTTTTGAATCGATCATCGTGGCGCTTCTATTCTGCTTGGTTTTTTCGGATTGCCGTCTCGGACGTCCATGGATAATACGCATTTTGCGGCGACACCCGAGTCTGGCCAGGCATGTCCGCCCTGCCCCCGGCGGCTGGCGCCGACCTAGCGCGGAATGATAATGGCAGTTCGTTTATTCCTTGGGTTCCTGATCGCATTATCGGGCGCACAGTTCGCCGTCTGGCTGAATATGCCCCTGCCGTGGATGCTCGGTGCGCTGCTGTTTACCGCCGCGACCCGCATCGCCGGCTGGAACACCTGCTGCGCCACGCCGCTGCGCAATGCCGGCCAATGGGTCATCGGCACTTCGCTGGGGCTGTATTTCACGCCGCAGGTGGTCGCACATATCGGCGCCAACCTGCTGGCGATTTCGGCCGGCATGCTGTTCGCATTATTGCTGTGTTTCCTCGGCACCTTCCTGCTGCAGCGGGTCGGCCGGCAGGACTTCCAGACCGCCTGGTTCAGTTCGGCCATCGGGGGCGCCAGCGAGATGTCGGCACTGGCCGAACGATATGGCGCGCGTGTCGACCGGGTCGCCACCGCCCACAGCCTGCGCGTGTTGATGGTGGTGCTCATCGTGCCGTTCGCCTTTCAGTGGCTGGGCATCGCCGGACTCGATCCCACGCTGCCTGGGCCGACCCGCGTGTGGTGGCCAGGCCTGGGCCTGCTGGTGCTGCTGACCTGCCTGGGCGCGGCGGTATTCGTCTGGCGGCGCTGGCCCAGCCCGTGGGTACTGGGCCCGCTGGCCTGTGCGTTGACGCTGACGTCGCAGAATATCGAGCTGTCGGCCTTGCCGGCCGTATTCGTCAACGGCGGCCAACTGCTGATTGGCTGGTCGCTGGGTGATCGTTATCGCCCGGGGTTCTTCCGGACCGCGCCGCGCTTCATGGCGGTGGTGATGTTGTATACCTTGCTGGCGTTGGGATTGGCGCTGCTGTTGGCCTGGTTGCTGTCCTGGCTGTCGCACAGTCCCTTGCCGACCTTGATACTGGGCACGACACCGGGCGGCATCGCCGAGATGGCCATCACGGCCAAGGTCCTGCAGCTGGGCGTGCCGGTCGTCACGGCGTTCCATGTCACGCGCATGGTGCTGGTCGTGACGGTCACCGGGCCGCTTTATGTCTATCTGGCTGGCCGTCTGGACAGGCGTCGCCCTGGCTCATAAATGCCACATTCGGGTAAACGCTGATTGGAATAAATTACCGGCGCTCGGTATGCTGCATTCGCAGTCGTAATCAAGCTGTGTGCCAGTCCCGTCTGTTTGTCCGTCTTGTCCTGGATTTGGTTCCCATTTCCTTGTTGGCAGGGCGTAGTCCATTAGGAATCAGCGGCCTTGGTTCATTGCATCCTCTGTTTCTATATGGACTTCACATCATGGCTCAAACGGGCAAAGTCAAATGGTTCAACGCCGAGAAGGGTTTCGGTTTCATCACTCCTGATGCCGGCGGCACCGACGTGTTCGCGCACTTCTCGGCGATCCAGGGCCGCGGCTACCGCAGCCTGAACGAAGGCCAGGCTGTCGAATTCGAAGTCAAGGACGGCCCCAAGGGCCCGCAGGCCGAAGACATTCGTCCCCTGTAAGCGCAAGCGCCTGGCTTGACCGGCTTCGCGCCGGTAAGCGCCCCGATGCCTGTTTCAGGCGTCGGGGCGTTTTTATTTTCATCCGGGATTATCGGCAGATAATCCTGAGTCGGCTTGGCGGCACTGCAGCAGTTTGCTGTCTGCCACGGCGGAATATATGTCGCGTGGGTTCGGCATGGTTTGCCAGGCGCCGGCTTGACCTCGGTTGGCAGCGTCGCCAGCAACTGACCCCAGCGACCGAAACGCAAGAACCGGGGGCTTTCGACCGCGCTCGGGGCCTGGGAGGCAGCGCTTGTTGGGCGGGCAGCGCCTGGATTGGCGGCACGTTCCAGCGCTGACAGCTGCCACTCGACCAAGTGGTGGATTGTTACAATTCTGTTTCAATTAAGCGCTTGCCAGACTGCGTGGTCGCGGCATCCAGCTTGTGGATAATTTCTGGGACTTGTCCCTGTGAGGCACGGCGTTTGCGCCCCGTTTTCCCTCTGAAAACGGCCCGATTTTCCCGCTGCGGCCATTCTGTGGATAACTTCCTCGGAGTACGACATGATCGGCTTCGGCGGCTTGCGGTTCCTCGCTGGTTTCTTAGGCTTGAAGTCGTAACTTTTGTGGCGGGATGGGTAGCACCGGGTCCGCATCAAGAAGCGCCTCGCCTGTGTCGGGCCGCCTACCGCTCGCGCCGATTCGTGCCCAATACGTGTGTGTCGGATGACCATGCGCCGGTATGCGTGCCTGCTGATCACGCACCGGCCGGAGAGGGTTGGCGGCCCGCATCGGGCAGGCTGTCAGCGGCGCAAGCTGAGTGCCGCTGTCTGCAACCGCGCCAAGCACAGGCGTGACTATCGTGTCCCGCACGGCCGAGCCGAGCCCTGCAGCGGTCGCAGGCAAATCGCGGCTGCCATTCTGTTTTGGCGTCCAGAGGAGTGGGATTGCCGGCGGGCGTGCGCAACCTATGTCATTCCTAAGTTTTCCTCACCTCATGCACGGGTTGGCCTTGGGATCCTGGCGCTATCCACAGCCAGGTGCAAGTCTTAGGGGATGGGGAGCAGCGTTGCGGGATGGGCGGCGTTCCGGGCGGCCGGGCGAGTCGGGCCGGGGACAAGAGCCGTAAGCCGGAGACAGGCAGCGGGGAACGGGCAGCGGGGAACGGGGAGCTAGCTTACGGGTTAGGGGTGGCAGGCGAGTGCGGGAAGGTGGCGTCTCGGCCGGTACCTCTGACAGGGAAGTCGCGAGTAAAGGGTGTGCTCGCCATCGATTGGGGCTGCATGGTGGCCTGGGTCAAGCATCCCTTGTGCGCGGTGGTGGATACAAGTCTGCGGCGCGATTCCGCAGCCGTTTCGGAGCGAAGTATGGCTTTTGCCGCGTTGCTTTTCTCGTGCCGGGGGTTCGAAGTTTCACGTGTCGTCGCGACCTGTCCGCCGGCACCGGCTCACGCATCGGTGGCCGACGCGTCTGCTACTGCAGCGATTGCGTTCGAGGGGTTTCAACGCGGTCGCCCGGTCGCTGCAGTTTGTTGTGACCGAGCGGCACGCAATGGATAAGGCTGCCTGCAGGGATACCTCATCGGCGTCCCGGGAACGGTTTGAGTGGCCTCAACCTGGACGCCGAGCTTTCCATGCGGTGACTGCCGGGCGCGGACCGCCGGACGCGGACCGACAACGGGTGTGCTTTTAAGGCTTCAAGCCGACGTTCAGGTCGGAAAGCGCGGAGGGTTGGCTTAGAGATGCGCCAGCGCAGGGCAGGGTAGACCACCTAGCTGTGCCGTGCAGCGCCGGGTTAGCGGTCATTCCGCTTATTGGAGGTCATGCTGGTGGGGCACAGCGTAATTCAACGCCGGGGACTACGTTTGCGATTCAGTCAGTACGATCGTAGGCTCGCAGGCGGGCAACGGCATTTGGTTGCGTAAATTCGTCCCAGTCACGACCGGGCCTGAAGCGCAATCTATGCGAACTGCCTTACTTTCCATCTAAGGCGGGTACGAAGCGGGTGGCTAGGTTTCACGTGAAACATCGATGCTGCGGTTGTTTTGAAGGATGAATGTTCCACGTGAAACAACCACACGCGACCGATGCGGGCACGTTCCCGAAGTGGGCGCAGGTAAAAGGGGTGGTGGTCAGGATCGCGTTCTTAGGACTAACTGTTTATCGCGACCGCCGGACTTCGACTGCATCCGGCCAACGTGAGAAGCAGCATTGAGTTCGCACTGCCATCGATCCGCTGCTTAGCTATGCAGGTAGTCAGCTGAGCGCGCTGGACCGCCGCGGTCGATAGATCGCAGCACCGCTCGACCGTAAGTGGCTGCCGACAGTTTCCCCAACCAGGTAGCTCAGAGCAGCTGGGGACGCCAGCATTCGGCTTACAGCAACTGTTTTGGCACGGCCCGAACCGATGTGGATTGCACGATATACAGCGGCTAGAGATAAACCGGGACCACTTCCTCCTCGTGCCATCAATCTTTAGGACCTGTTCTGTGTAGTGCGCCGTTCGACCCGCACGCGTCCTACCGCCTCACTTAGTCGTCGTGTTCGATCGAGGCAGCGGAAGGGCAGGTCCCGGTATGTTTCACGTGAAACATCCCTGATTTGGTCAACAGTCAAGATTGTTCCACGTGGAACACTGGAGTCCGCTCTGATCGAGGAACCTGAAACGGCACGCGAGAGTGTTCGACCGGAGCATACACAGCGAGCAATCAGCTAGACGCTGGATGCGTCGCTGCTTCATCAACCGCATCGGAAAGGTGACCCCCGAGGAGCTGAGGTATGGCCCCGGTGTTGATTCACAAGACGGTAGCCAGCGCGGTTCTGTCGCACACTCAAATAAGCAGGCTGCCAAGTCGCAGAGCAACCGCCATACCCCAGTGCGCCTGGAACCAATAACGCCTTGAACTGATGTTCGGCTGCGCGACAACATAGGTTGATGTTGCGTTCAGGGTCGGCCCCAGCCGTCCCGCGCTCAACAGCCGCTATTCAATGCAATGTCTATGGTGAAGCGGCGTGTCGCTCCGTACGGCATCGGCTAACCGCCGCCCCGGCTGCGCCTAGGTTTGAATCGGTAATCTACCCCCGGATCTCCGCTCGGAACGATACGCTCCAAGCTCGCCTGCGTCAGGTGCCTGAATCCTCCCAATATCTCCGCCTCAAAACCACACTCAAGCGGATATAGCTCGCCCCTTAGATGTTTCACGTGAAACCGCATGAGCCAAGGCTTATAATTTCCCTTTGATCTTTATCCTCACTCAGTTCCATGGATTTCCCTCGCGAATTCGACGTCATCGTGGTCGGTGGCGGACACGCCGGCACCGAGGCCGCCTTGGCCGCGGCGCGCGCCGGCAGCCAGACCTTGCTTCTCACCCATAACATCGAGACGCTGGGGCAGATGTCCTGCAATCCCTCGATCGGCGGGATCGGCAAGGGCCACCTGGTCAAGGAGATCGATGCCATGGGTGGCGCGATGGCCTTGGCTACCGACGAGGCGGGCATCCAGTTCCGTATCCTTAACGGTTCCAAGGGTCCGGCGGTTCGCGCGACCCGCGCCCAGGCCGACAGGGTGCTGTACCGCCAGGCGATCCGGGGCCGGCTGGAAAACCAGAAGAATCTTTGGTTGTTCCAGCAAGCGGTGGACGATCTGATACTCGACGGCGACAAGGTCGTTGGCGCGGTGACCCAGGTGGGTCTGCGATTTCGAGCCAAGACCGTGGTGCTGACTGCGGGGACTTTCCTGAATGGCCTGATTCACGTGGGCCTGCAGAATTACTCGGGCGGCCGTGCCGGTGACCCGCCAGCCATTTCCCTGGGTCAGCGGCTCAAGGAGCTGCAGTTGCCGCAAGGCCGGCTCAAGACCGGCACGCCACCGCGCATCGATGGCCGCAGCATCGATTATTCGCAGCTCGAGGAACAACCGGGTGATCTGGATCCGGTGCCGGTGTTTTCGTATATGGGCAATGCGGCCATGCATCCGCGCCAGTTGCCATGCTGGATCACGCACACCAATGCGCGCACTCACGACATCATCCGCGGCGGGCTCGATCGTTCGCCGATGTATAGCGGCGTGATTGAAGGGGTGGGGCCGCGCTACTGCCCGTCGATCGAGGACAAGGTCCATCGGTTCGCCGGCAAGGACTCGCATCAGGTCTTTCTCGAGCCCGAGGGCCTGGACACGCACGAGGTCTATCCCAACGGTGTCTCCACCAGCCTGCCTTTCGATGTCCAGCTGGCTTTGATCCAGTCCTTGCCCGGTCTTGAGAACGCACATATCCTGCGGCCGGGTTACGCGATCGAGTACGACTACTTCGATCCGCGTGCGCTCAAGAGCACGCTCGAAACCAAGGCGATCCGCGGCCTGTTTTTTGCTGGCCAGATCAATGGCACGACCGGCTACGAAGAAGCCGCCGCCCAAGGCTTGCTGGCCGGCCTCAACGCCGCCTTGCTTGCGCAGGAAAAAGATGCCTGGACACCCCGGCGCGACGAAGCCTACCTGGGCGTGCTGGTCGATGACCTGGTCACGCGCGGCGTCACCGAGCCGTATCGGATGTTCACGTCGCGGGCCGAATATCGCCTCAGCCTGCGCGAAGACAACGCCGACTTGCGTCTGACTGAAATCGGTCGGCGGCTCGGCCTGGTCGACGATGCGCGCTGGGATGCCTTCAATCGCAAGCGCGATCTGATCGAGACCGAGGTCCAGCGCCTGCGCGCGACTTGGGTGCACCCCAAGCGCTATACCGACGAGGCCGCGACCGAGTTGCTGGGCAAGCCGATTGAGCGTGAGTACTCACTATCAGATTTGCTCGCACGGCCGGCGGTCTCCTATGCCGATCTGATGCGCGCGCCCGACGGCTACGGCAATCTGCTGGCCGGGCCGGGGCTGAACGACGGCCCCGAGGCAGAGCAGGTCGAGGTCCAGATCAAGTACGCCGGCTACATCGCCCGCCAGCACGACGAAGTGCAGAAGCACGTACGACTCGAGTCCCAGGCCATTCCGGCGGATATCGATTACGACGCGGTCACCAGCCTGTCCTTCGAGGTCAGGCAGAAGCTCAAGGCCGCACGGCCCGAGACGGTCGGGCAGGCCGCAAGGGTGTCCGGCGTCACGCCGGCAGCCGTCTCGCTGCTGTTGATCCATCTGAAGCGGCTGCAGTACGGCTCGCGCCAGCGGGCCGCCTGAAATGGCCGGCACCGATACGACCGGCCATGCGGGCCGATTGCGGGACGCCGCGCAGGCCATGGGCCTGACGCTGGCGCCGGGGCAGGCCGAGACGCTGCTCGAGTACCTGGCGCAGATGCAGCGCTGGAATCGCACCTACAACCTGACGGCCCTGCGCGAGCCCGAACAGATGTTGATCCAGCATCTGTTCGACAGCCTGTCGGTGATCGCGCCGCTCGAGCGCGAACTGGCCAGGCTCGATGCCGCGGCGCTGCCGACCGTGATGGACGTCGGTTCGGGGGGAGGCCTGCCTGGCGTCGTGATCGCCGCCTGCCGGCCCGCCTGGACGGTCTGCTGCGTCGATGCGGTCGAGAAGAAGACCGCGTTCGTGCGGCAGATGAGCGGCGCGTTGAAGCTGAACAATCTGTCGGCGCGCCATGCGCGGGTCGAACAGATCGATCCGGCCGGTTGCGACGTGGTGGTTTCACGCGCATTTGCATCTCTGCAGGATTTCTCTAGACTGGCGGGCCGGCATGTGCGCCAGGGCGGCATGCTGCTCGCCATGAAGGGGCGTCATCCCGATGACGAGATCGATGCGCTCGATCAGGATGGACACTGGAACGTCACGCTGGCCGAGCCGCTCAACGTACCCGAATTGCAGGCACAGCGTTGCCTGATCTGGATGCGCCGTAAAGGAAACCCATGAATCAAGCCAAGCCCGCGCGCGCCGCACGCGTCTTCTGCATCGCCAACCAGAAGGGCGGGGTGGGCAAGACCACCACGGCCATCAATCTCGCGGCAGGTCTGGCGGCGCACAAGCAGCGTGTGTTGCTGGTCGACCTCGACCCGCAAGGCAACGCCACCATGGGCAGCGGGATCGACAAGAGCAAGCTCGAGCACAACCTGTACCAGGTGCTGATCGGCGATGCGACGGTCAAGCAGGCCGCGGTGCCCGCCGCGTCGGGCGGCTACGACGTGCTGCCGGCCAACCGCGAACTGTCCGGCGCCGAGATCGATCTGGTGCAGATGGAAGACCGCGAGCAGCAGTTGCGCCGCGCGATCGACGCGGTCGGCGGCGACTACGACTTCGTGCTGATCGACTGCCCGCCGACCTTGTCGCTGCTGACGCTCAACGGTCTGGCCGCGGCGCACGGCGTGATCATCCCGATGCAGTGCGAATACTTCGCGCTCGAAGGGCTGTCCGACCTGGTCAACACCATCAAGCGCGTGCATCGCAACCTGAACGCCGACCTGCGCATCATCGGCCTGCTGCGGGTGATGTTCGATCCGCGCGTGACGCTGCAGCAGCAGGTGTCGGCGCAGCTCGAGTCGCATTTCGGCGACAAGGTCTTCAAGACCATCGTGCCGCGCAACGTGCGGCTGGCCGAGGCGCCCAGCCATGGCATGCCGGGCGTGGTGTACGACCGCGCGTCGCGCGGGGCCAAGGCCTATCTCGAGTTCGGCGCCGAAATGATCAAGCGGGTCAAGCAGCTGGACTGAGCCCGGCACCTCCCGCCATCTCCATCAAATAAGAACGAGGACCCCAACCATGGCAAGCAGAAAACCGAAAGGCCTGGGCCGAGGACTGGACGCATTGCTGGGCTCGGAAGGCCCGCCGCTGTCGAATCTGGACAAGGAAGACACGCCGGCGCTGCCGCCGGCGGTGCTGCCGGTCACCCGCATGCGTGCCGGCAAGTACCAGCCGCGCACCCGCATGGACGAGGGCGCGCTGAACGAACTGGCCGAGTCGATCCGTGCCCAGGGCGTGATGCAGCCGATCCTGGTGCGGCCGCTGGTCGGCGACGACAAGGGCCAGTACGAAATCATCGCCGGCGAGCGGCGCTTTCGCGCCGCCAAGCTGGCCGGCCTGAAGGAAGTGCCGGTATTGGTGCGTGAGGTGGCCGACGAGAATGCCGCGGTCATGGCGCTGATCGAGAACATCCAGCGCGAAGATCTCAACCCGCTCGAAGAGGCGCATGGCGTGCGCCGCCTGCTCGATGAGTTCGGCCTGACGCACGAGCAGGCCGCGCAGGCGGTGGGACGTTCACGCTCCGCCACCAGCAATCTGCTGCGGCTGCTGAACCTGGCCGCGCCGGTGCAGACCATGCTGCTGGCCGGCGACATCGACATGGGCCACGCGCGTGCGCTGCTGGCGGTTGACGCCGCCACGCAGATCATCCTGGCCAACCAGATCATCGCCCGCCGGTTGTCGGTGCGCGAAGCCGAGAAGCTGGTGGCCCGCGCGGTGCGCGAGGCCGAGAACGGCAATGCCGTGGCGCGCAAGGGCGCCGCGCCCAGCCGCGACGTCACGCGCCTCGAAGAAGCGCTGTCCGACCAACTGGGCACGCGGGTCAGCCTCAAGCTGGGTGCCAAGGAGCGCGGCCAGATCGTCATCGATTTCCACGGCTGGGAGCACCTGTCCTCGCTGCTGGACAAACAGGGGCTGTCGGGCGCGGTCGATGCCTGAGCGCCTGCCGCGCATCGTCCTGCTGGCCACCGGCGGCACCATCGCCGGGGCGCCTGCGCAGAGCCTGTCGTATCGCGCCGGCGCACTGCCGGCGCATGCCTTGCTCGAAGCGGTACCGCAACTCGCGGCACTCGCGCGCATCGACAGCGAGCAGATCGCCGCGGTCGGCAGCCAGACCATCGATACGGGCATCTGGCGCAAGCTGGCTGCGCGGGCGCAGGCGCTGTGCGATGACCCCGAGGTCGACGGCATCGTGGTCACCCATGGCACCGACACCATGGAAGAGACCGCCTATCTGCTCAATCTGGTGCTGCATACCCGCAAGCCGGTGGTGCTGACCGGCGCGATGCGTCCGGCCGGCGCGCTGGGTGCCGACGGGCCGGCCAACCTGCACGATGCGGTGGCGGTCGCGGCCGACCCGCAGGCCACCGGCCGCGGCGTGACGGTGGTGGTCAATCAACAGATCCACGCCGCGCGCGCGATCCACAAGAGCGCGGCCAACGGCCTGTGCGCATGGACGTCGGCGGCAGGCCTGCTGGGCCGGGTGCAGGCTGCGCGCATCGAGTGGCTGGCCGATACGACACGCCTGCACACGCACGCCAGCGAGTTCGCGCCATGGTCGGGCGAGCTGGCCCGCAGCGCGGTGCTGTACTCGCATGCCGACATGGATGGCGCGTTGGTCGATGCGGTGCTGGGATGCGGCCTGCAAGGCATCGTGCTGGCCGGCGTGGGGGATGGCAACAGCAGCGACGCGACGCTCGATGCGCTGGCGCGCGCGGCCCGTGCGGGACTGGCGGTCGTGCGCGCGACGCGCTGCGGCAGCGGCGCCGTGCATCGCAACGTCGAGATCGACGACCAGGCGCTCGGTTTTGTCGCGGCCGGCGACCTCAACCCGCAGAAGGCGCGCATCCTGCTGGCGCTGGCCCTGGCGCGCGGCGCCGACACCGCGGCGCTGCAGCGCTGCTTTCAACGCTACTGACGCAAGGCCGCATGGCCGTGCCGCCGCGGCCGGCACACCCCGATCACGCCCCCCCGCGCCGTCGACATTGCATCAGTTTGCGTCAGCGCCGGATGCGTGCAAATCAGCGTGCTAGCATCGTCGCTCCTCGCGGCCGGCAGGCGCCGGCGACCCGTGCTTCGCGGAACGGATCGCCCCTGCGTGCCAGGCCAGCCGCACTCCTCAATGACAAACATGGGCCCGGACCGACATCGTGCAGTCCGGCGCGGCGCCAGCCATGATCCGTCGGGATCGGGCCGCGCGCCCGCGCGACCCGACTAGGAGCAGTCATGTTCAAGATGTTGTCGCGCCCGGCCGTGCGGCTGGTCGAACGTTATCTTCCCGATCCCTATATCTTCGTCGTCATCCTCACGCTGATCGCCGCGTTGGCCGCGGTGGGGCTCGAGGGCCAGTCGCCGGTGCAGGTGGTGCAGTGGTGGGGCGATGGTTTCTGGGGCCTGCTGGTCTTCACGATGCAGATGTTGCTGGTGCTGGTGACCGGCTACATCCTGGCCAGCACGCCGCCGATCAAACGCCTGCTGAGCGGCCTGGCCGCCACCGCGCGGACTCCGCCGCGGGCCATCGTGATAGTCACGCTGGTGGCGCTGGCCGCCAGCTGGATCAACTGGGGCTTCGGGCTGGTGGTCGGCGCGCTGTTCGCCAAGCACGTGGCGCGTCACGTGCGCGTCGACTACCGCCTGCTGGTGGCCAGTGCCTTCTCGGGCTTTCTGGTCTGGCACGGCGGCCTGTCCGGCTCGGTGCCGTTGACCATCGCGACCGAGGGGCATTTCGCCGAGGCGGCGATGGGCGTGATCCCGACCTCTCAGACCATGTTCTCGTTCTACAACATCGCCATCGTGCTGGCGCTGTTCGTGGTCGTGCCGCTGGTCAATCGCCTGATGATTCCCGACGACAAGGACAGCGTCTACGTCGACCCGGCCCGGCTGGCCGACCTGGACGCGCCCGACGTGGCCGACCCGCAGGACGATCGGCCCGCGGCGCGGCTCGAGAATTCGCCGGTGCTGGGCTGGGTGGTCGGTGGGCTGGGGCTGCTGTACCTGCTGCATTACTACATCGTGCAGGGCCGCTCGCTGGACCTGAACGCGACCAACTTCACGATGCTGTTCCTGGCCATCCTGTTGCACGGCTCGCCGCGCAGCCTGCTCAACGCCTTCGACGAGGCGATCCGCGGCGGCGCCGGCATCGTGCTGCAGTTCCCGTTCTACGCCGGCATCATGGGCATCATGACGGAGTCGGGGCTGGTCACCAGCGTCACCCAGGTCTTCACGTCGATCGCCTCGGCCGAGACGCTGCCGTTCTGGACCTTCATCAGCGCCGGCATCCTGAACATGTTCGTGCCCTCGGGCGGCGGCCAGTGGGCGGTGCAGAGCCCGATCGTGATCGCGTCGTCCGAAGCGCTCAACGCCGACCTGCCACGCGTGGCGATGGCGGTGGCGTGGGGCGACGCATGGACCAACATGCTGCAGCCGTTCTGGGCGCTGCCGGTGCTGGCGATCGCCGGCCTGAAGGCCAAGGACATCATGGGGTTCTGCGTGGTGCACCTGCTGGTCAGTGGCGTGATCATCTCGATAGGCCTGACCTTTTTGTAGATTCTTCGGGAAATCCCGGTCTTTCATTTGACACGCGTTTAAAAAATCCTCATAATCCTTCGTTCTCTTTCGGTGGGATGCCCGAGTGGTTAAAGGGGGCAGACTGTAAATCTGTTGGCCTTGCGCCTACGTTGGTTCGAATCCAACTCCCACCACCAAGAGACCGGCCGCCAGCCGTACGAATACCAGGCGCTGCTCATCGCAGCGCCTCGTTTTGTGAGGGTAGGCGGCGAGCAGTGCGGGAACCGAATCGCGGGTGTAGCTCAATGGTAGAGCAGAAGCCTTCCAAGCTTACGACGAGGGTTCGATTCCCTTCACCCGCTCCAGGTAGTTGTTGGCAGTTTTCATTCGTGGTCGCCGGCGCAACGCAGGCGGCCTTCGAAAATGCCCATGTGGCTCAGTGGTAGAGCACTCCCTTGGTAAGGGAGAGGTCACGCGTTCGATCCGCGTCATGGGCACCACTAATTCCTAGTCTTCGGCGCTGCCGAGCAGCCCGGGGCTTCATCCAGTCAGGAGTCCGCCATGGCAAAAGGCAAGTTTGAGCGTACCAAGCCGCACGTGAACGTGGGTACGATTGGTCACGTTGACCACGGCAAAACGACGTTGACGGCTGCGATCACGACGGTGCTGTCGACCAAGTTCGGCGGA
>JAEZBO010000169.1 GCA_023427085.1 Pseudomonadota bacterium
GGCCGGGACGGCGCCGGCAGCGCCGCCGCCGAACGGTCCAGCGTGGCCAAGGCGCCAGTGGCGCCCCGTTCGCCCGCGCCGGTCAGCAGCAGCACGGCAGCAGAACAGTCGGCGATGCCGCCTGCGCCGGCCGCGCCATCCAGAACGCCCGCTGTCCGCCAGCCCGAGCAGGGCGCCGACGCCCAGCCGGCTCGCGCGCCCGGCGATCGTCAGCTGGCCGCCAAGGAACCCACCTTCGACCGGGCCGGCTCGGCGCAAACCGACCCGCTCGGCGCGCTGATCGCGCTGGCCCAGCCCGGCCCGGCCACGGTGCAGGCCGGCACCGCCGAACGCGCAGCCGCGGCGGCGCGCCGCGCGGCCAACGCACCGGCCAACCGCCACGATTCGGATGCCGCCTTGCTGGCGGCATTGATGTCCTATGGCCTGCCGCCGGCGTCGCCGCCGGGTACCAAGTTCTATACCCCCGCGCCCGGCATCACCATGCGGGTGCTGCCAGGCGCGCCGCTGGCCGAGCGGCTGGCGCAGTGCCGTGAGCAAGGCTGGCTGGAAGCCGAGCGTTGCCGCCTGCGCGTCTGCGCCGGCCAGTGGGGCATTGCGCCGGAATGCCCGAATCCCCAGGCTTCGGCCGCACCGTGAACGCATCGGTCAAGAGGATGTGCGCAGTATGGATCTGAGTTTGCTGGCTGGATTGTTTGGCACGCAAAAGCGCCTGCACGGACTGGAGGGCGAGGGCGATCTCGCCTCGCTGGTGGTCGAGGGCTGGGTCGCGCGCGAGCGGCTCTCCGAGATTCCCGAGTTGCGCATCGTCGCGCTGTCCGATCGGGGCTGGCTCGATACCGGCGACATGATTTCGCGACCGGTCAGCGTCTGGACGGCCCTGGCCGATGGCCAGCGCGTCACACGCAGCGGCCTGGTGCGGCAAGCCGAACTGCTGGGCGGCGACGGCGGCCTGGCGCGCTACCGCCTGACCGTCGTGCCGTGGTTGTGGCTGGCCACGCAGCAGCGCAACAGCCGCATCTACGAAGGCCAGGGCCTGCTCGACGTCGTGCTGGCGGTGCTGGGCGCCTACGAACCCTACACGGTCAAGATCGCGCCCGAGGTCGCCGCCCATCTCGAGGGCCTGACGCCGCCCGACTACACCACTCAGTACCGCGAGACCGATTACGACTTCGTCAGCCGGCTGCTGACGCAACTGGGCCTGGGCTGGACGGTGGTCGAGGACGAGCAGGCGCCCGGCGGCCATGCGGTATCGATCTTCGCCGACAGCCGCGACCTGCCCGAAGACATCTCCAGCGCCTCGGCGCCGGTGCGTTTCCATCGTTCGGGGGCGACCGAGTCGCACGACACCGTGCAATCGATGGCGCGCCGCCATCGCCGTACGCTCGAGCGTGTCACGCTGCTGGGCTGGCACGCCGGCGGCAAGCATTCGATCACCGCCGAGTCGCTGGTGCGGCCGAGCCAGGACGGCGGCGCCGACGGTGCGCTCGAGTGTTATGAATTCGCCGGCCACGGCGCCTTCGCCGATGCCGCGCAAGCCGAGCATCACGCGCGTGTCTTGGCCGAGGCCGCCCATGCGCGCGCCGAGTGTTTTCTGGGCTACTCGACCGTGCGCTCGTTTCGCAGCGGCACGCGCTTTCGGCTGGCCGACATGTCCACGCTGGGGCCGGCCGACGAAGAGGATTTCGATCCGGTCTTCGCGCTCGATGCGCTCGAGCAGGTCGGCATCAACGACCTGCCGCGCGAGACCCAGCAGGCGCTCAAGCAACGCATGGGCGATCTGCTCGAATGCCTGACGTTCGAGCAGGCGCCACAGCTGGCCGAATACGGCGCCGGTGGCGCGCCCGCCGATGCCCGCAACGACGACGCGCTGGCGCTGCTGGCCGACCTGGACGCCGACACCCGGGGCCCGCGCCATGATCTGGCGCCCGAGCGCGCGCTGTTGCGGCGCGCGCAAGAACTCGGTTATGCCAACCGTTATTCGGCGCTGCGCTGCGATCGCCCGTGGCGTCCCGATGCGGGGCTCGAGCACGGCCGCCGGCTCAACGGCGCGCCGATCGCGCATGGCGTGCACACGGCGCTGGTGGTCGGCGACACGGGTCAGACCGAAGCGTCCGACGGCAGCGAGATCCTGCGCAATGCCCGCGGTGACGTCCGGGTGCGCTTTCCGTGGCAGAACGCCGAAGCGGGCGAGGGCGAGGCCCACAGCCGCTGGGTGCGGGTGGCGCAACGCCAGGCCGGCGCCGGCATGGGCATGAGTTTTGTGCCGCGGCTGGGCCAGGAGGTACTGCTGCGTTTCCTCGATGACGACATCGACCAGCCCATGGTCGTTGGCACGCTCTACAACGGCCGCGGCGAAGGCGGCGTGGCGACCACGCCGGGCGGCAGATCGACCCAGCCGGCCGACGATCAGGTCTTTGCCAGCGCGCAGGACCAGCAGCCCAGCGCGCATGCCAATCTGGCCGGCGGCGCGGCGCCGGCCTGGCATGGCGCCAGCGCGGGCAGTGACGGCCATCGCAACGCCGCGGCGCTCAGCGGTTTCAAGACCCGCGAGTTCGGCGGCGGCGGCTACAACCAGTTGGTGTTCGACGACACCGACGATCAATTGCGCGTGCAGCTCAAGACCACCCAGGCCGCGTCCGAACTGAACCTGGGCCATCTGATCCACCAGGCCGGCAACTATCGCGGCAGCCTGCGTGGTGTCGGCGCCGAGTTGCGCACCGATGGCCATGGCGCCATCCGCGGCGGCGCGGGCGTGTTGATCTCGACCTATCACGGCGAGCCCACGTCCGAGCCGGCCGGCGAGGTCGCCGGCGGCCAGGCATTGGCGCGCGACGCCCAACTGCTGGGGGAGGCGCTGGACAAGAACGCCGGCGAACATCGTGGCGTGCGGCTGGCCGCCGCCGCCGGCGCCGAGCAGGCCGACAGCAGCGTGCTCGACGGCGAGCGTGCGCCGCTGGCCGCGTGGCAGCATGCGGTCTCCGGCACCGCCGATGGCAGCAACCTGGGGCAGGCCCAGGGCGATGCCGGCGGCAAGCACACCGCCGCCGCGCAAGGCAAGGTCGCCCACATCACCGACCCGGTCGTCATGATCGCCGCCAAGGAAGGGCTGGCGCAGGTGGCCGGCCAGAACATCCAGGTGCTCAGCGGTGAAGCCGTGCACTGGTCCAGCGGGCAGGACAGCAACTGGGTCGCGATCGGCGCGCTGCGGGTTCACAGCGGCCAGGCCGCCGGCATGATCGGCGGCTCGCAATCGGCCGGCGAGGGCGGTGTCGGACTGCAGCTGATCTCGGCCGAGCAGGCACTGGTGGTGCAGGCGCAGGACGACGTGCTGAAAGTGCAGGCGCGCGACGACGTCAAGCTGTCCAGCGAATCGACGCAGGTCGAGTTCGGCGCGCTCAAGCGCATCCGGATCGCGACGCAGGGCGGCGCCAGCATTCTGATCGAGGGCGGCAACATCACCGTCAAGGCGCCGGGCCGGATCGAGGTCGAATCGGGCGACAAGAAGTTTGCCGGGCCGGATCGGATGGATTTGAAACTCTCCGCGTTCTCGGACAGCGGCATGTATACGCGCAGCTTTGTCTTCAAGGATGAGTTGGGCAACGAGTTGCCCGGCTTCGACCACCTGTTGAGCCGGCCGCAAGCCAAGGAGCGTATGAGCGCACTGCTGCAAGGTCAAAGCCGGGCGGTGTTCACCGCCGAGCCGGAAGAGCTCGGCGCCGACCTGGTGTTTCCGAAGATCGAGATAGGCGAGGATACTTTGTGATGAGCGGCGTAGGGGCACAGCAATGAGCGGAGAATCGTCGGTCGCCGATACCGAAGAAGGTCAGAGCTACGAGCGCGGCGATCGGCTGGGCGCGGCGGTGACCAGCAATGATGGCGGATCGGCGGTGGCTTGCACCGTCAATTGCGAAGCGCAGTGGTCGGTACTGCAGATGGACGTGGTGCGCAAGCTTGCGCAGGGCAACCAGTTGCTTACACGCGTGCTCCCACGCGCCAAGCGCACGGCAGGCCATTACGCGGCGCTCTACCTTTCCGACGAAGGCACCAATATGGCGGGCCGGTTCTACTGGCCGGGCCTGGGAGCTTTCGCGGCCAAGCAGGTGGTCGACGGCATCGATTATGCGTATGAGAGCCTGGACAGCTGGATCGGTCAGGTGCGTTATATGGCGGGCTTTTCGCTGTATTACCTGGTCAAAGGCAACCTGTGGGTATTTCTTGAAGTGACGCCGTGGATGCTGTTTTACAAGCAATATGGCCATGACTGCTTCCAACACTGCATAGCGCGCCGCAACAGCGATACCTTCCGGGCTCCCGTCGACGGCTTCGTCAAACGGCTGCCATGGGCCAGCGGACCTGATCAGTCCTTGATCAACACCATCGAGTCCAAGCTCAAGATGCTCGACCTCGGGTCACTGACCTGGAGCAAACTCAATGTGCAGGACGGTCGTGGCGCCCTGGCCGAGATGAACAAACTGCAGGTCACCAATTACCTGCGCCAGGGCTTTGCTGCGTTGCGCCGCTTCGAAACGGCGGCACCGAACCGGCGCGGCGAATATGCCCGCCAGTCGGCCTCCTACTTTCTCGATCACGAGCAACGCCTGCATCTGCAGGCGATGATCTACGACCACGCGGACTTTCGTTTCGCCTGGGACAACAACGACCTCGGGCGCTGGCTCGGTTCCTTCACCGGCGCGCGCGATCCGGACCTGGTGTTCAGCAGCGCGCCGGCTGTGACCCCGCAACTGGAGCGTGACCAACTGCGGCCTGCGGGCTTGGGACGCGACGATGTATCTGTGCGGATGGCGCTGGACGATGGCAAGCTCTACAACGCCACCGAACGCATGAAATACGTGAAGCGGATTCTCGACCAATATCACACGCTGATGCAGGGCCGCCATCGTCCTTACATGATTCGGCAACTACGCCAGATCGAGCGATGGAAAGATGCCACGTAATCGGCTGATCCTCGTTGCCATACTGGCGCTTGCGGTGGCCGCCGCCAGTGTCGGCATGGCGTCTGGCGCGAAACAAACCACGCAGGAGCACTCCATGCAGCAACCTACTGAGTTCGTCATTGAACTCGGCCAGTCCGGCGACCAGATCGTCCAACGTTCAGGTTTGCCGGTCAAGCGCAGCCAGGTGTCCAGTGCCTTGCTGTACGACGCCAGTCCTGATCGGGTCGGCGTCGAGGTGGCACCGGTCATCGTGCACGGCCAGCGCAAGGTGGGTTTGCCGGCAGCCGAGTCGCTGCTGTTCTACGACGACCTGGAAGAGTCCGGTGGTGTACAGGAAGTCACCGTGCACGTGCTGATGCCTGCCATCCCCGATGGCGACGATGCGCAGCAACGGTATTACGAACTCGTCAGGAGCCAGCTCGGCGAGATATTCCAGCGCTTTGCGGCAGCGGGCTGGGCGCGCTATATCCCGCTTTCCGAGCCTCGTGTCGCGGGACGGGACAGTTATGACCTGAAAGGAGCCTGGGGCCAAGGCCGCGACCTGGCCGCCGATCCGGCTTACCTGCCCGAGGTCAAGGAATGGGCTTCGATGGGCGGCGAACTCGCCACGACGCGCTGGACCTGGTACGCCGACGGCATATTTGCGAATCTGTCCTACGACATAGGCGACGTCGCCGGCGGCAACCCGGGCGGGATCCGGGTCAGCGTGCAAACCGAGCGGATGGCGTTACAGGCCTACGACCCGGCCATGGAAGGCAATTGGGAAGCCGCCCGCAAGGCCTATCAGGAATCCTTGCCCGAACAACTGGCCGAGCGCGAAGCGCGCGAAACCGAGGCCCGTACCGCCGGCGTGCGGGTGCTGCAAGACTGGCGCGACCCTACCGTGGCTGGCGCGGTCGTACGCTGACAGACCCTGAACGGCGCGCCCGCCAGCCCTCCCGTCACACAAGCCCTGGCACAATAGGCGGCTTATCCCGGGCTCTTTCTGTCATGACCTCAGCGTTTTTCAAAGGCTTGCTGCTGGCCGCCGTTCTGGTCGCGGCCGGCTGGGCGGCCAGCCGCTGGCTGGCCCAGCCCGATGACCCGCCGCCGCCCGTGTCGCTGGTGATCGGCATCGGTACCGCCGGCGACGATGTGGTCAATCGCTCGGGCCTGCCCTTGCGCCGCAGCCAGCTGGCCGACTCGTTGCTTTACGACGCCAGCAGCAAGCAGCTGGGCCGCCCGGTGCAACCGGTGCTCGAGCAGCACGGTACGCGCCTGGTGTTGCCGCCGACCGATACCTTGCTGTTCTACGACAGCCTGGGCAATAACGACGGTGTCTACGAAATCACGCTGCATTTCCACCTGGATGTGCCACAGCAGACCGGCACGCCGGCGCGTCAGCGCGACTACGCGCTGGCCGCCCGCGACACGGTCGGCCAGATCCAGCAGACGCTGCGCGACGCGGATTGGCGGCGCTACATCCCCTTGTCGAGCCCGCGCGTGGCAGGCCGCGACAGCTACGACCTGCCGGACAGCTGGCAAGCGGGGCAGGTGCAGGCCTCCGATCCGGATTTTCTGCCCAGCATCGAGGAATGGCTGGCGCTGAACCATACGCCGACCTGGCTGTGGTTCGATCAGGGGGTGTTCTTTCGTTTGTCGTATTACCGCGGCAACGCCGCCGGCGGCCAGCAGGGCGGCCTGCGCGCCACGGTGCAGGGCGAGCGGCAGGCCCTGCTGCCGTATGCCACCGATGGTGGCCAGCATTGGGAAACCGCGCGGACCGCCTATGCGGCGGCGGTACCGGGCATGCTGGCCGAGCGGCGCGCGGCCGAGGGCAGGGCACGCGAACAGGGCATCGAGATCTTGGAAGACTGGATCGATCCCACCATCGCCGGGGTGCCGGCGCGCGGCCGCTGATCTTTACTGGCTGTATTCGCGCAGCAGATCGCGGATTTCTTCTTTCGACAGGCTGCCCGAGCCCAGGATCGCCGAAAGATCTTCCTTGCTGAGCGGATACTTCTTCAGCAGCTCCTGCAGCGTCGGTTTGTCCACCGGCCAGGCGCTGAGCGGATCGAGCCAGAACTTGTCGTTGGCTTCTTTCAGCTCGAGTTGCACCCCTTCGACGTTGACGTAGACGATGTAGCGGGTGAAACCCTCGGGGAAGGATTGGTCGAAGTACATCGACGTGCCGCGCGGCAGCAGCGTGGTGGCGTTGTTTTCGTGGCCGCCTGCCAGCATCAGCGGCGCCTCGAGCTTGTGGACTTTAGGCACGTTTTGCTTCTCCAGATAGTGATAGACCGCTACGCCAGCCAGGATACCGGCAGCGAGCCAGAGCAGATTGTTGATGACCTTCATCGCGGGGCTCCTACCGTCGGTAGACGGTCGTGCCATTGACGCGCACCGGCGGATTCGATTCCAGGAATTTCTGCAGGTTGGCTGGCAGGAACAGGCGGGTGGGCGTGCCGCCGCCGACGGTGCGCATCGCGGTGGTTTCCATCCAGTTCAGCACATCGCCGGGTTTGATGAAGGATTGCGAGCGGTTCTCGTAGCTCGGCAAGGCAGCCTTGGCGCCATCGAGCGATAGCGTGGTGCAGTTGTACCCCAGCGCGTGGTAATTGCTGCCGAGCTGATACACCTGCAGGATCGCATCGCGGCCGCGCACCATCTCGGGACGGGGCCGGGCGCTGCCGATCAGGCCATCGTAATACGCCTTGATCTTGTCCGCCTGATGGCGATGGATGTTGTATTCGAAGCCGGTCGTGACCCGACCGGTGGCCTTTTCGCCATTGATGTAGGGCGTAAAGCTCGACCACACGCGCAGGATGCCTTCGCCCTCGGCACCCATGTCGCCGGTGACGCGGCCGTAGCGGCCGAAGTCATAGGTCAGGTCGTACTCGGGTGTCTTGACGCGGATCGCCGTGTGGCCGTAGCGGTGGGTCTCGCCGCTGGCGTCGGTATACGGCCCGCCCACCAGCATATGCATTTCCGAATCCGGCCGCACGGTGTCCTGCACCACGCTTTGCTGCGATTCGACGGTGTTGTTCTGGAATACGCGGCCGGTCTTGCCGCCTGCGGTGCGCGTCTGTCCGCCGCCCCCTTGAGCCTCTTCCGTCATGCCGATGTCCCTTCCGGTGGCAGCACGCCCCATTCGACTTCGATGGCTTCGGCCTGCTCGGTCGCCACGCGCAAGGTGCGTCCTTCGGCATCGGTGACGCCGTAATGCACGTCGCCGCTGGCGGTGCTGAGCTTGTAGGGCAGCTCGGCGACCGGCTCGCCGGTGATCTCGTCGAGCGCCTGCACCTGCTGGTCGTAGCGTTTGATGCGGGTATCCGGCAGCGCGTCGAGCTTGGCCGGATCGCTGGCCGGGCCGCTGAAGTTATGCGAGGCGCCGCGCACCGAGAACAGTCCCGGCCCCTTGAAGAACACGTCGCCGCCCTTGAGCGTGACCGAGGCGCCGGCGGCGCCCAGCGTGACCGACTCGCGGGCGAAGATATCGATGCCATCGGTGGTCGATTGCACCGTGACGTCCTGGCCGGCCAGCAGTTCGGCCAGGCCGGTATGGGCCTGCAGCGTCACCTCGGACTTGGCCGCGATCGCCTGCACCCCGCCTTGTTGCACGAACACGCGCGTGGCGCGGCCGCTGGCGCTGGCGAAGGCCTTGCCGGCCGACACGTGCAAATCGCCTTGCGTGGTGGTCTGCAAGGTCTCGCCGGCATGCATGACGGTGGTCGCCGGCGACGCGTAGTTGATCGAGTTGGGCGAGGCCAGCACCACCCGCGCGCCATCGATGCGTTCGACCGGCGCCTGGCCTTGCGGCTTGACGGCGTCCTGGTTGTTGACGCTGCCCTCGTATTTGCCTTGCTGGGCCGGGTCTAGCGCGACGACCATTTTCTCGAGGCTCTCGACCGCCGCGAAACTCGGGCCTTGCCGTTGCACGGCTGCGTCGTGGGTGCGCGAGATCGCATCCTGTGCGCCGCGCATCACACTCAGGCTCTCGCCCAGGTCGGCCTGCGTCGATTCGGCCATCGCGCGGCCGTGCGCGCTCAGCAGCAGCCCCTTGCCCGAGCGCAACACCGCCCAGGCATCCGAGCGCAGCTCGAAGCCGGTGCCGCGCCAACTGCCGCGCGACGGCGCGTCGGGCGCCTGCTCGACCAGATAACCCAGGCCCAATTGGGTCTCGGCGGCCGAGGTGCTCAGCCGCATGCGCATCTGCCCGCTGGTGTCGTCGATCAGCCACTGATTATGGCCGCCTTCCAGGCCGTGGCTATGCCAGCCGCTCAGCGCGCCGGGGTGATTGGTGTCCGAGCCGGCGCCGGCGGTCCACGGCGGCAGGTCGCGGTCGTTGTAGACCTGCGCGCTGACCACCGGCTGGTCGATGTCGCCATCGATGAACTCGACCAGCACTTCAGTGTCTTTCCGGGGCAGGTGATGCGCGCCCCAGTTGGGGCCGGCCTGCGCCGCCAGCACGCGCAGCCAGGTACCGGACGTCTCGTTGCCGGGCGCGTTGCCTTGTTCGTCGGCGGCGCTGCCGTGCGGCAAGCCGCCCTTGAGCGGCTGGCGGCCGCGCTGCCACGGAAACTGCACCTTCACGCGCAGGTCGCGGCCAGTGGTCAGCGTCTGCTGGTCGGCGGCGGTCACCATGGCGATCAACGCCTCGGGCGCGGTCGGCCGGGCGCGCCAGTCGGGCAGCACGGCCGCCGTCAGCGGCTGGCAGGTGAAACGATTGCGATAGGTGCCGTGCTCGAGATCCGGGCCGGATTCCGACAGCACCTGGGTGGCTTGCGCGCCCAGGTTGTTGGTGGCCTCGTGCACCACCGACAGCAAGGTATAACGATTGTTGCCCAGCTCCTGGCCGGCGGCGTCATCGTCGCTGCTGCCGGCGTAACGATCATGCTGGCTCAAGGTGAACGAACTGCCGGCCGCGAAGGCCCGCACCGTGCCGTGGCCCTGCATGCGCAGGCGGCGCGCTTCGTGGCCGAGCAAGCGCAAGCGCGCGTCGGCCTCGGCCTGCTCGCCTTCGCGATAACGGCCGTGGCCCGAGTAATCGTAGTCTTCCAGCTCGGGCAGCTCGCCGCCCGCCAGGTTGGAGCGTTCGGCGCTGGCATGGGCGGCCAGCGCGACGTCGTCCCAGCCGGCGCGGGCGATCGCGTTGGGCTGCAGGCGCTGCAGCGATGAGAAGGCCTCGACGGTGTCGCTGACCTCGGTGGCGTCGCTGCGATGAAAACGCACCGGATCGGCACCTGCCTCGGGCGGCGTGCTTTCGTGATCGAAGATCACCAGGCGATGGCGTGCCGCGACCGTCTCGCCATCCTGCTCGTCGTCCTCTTGGTCGTGATCGAAGCGAAAGCTCAGACCTTCCTCGGCCAGCAGGCGCAACAGGAAGTCCAGGTCGGATTCGCGGTACTGCGTGCGGATCGGCCGCGGCGCGAAGTCGCGTTGCAGCGCAAACGCATGGGCGGCGTTCGGGTAGTCGCGCAGCATCTCGTCGATGATCTCGACGCAGCTCTTGTCCTGGTAGATGAAGCTGTCGCGCCGCAAGGCCAGGTCGGCTAGCCACGGCCGCACATGCAGGCGGTAGCGCGCCAGTCCGCCGTCGGCGCCCAGCGCGTCGGTGGCCTGCACCATGCCGTGCCAGGCGCGCCGGCCACCGTCGGCCAGCAACAGCGTCACGCTGATCTCGCGGCCGAGCAGGGCGGCCACGTCGATCTCGCTGGAAGAGGCCAGGCAATCGACGCGCATGTCGAACAGTTCGTTGACGCCCTCGCGCAGGTGCAGCCGCTCGGCGGTCAGCTGCTGCGCCAGCGGCGTGGTCAGACGCAACATGCGCGCGCGCTGGGACAGTTGCGCCACGTCCAGCAAACCCATCGATGCCTCGAACAGAGCCATGGCGGCGGCCTTAAGGCAGCGAGATGGTCAGGTGCGCCGCGCGCGGACCCAGCTCGACGATGTTGTGGTAAGCCGCCAGCTGGCCGTGGACCTCGGCGTCCAGCACGTGCGCCAGGCCGATGTAGGCGAGCAGGCCCAGCAGCGAGAACACCGCGGCCAGCACCCACACCGGCACGTCGCGCTTGAGCGCGTGCGCGACCTTGTCAGGCAGCGGCCAGTGCGGCGCGAAGCCGGCGCGCTTGCCCTTGAGCTGGGTGATCTCGTCGCCCAGCCGCGCGGTCAGGTAGCCGAGTTTTTCCTGGCCCTCGATCAGGTACTTGCCCTGGAAGCCCAGCAGCAGGCACATATGGAAGACCTCGAGCGATTGCAGGCGGGCAGCGCCCTGCGCGCGCAGCGACTCGAGCCGGTTGAAGAAGTTTTCGCCGGCCAGCTGGTCACCGAACAGTGTCAGCTGCAGCGGCTGCAGCATCCACGCGTCGCGGATCGGGAAGTTCGAATTGAGCACCGTCTCGTCGACCGCGGCGCAGAATGCATACTTGGTCGAGTAGATGTCCTCGCTGGGGATGTCCAGCTTCTTGGCATTGCGTTCGAACTCGGCCAGAAACTGCTGCACCTGCGCCGAGAAGGTCGCCGCGTCGGCCGGTGCCTGGCCGCGGCGCAACAGGAACAGCATCAGAAAGCCGTCGTACAGCAGGTCCAGCAAGGTCTTGGCCGGGCGCGAGCCTGCCGCCAGCTGCGCGTCGCGCGTCACCGAAGGATCGAGCAGGGAAGGCGTGTCGTAGGTGGCGTTCATGGGATGCCCTTCAGTGGGTGACCGCGATCAGGTCGAGCTTGAGCTCGGGAATGCCGCTGGGGGCGTAGATCGAGATGCTCTGCGACTGCAGCATGCGTTCGTACAGCGAGCCGCGGCCCTGCAGCGCGAAGTAGCACGCGCCCGGCTTGACCGGGATCGCCGGCGGCACCTGCGGCGTGTAGCTCAGCTGCACGCCCGGCATGGCCGACAGCACCAGCTTGTCGACGTCGTCAGGCGCGCCGACCTTGAAGCGCATCGGCACCGTTTCGGCCAGCTCGCTGGCCGGCAGCCCGGCCGATACCGACAGATAGAAGGTGGTCTTCTCGTCGAGCTTGCCCGAATCGAGCCGGCCGACATGGAAGGAGGGCCGCACTTCCTCGAGCACGATCGAGAAATAACGCGTCGAGATGACGGTCTCGAGCAGCTCGCGCAGGATCAGGTTCAGTTCGTCGAAGCTGGCCTGCGGCGATTCGTGGCGGTAGATCGGCAGGTCGGCCAGCGTGCGTGCCTTCGAGAAGGTCATCAGCGCGCCGGCCAGCCGCGACATCTCCTGGAACAGCCGCTCGGGGTGCAGTTGCGGATGCTGGAACAGGTGCGCCAGCGCCGCGTAGGCCTCGTTGGCGGTATGCAGCAGCCAGAACGACGCGATGTCGCCCGAGCGGAACTCGATGATGTTCTTGCTGGGCTCGCGGTGAAAGCCGTACAGCGCATTGACCTTGGCGTGCAGCGAATCGAGCAGGCGGCGCAGTTGCTCGTGCAGCGAGCCCGCCGCCAGGATCGACACGCTCGGCGCGATGAAGTCGGTATCCAGTTCGAATCCGGCGCTGCTGGTGCGGCGCACCCGTGCCACCGGGATGCTGAGGAACTGGTCGCGCGGTTCGGTATCGGCCAGCAGCCTTACGTTCTTGCGCAGGTAGGCCAGTTCGGCCGTGCTGGCATTGGTGTACAGGTCGGGCGTGGCGGCGTTGTGCGCCAGGTAGCGGGTGGCGAATACGCCCGGGTTCGCGTCCTGGCCGTAATTGCCGCCGATCTCCTTGAGCGGATGCAGCGCCAGGTAGAACACCGCTTCGTTGGCGCCCTGCAGCGTATCCAGCGACACCGGCGGCGGCAGGTCGTCCGAATGCGGCGCCAGGTACAGCGAGCCGTCCTGGAACACCGCCGACGCCTCGGTGGCGCGCAACATGCCGTTGGCCAGCGCGGCCGGATCGAATTTCAGCGTGCGCAGGCCCCAGGCATAGGGATGCAGCGCGCGCGACATCTCGGCCAGCCGGCTCTCGTGATAGGCGTCCTGGCGCTGGAAATGCTGCGGGCGCAGGAACAGGCCTTCACCCCAAAGTACCTTCGCTGAATGGCTCACGTTCTTTTCTGGCTCCATCTATATATGGGGTGGGGCGGGCCTCAGCGGCCGCACTGCACAGGAGAAAGGCGGCTGGCGTCGAACTTGGGTGCGCCAGGCGCGAACAGGGCTTCGCCCTTCGAGACGGTCAGCGCGCAAGCATGCGCGCCGATCACCAGGCCGGTGTCTTCGGCCTTCTTTGTATCAAATACGAATTTCCAGCGCTGCGGCGCCGGTGAATGAAACAGTGCCACCAATCCGACCGCGGTGGCCTCGCGCGGCACCTTTTCGACGGCCTGGTATTTCTGGCCGGGGGTCAGCGGCAGCTCGCGCGTGCCGACCAGCGCATCGCCCAGTGTCGCCTTGGCGCGTTCCGGATCAATGAAATCCTGCATCGGTGCGCGCAGGAATGCTTCGGAGTTCTTTAAATAGTAAACCTTCGTGACCAAAGCCATGGATTGGCCGCCGCTGGCGTTCAGGTTGTTACCTGCATGTATCGAGATGTCAACATCCCAGGGCGCATCCTTGGGCTTTTTCAAGCCGGCGGCTTCGAGCGCCGAACTGGCCACATCGGCCACCGCGCCGACCGCCGACATCGCGCCGCAGCCGCTCAGGGCCAGCGTCGCCGCCAGGGCCGCGCAGGCCGTGAGCCCCCTGCGCATCGGTGAAATCGAGTTTGCGACCATTCTTGTTCTAGGCGGAGGAAGTCCGGCGCACTATACCCGAACTATCCTGCTGCATGAGGGACAGACTGCCGGCATCAAGTAACACGAAGTAAACGTAAGTTGCCGCATGTTTAGCAGAAGTTGGTGGTATATTTCGCCCAGCTCAAGAACTGCTCACGGAAGAAAATGTCAAGAATACGTCTTGTTCTAGCTACAGGCGCCATTGCCTTCCTGGGCGCCTGCGCCTCGACCGGCTCGGGTCCGCAATCCGAGGCCGAGTACGACAAGTCCATGGCTGCCGCGCAGCAGACGCTCGAGCAGGGCGGTTCGGACAAGGCGATCGCGCAGTTCGAGGAAATCGCCGCGCGCAATCCCGCCAAGGGCGAGCCTTGGTCCTATATTGCCAAGGTGCGTTTCGACGAACAGAAGTACGGCCAGGCGATCGTCGCCGCCGAAGAGGCCTTGAGCCGCGATTCACAGGATTTTGTCGCCAAGTCGGTGCGTGCCGTCGGTGGCCTGCGCGTCGCGATGCAGGCGCTGTCGGATGTGCGCAGCGATGCGCTGCTGGCTGGCAACACCCGTGCCGATGCGCTGGCCCTGGCCGCCGCGATGCGCGAGACACTCGGTCAGGACGTGCTGTTTCCCGATGGCCGCAAGCCGCGCGGCGCCGCCAATGGCCGTGCACCGGCCCGCGCACCCGCCGCCACCAGCGCGCCGGCTCGCAGCGAGACGCCTGCCGCGGCGCCTGCCAATGCGCCGGCTGCCTCGCCCGCCGTGCCCCGTCCGCCGGCCGGCGCCACGCCGAATCCGTTTGGAGATCTGCTGGGTCGCTGACCCGATAACCCGAGCCGGCCGTCAACGCGCCGGTTCTTTTTTTGGCCGCCGGGCCGCCCCGATGCAAGTCAAGGCTCCTTCGGAAGGGCATTACGCCGAAGCGCCGCATCGGGAGTAATCCTTGCCACGCCCAGCGGCGTATGGAGCCTTTTCATGGCAAAGAAAGAAAGCGTACAGAAACGACTGCAAAAAGTGCGTCCGCCCCGGGTCCAGCTGACCTATGACGTCGAGAAGGGCGATGCCATCGAACAGAAAGAGCTGCCGTTCGTGGTCGGCGTGGTCGGCGATTTCAGCGCCCAGTCGCAGGCCGATCTGCCGCGCCTGAAGGATCGCAAGTTCGTCAGCGTCGATCGCGACAACTTCGACGACGTGATGGGCGCGCTGGCGCCGCGTGCGGCCTACCGTGTCAAGAACCGCCTGACCGACGAGGCCGGCACTTTCGGCGTCGATCTGACCTTCAAGTCCATCGATGATTTCCGCCCCGAAGCGGTGGTGCAGCAGGTCCAACCGCTGGCCGACCTGCTCGAGGCGCGCTCCAAGCTGGCCGACCTGCGCAACAAGCTGGCCGGCAACGACCGGCTCGAGGACCTGCTTGGCGAGGTGCTGGGCAATACCGAGAAGCTCAAGCAACTCAATACCGAGACCACCGGCAAGGAGAAGGGCGATGAGTAACCAGGCCGCCGCCAACCAGGGCGCCGCCGCACCGGCCGCCGAGCAGGACAACCTGCTCGATTCGATCGTCGCGCAAAGCCGCGTCGCCAAGTCCACCTCTGAACACGATCGTGCCAAGGACATCATCGGCGAACTGGTTCGCCAGGTGATGCAGGGCACGGTGGTGGTGTCCGACAACCTGTCGGCGATGCTCGATGCCCGCGTGGCCGAGCTCGATCAACTGATCTCGGCCCAGCTGAGCGAAGTCATGCACGCCCCGGAGTTCCAGAAACTCGAAAGCACCTGGCGCGGCCTGCATTACCTCTGCATGGAAAGCGAAACGGGTCCGATGCTCAAGATCCGCCTGCTCAACGCCACCAAGAAAGACCTGGTGCGCGATTTCCAGACCGCGATCGACTTCGACCAGAGCCTGATGTTCAAGAAGGTCTACGAAGAAGAATTCGGCACCTTCGGCGGCGCACCGTTCGGCGCGCTGCTGGGCAACTTCGACATCACCCGCCAGCCCGAGGACATGTACTTCATCGAGCAGATGTCGCACGTGGCCGCCGCTTCGCATGCGCCGTTCATCGCCTCGGCCTCGCCCGAGCTGCTGGGCCTGGATTCGTTCGCCGACCTGGGCCGTCCGCGCGACCTGGCCAAGGTCTTCGATACCGTCGAATACGCCAAGTGGCGCAGCTTCCGCGATTCGGAAGACTCGCGTTACGTCGGCCTGACGATGCCGCGTTTCCTGGGCCGCCTGCCCTACGATCCGAAAGAAGGCACCTCGGTCGAGGGCTTCAACTTCGTCGAGGAAGTCGATGGCACCGATCACTCCAAGTACCTGTGGTGCAACGCCGCCTGGGCCTTCGGCGCGCGCCTGACCTCGGCGTTTTCCGATTTCGGCTGGTGCGCGGCGATCCGCGGCGTCGAAGGCGGCGGCCTGGTCGAGAACCTGCCGACCCATACCTTCAAGACCGATGACGGCGAAGTCGCGCTCAAGTGCCCGACCGAGATCGCCATCACCGATCGCCGCGAGAAAGAGCTCAGCGACCTGGGCCTGATCCCGCTGGTGCATTGCAAGAACTCGGACTACGCCGCCTTCTTCGGCGCGCAGTCGGTGCAGAAGGCCAAGAAGTACAACACCGACAGCGCCAACGCCAATGCCGTGCTGTCGGCGCAATTGCAGTACATCTTTTCGGTTTCGCGAGTGGCTCATTACCTCAAGGCCATGATGCGCGACAAGATCGGAAGCTTCGCCTCGGCCCAAACCGTCGAGAGCTTTCTGAATCGCTGGGTGTCGCAGTACGTCCTGCTGGACGACAACGCCACCCAGGAACAGAAGGCGCAGTTCCCGCTGCGCGAAGCCTCGGTCCAGGTGGCTGAAGTGCCTGGCCGTCCTGGTGTGTACCGTGCGGTCGCATTCCTGCGTCCGCACTTCCAACTGGACGAACTGTCGATCTCGCTGCGTTTGGTCGCCGAACTGCCGCAGCAGGCGCAGAAGTCCTGAGCCTTTCAGCCTTTCCAGGCCATTCGTTACTTAACCGGAGAAGTCAACCATGAAGGACATTTACGTCAAGTTTGGCAATCCTGCCATCAAGGGCGAGTCGCAAGACAAGGATCACCCCGACTGGATCGAGATCAGCTCGTGGCAACACGAGATCATTCAGCCGCGCTCGGCGACGGCATCGACCTCGGGTGGTCATACCGCCGAGCGCACCGAACATGGCGAAATGGTCTTCACCAAAGACCTGGACGTCGTCAGCCCGCTGCTGTACCAGCACGCATCCGGTGGCACGACCTTCGATGAGGTCACCATCGATTTCCTGCGCGCCGACGGCGAAGGCAACCGCGTCAAGTACCTCGAGATCAAGCTCAAGTACGCGCTGATCTCGCGCGTCGCGCCGCAGGTCGTCTCCGAAGGCCTGCCGACCGAGTCGTTCTCGCTCAAGTACGCCGCCGTGCAATGGAAGTACACGCAGCAGAAGGTCGGCGGCAACCAGGGCGGCAACTCGCAAGGCGCCTGGAGCCTGACCAAGAACGACAAGACCTACACGGTCTGATCGGACACCCCCGCAGCGCTGCGCTGTCCCGGTCGATGGGGCGGCGCCGGCGGATCGGCCCCAGGCCGGTTCGCCGCGTCCCGGCTGGACCGGGGCGGGCGTGCCGGGGGTTTTGTTTTGGCGCGGCGTCGCAGTGGCCGCGTCGCCGATGCCGTCGGTGCCACGATGGCGCGGCGCGGTGTTTCCGTTCACATTTTTCGCGGCGTCCATGAAAGGTTTCGAGCCCAGTCTGTTCGACAAGCTGTTTGATGCCGGCCACGGCGGCCCGGCCTTGCGACGGCTATCGGTCGAGGAGCTCAAGGAGACCGTGGCGCGCGACATCGAGTCGCTGCTGAACACCCGCATGGTCTTCACCGAAGAACAGCTGCGCCGCTACAGCCAGTGCCAGCGGTCCATCCTCACCTACGGGCTGAGCGACTTTTCCGGACGCAGCCTGGCCAGCCATTACGACCGTGAATTCATCTGCCGGGCGCTGGAGCAGTCCATCGCCAGGCACGAACCCCGGCTGACCAACGTCAAGGTGCTGCTGCAGATCGATGCGCGCGCCACGTCGGTGCTGTATTTCGCCATCACCGCCATGCTGGACGTCGGTCCGGCGCATGAACCCGTCACCTTCGACGCCACGCTGCAGCCGTCCACGCTGCAGTATTCGGTCAGCAAGGGGCGACCGAAGATCGCCTGAATTCGCCGGCCGCGGGGCCGGCGATTGTTTTGTTTGCGCAGCCTGAGAACGAGATAGACGATGGAAGAACTGCTGCCATACTACGAGCGAGAGCTGGCGTTCATGCGCCGTTACTCGCGCGACTTCGCCCAACGCTACCCCAAGATCGCCACGCGGCTGGGCCTGTCTGGCGAGACCTGCGAGGACCCGCACGTCGAACGCATGATCGAGTCGTTCGCGCTGCTGGGCGCGCGCATCAACCGCAAGCTCGACGACGACTATCCCGAGTTCACCGAGTCGCTGTTCGAGGTGCTGTATCCGCATTACCTGCGGCCGTTTCCGTCCTGCTCGGTGGCCTGGTTCGACCTGGGCGGCGTGGCGGCGCAGTTGTCGGCGCCCAGCCGCATCGAGCGTGGCACCGAGCTCAAGAGCAATCCGGTGCGTGGCGTGTCGTGCCGCTTTCGCACCGTCTACGACGTCACGCTCGCGCCGGTCACGGTGCAGGCCGCGCAGTACGACCCCAGCGTCGCGGCGCCCGCCACCGCGCGGCTGCCGGCCGGCTCGACCGGCTGCCTGTCGCTGACGCTGCGCTGCGAGGCCGATACGCTGGACTTCGCCACGCTGGGCGTGGACCGCCTGCGGGTCTACATGCACGGCGAGCCGTCGTTCGTGGCGTCGCTGCGCGACATGTTGTTCCTCAAGACCGCGGCGGCCTTCGTCGAAATCCGTGAGGGCCGCTGGGACGCCTTGCCGGTGATCCCGATCCACGAAGTGGGCCTGAGCGATGGCGATGCGCTGATCGACTATCCGGCCAGTTCGCATCCGGCCTACCGGCTGCTGGCCGAGCACTTCGTCTTTCCCGAAAAATTCAATTTCTTCGACATCGACCTGGCGGCGATGCGCGAGCGCCTGGCCGGCAGCAAGACCTTCACGCTGCGGCTGGTGGTGCAGGGGCTGCGGGCCGACTCGAACGTCGCGCGCCTGCTCGAGACGCTGGGCACCGACCACATCCGGCTGGGCTGCACGCCGGTGGTCAACCTGTTCGAGCAGCGCGGCGATCCGATCCGCGTCTCGTACGCCAACGATTCCTATCCGGTGGTCGCCGATGCGCGGCGCGCCTACGGCTACGAGGTCTATTCGATCGACTCGGTCAAGCTGGTGCGCCAGACCGCGCAGGGCGATTCGGTGGTCGACTTCCGGCCGTTCTATTCGCTGCATCACGGCGAGACGCCCGAGCGCGCCGGCCACTACTGGATCGCGCGCCGCGACGAGTCGGTGGCGCAGCGCAGCCCCGGCTACGAGACCGAGATCTCGATCGTCGACATCGATTTCGATCCCAGCGTGCCGCAGACCGACACGCTGAGCCTGGCGCTGACCTGCACCAACCGCGACCTGCCGGCCAGCCTGACCATCGGCCTGCCGGGCGGCGACCTGAGCCTGGAGGGCGGCAGCCTGGCGCGTGCGATCCGGCTGCTGCGACGGCCTTCGGCCAGCCAGCGCTTCCAGCGCGGCCGCGCGGCGCACTGGCGGCTGATCTCGCACCTGGCGCTCAATCACCTGTCGCTGGTGCAAAGCGGCCTGCCGGCGCTCAAGGAGACCCTGCGCCTGTACGACCTGTCGCAAGGCGCGGTGTCGGCGCGCCAGATCGAAGGCCTGGTCGGGCTGGACTACAAGCCCGCGACGCACTGGATGCCCGGCGAGCCCTTCGCGACCTTCGTGCGTGGCATCGAGATCCGCCTGACGGTCAACGAGGACAACTTCGTGGGCACCAGCCTGCATGCCTTCGTGTCGGTGATGAACCGGTTCTTCGGCCTGTACGTGCATGCCAACAGCTTCATCCAGCTGGTGGTGGTGTCGCGCCGCACTTCAGAGGAGATCGTCCGATGCAGCCCGTGCAACGGCGACGCCATCCTGTCGTAATCGAGGACCTGCTCGAGAATCCGCAGCGTTACCGCTTCTTCCAGGCGGTGCGCATGCTCGAGCAATGGTTCGCCAAGAACGGCCAGGGCCGGGGCGGCGACACGGTGCCGCTGCGCCTGCGCTTTCCGAACTCGCCGTCGCTGGCGTTTCCGGCCAGCGAGATCGCCGCGGCCAATGCCTACGACCTCGACGGCAATCTGCTCAAGGATGCCGACGCGCGCCGCCATGCGCTGCAAGAGGGCAGGCTCGGGTCGATCGAACTGACGCCGGCCTTCTTCGGCCTGCTGGGCAGCCAGGGCGCCTTGCCGTTGCATTACACCGAGATGCTGGCGCTGCGCGAAAGCGCCAGCCGCGACCGCTCGGCGCGGGCGTTCTTCGACATGTTCTCGAATCGCGCCGCGGCGCTGTTCTACGCGGCCTGGAAAAAATACCGCCTGCCGTTGCGGCACGAGACCGAGCGCGATCATCACTACCTGCCATTGCTGCTGTCGCTGGCCGGCCTGGGTCATCCAGCGCTGCGCGACCGGCTGCGCGAAGGCACCGGCCAGGTCTACGACGAATCGATGGCGCACTACGCGGCCGCGATGCGCCATCGGCCGGCCTCGGCGCACTACATGCAGCGGGTGCTGAGCGATTATTTCGGCTCGCCGGTGCGCATCGAACAGTTCGTCGGCAAGTGGTACACGGTGCCGCCCGAACGCCGTACCCGGCTGGGCAGCCCCGGCGCGGTGCTGGGCGTGTCGGCCCATTCGGGCGAGCGCATCTGGCAGCGCGACCTGTGCATGCGGTTGTGGATCGGCCCGCTGGGACGCGAGCGGTTCCGCGAGTTCCTGCCCGGCGGCGAGCGCGCGGGCGCGCTCGAGAAACTGCTGACCATGCTGGCCGGGCCCGCCTTCGAATACGAGATCCGGCTGATCCTGCGCAAGGAAGACGTCACCGGCAGCGCGCTGGGCCAGGAAGGCGGCGGGCAGCTGGGCTGGAGCACCTTCCTGTGCTCGGATCCGGCGCAGCAGGACCGCTCCGACGCAAGCTACGAATTGCATACCATCCACTGACCCCAGAAGAACCTAGAAACCGCCGATCATGTCGATATCGCTCAAGAGTCTCATCGGAAAGCTGAACCAGACCTGCCGCCAGGCAGCCGAACGCGCCGCCAACCTGTGCATGGCGCAGACCCATTACGAAGTGGATATTGAACATCTGTTCGCTGCCCTGCTCGAGCAGCAGGACAGCGACTTCGCGGTGGCCTTGCGCAAGAGCGGCGTCGACGCCGCGCAGATCGAGTCCGACCTGAATGCGGAGATCCGCCGCTTCAAGACCGGCAATTCGCGCACGCCGGTGTTCTCGCCGCATCTGCCCAAGCTGTTCGAGCATGCCTGGCTGATCGCCTCGCTCGACACGCAGACCACCCGCATCCGCTCGGGTCACCTGCTGCTGGCGCTGCTGGCCGAGCCCGATCTGGCCCAGCTGGCGCGCCGCGGCTCGCCGCTGTTCGATCGCATCGACGTCGAGTCGCTCAAGCACAAGTTCGACGAGATCACCGCCGGCTCGTCCGAGGCCGCGCAGGGTGTCGCCTTCGGTGACGCCGCGCAGCCGGGCGCCGACGCCGCGGCGGCCGGCCAGCCGGCACCGGGTGCGCTGTCGCGCACGCCGGCGCTGGACCAATACACGACCAACCTGACCCAGCGCGCCCGCGACGGACTGATCGACCCGGTGATCGGCCGCGACGCCGAGATCCGCCAGATGATCGACATCCTGACGCGGCGCCGCCAGAACAATCCCATCCTGACCGGCGAGGCGGGCGTGGGCAAGACCGCGGTGGTCGAGGGCCTGGCGCTGCGCATCGTCGCGCAGGACGTGCCGCCGTCGCTGCAGGGCGTGGACCTGCGCGTGCTCGACATGGGGCTGCTGCAGGCGGGCGCCAGCGTCAAGGGCGAGTTCGAGAACCGCCTCAAGAACGTCATCGACGAGGTCAAGAAAAGCACCACGCCGATCATCCTGTTCATCGACGAGGCGCACACCATGATCGGCGCGGGCGGCCAGGCCGGCCAGAACGACGCCGCCAACCTGCTCAAGCCGGCGCTGGCGCGCGGCGAGCTGCGCACCATCGCCGCCACCACCTGGAGCGAATACAAGAAGTTCTTCGAGAAGGACGCCGCGCTGGCGCGCCGTTTCCAGGTCGTCAAGATCGAGGAGCCCAGCGAGACGCTGGCCGCCGCCATGTTGCGCGGCATGGTGCCGCTGATGGAAAAACATTTCGGCGTGCGGGTGCTGGACGAGGCAGTGGTGGCGGCGGCGCGCCTGTCGCATCGCTACATCACCGGCCGGCAGCTGCCCGACAAGGCGGTCGGCGTGCTGGACACGGCCTGCGCGCGTGTCGCGCTGGGCCGCAGCGCCACGCCGGCGCGCATCGACGACGCGCGCCATCGGCTGGCCCGCATCGGCGCCGAGCGCGAGGCCCTCAATCGCGAGGCGGCGACCGGCAATGCGCAGTCCGCCAGGCTGGCCGAGCTGGCGGACGAGAACGCCAGCGTGCAGCAACAGCTGGACGAAGCCTCGGCGCGCCACGCGCAAGAGACCGAGCTGGTCGACCGTATCCATGCGCTGCGCCAGTCGCTCGAGCAGAGCGGCGAACCGTTGCCGGGAGAGACGGCGGTGGCCGGCGATTCGGTGGCTGGCGGCGCGACCGCCACAGCCGCCGCGGCGAGCGACAAGCCCGCCGCGCGCAAGACCCCGGCCAAGGCCGCGGCCAAAAAATCGGCCAAGGCCAGCCAGCAGCCCGCGCTGACCCCCCAGCAGCAGGAACTGCTCGATCTGCAGTCCCAGTTGCGCGCGCTGCAAGGCGAGAACCCGCTGGTGCCGGCCTACGTCGACGCCCAGGTCATCGCCGAGGTCGTGTCGGCCTGGACCGGCATCCCGCTGGGCCGCATGGTCAGCGACGAGATCCGCACCGTGCTCGAGCTGCAGCCCTCGCTGGCGCGCCGCGTGATCGGCCAGGACCACGCGCTCGAGGCCATCGCGCAGCGCGTGCGCACCGCGCGCGCCGGGCTCGAGGACCCCAACAAGCCGCAAGGCGTATTCCTGTTCGTCGGCCCGTCGGGCGTGGGCAAGACCGAGACCGCGCTGGCGCTGGCCGACATCCTGTACGGCGGCGAGCGCAAGCTGGTCACCATCAACATGAGCGAGTACCAGGAGGCGCACAGCGTCTCGGGCCTGAAGGGCTCGCCGCCCGGCTATGTCGGCTACGGCGAGGGCGGCGTGCTGACCGAGGCGGTGCGGCGCCAGCCTTACAGCGTGGTGCTGCTGGACGAGGTCGAGAAGGCCCATCCCGACGTGCTGGAGCTGTTCTTCCAGGTGTTCGACAAGGGCGTGCTCGACGATGCCGAAGGCCGCGAGATCGACTTCCGCAACACGCTGATCATCCTGACCTCCAACGTCGGTTCGTCGACCATCATGCAGGCCTGCCTGAATCCGGAAAGCGGCGAGCGCCCGGCGCCCGACGCCTTGCTCGAGCAGCTGTTCCCGCAGCTGTACAAGGCCTTCAAGCCGGCCTTCCTGGGCCGCATGAAGACCATTCCGTACTACCCGGTGGACGACGATGCGCTGGTGCGCATCATCGAGTTGAAACTGGGCCGCATCGCCCAGCGCGTGCTCGCCAACCACCGCGCGGTGTTCGAATGGGACGAGGCGCTGGTCGAAGCCGTGCTGGCGCGCTGCACCGAGGTCGATACCGGCGCGCGCAACGTCGACCACATCCTCAACGGCACGCTGCTGCCCGAGATCGCCGGCCAGGTGCTGTCGCGCATGGCGCAGGGCGAGGCGATCGAGAAGATCAAGGTCGGTGCCGACAAGAACGGCGCATTTCGTTATCGGATGACTTGAAACGGGGCGGCCGGCCGCCGGCGCGCAGGCGTGTCCAGGCTGCCCTCGGAGAATTGGTATGGCTATCGACATGGGTTCGTTCTCGACCTTGCTGCCGGCGGGATTCCTGCAGGCCGGCCGGCTGCTGGACCTGCTGACGCCACTGGGGCCCGACCGGCTGCTGGCCGAATCGGTCACCGTCGACGAGCAGATCGGGCAGGGCGGTTATCGCATCGACCTGAGCGTGCTGTGCGACGATGCCCAGCTGGACCTCAATACGCTGATGGGCCAGCCGATCCAGCTGTCGCTCAAGACCGTCGATGTCGACCAGCCGCGCCTGTGGTGCGGGCACGTCACCGCGGCCAGCTTCGATAGCGCCAATGGCGGCATGGCCCGCTACCGGCTGCGGGTGGAGCCGTGGATCGCCTTTCTGCGTGTGCGCCGCGACAGCTTCGCGTTCCAGGACAAGACGGTGTTCGAGATCGTCGAAAGCATCGCTGGCGACTACGCCGGGCGCGGCAAGCTGGCGCCGCAATGGCGCTGGGACATCAAGGACCGTGCCGACTATCCGGTGCGCAGCCTGACCACGCAGTACCGCGAAAGCGACTTCGACTTCGTCGAACGCCTGCTGGCCGAGGAAGGCCTGTTCTACTGGTTCGAGCACGAGGCCGGCGCCGATGGCGAGCCCGGCAAGCACGTCTGGGTCATCGCCGACCATAACGGGGCGTTCCAGCAGAACGAACAGTTCGAGGTGCGGTTCCATCGCGCCGACGCCACCGAGACCCGCGACACCGTGCAGGCCTGGCGTCGTCGCAGCCAGTGGGGCACCAATGCCGTGCAGTGGTCCAGCTGGGACTACCGCAGCATGAACGCGCGGCCGGTCGGCGCGCAGGCGCCGGCGCCCGAGGCCGAGCTCGTCGATGCGCGCCAGCTGATCGATCGTGACTATGCCGGCCAGTACGGCTACGAAGACGGCGCGCAGGGCGAACGGCTGGCCAGCAACGCAATGGCGGCCTTGCGGGTGGCGCACGAGTGCTACGAAGGCGAGGGCACGGTGCGCAGCCTGCGTCCGGGCACCCGTTTGCGCCTGCAGGATCACTGGAACGCCGGCGCCACCGACGATCCCGGCCACGTGGTGCTGGCCATCCGTCACGAGGCCCGCAACAACTTCGACGAAGGTTTCGGGCGCAGCATCTCCCGGGCCCTGGGCGGCCTGCTCGGCTGGTCCGATGATGCACAGGCGGCGCCCGGCAGCCCGGCGCCCGGCAGCCCTGCGCCCGGTGGCCCGGCGCCCGAGTTCTACCGCAATCGTTTTACGGCCTTGCACGCCGACATCGAATATCGACCGCTGACGCGCGACCAGCAGGGCGCGCGGATCCACCCGCGGCCGACCGTCGTCGGCGCGCAGACCGCGCTGGTGGTGGGCGACAACGGACCGGTACACACCGATCGCGATCATCGCATCAAGGTGCAGTTCCATTGGCAGCGCGGCCGGTCGTCCAGCAATCGGCTGGCGCATCCCAGCGACGAGGACAACGCCCCGGCCAGCAACAGCCTGGGCACCTGGGTGCGGGTCGCCGAGCCGGTGGCCGGACCCGACTGGGGCGGCAACTGGATTCCGCGCAAGGGTCAGGAGGTGCTGGTCGAGTTCCTCAACGGCGACATCGACCGGCCGGTGGTGGTGGGCGGCCTCTACAACGGCGAAGGCGCCGAGGACGCCGCCTACAACAGCGTGCAGGGCGGCGCCGCTAACGCCACCGGCAATGCGCCGGCCTGGTTCGCCGGCGGCAAGGACGGCCATGCGCACAATGCCGTGATGTCCGGCTTCAAGACGCAGGCGCTGTCCTCGAGCGGGCAGGGCAGCGGCGGCTACAACCAGCTGGTGTTCGATGACAGCCCCGGCCAGGTGCGCACCACCGTGTCCAGCACGCTGGCCGACAGCCGCCTGAATCTCGGCCACATCAAGCAGCAGCGCGACAACGAACGGCTGGCCGACCGCGGCCACGGCGGCGAGCTGGCCTCGCGCGAGGCGGTGGCGGTGCGTGCCGGCGCCGGCCTGCTGGTCAGCGCCGACCTGCGTGCCGCCGCCAGCGGGCCGATGCTGGACTCCAAGGAAGCGATCACGCAGATCGAACAATCGCGCGAGATGGCGCTGGCGCTGGCCCAGGCGGCCGGCAAGCAAAGCGCCGTGCTGCCGGGCGAACCGGCGGCGGCCGAGCTGCCGGCGCTGGCCGAGTCCGACAAGGTGCTCGAGATCGTCAAGGCCACGCAGGCCGGTGGCGACGCCGAGGTGCCGGCGTATTCCTCGCCGCACCTGCAGTTCAGTGCGCCGGCCGGCATCGGCCAATACACGCCCGCCGATGCCCACACCATCGCCGGCCAGTCGGTCTGGCTGTCGGCGCCGCACGTGAACTGGGCCGCCGGTGCCGATCAGGCCGTCGGGGTTGCCGAAGGCCTGGTGCTGTTCACGCTGGGGCAATCGGGCGGTTCGTCGCCGGTCGATGCCGCCGGCCTGCGCCTGCACGCCGCCAGCGGCAGCCTGAGCCTGCAGGCGCAGGATGACGCGCTCAAGCTGAGCGCCAAAAAAGCCGTCACCATCGCCTCGACCCATGCCAGCGTCGAGGTGCGCGCCGCGCAAAGCGTGCTCGCCACGGCCGGTGGCGCCTACCTGAGATTCGAAGGCGGGCGCATGGAGCTGCATGCGCCGGGCAAGGTCGAGCTGCTGGCCGGCGCGCACAACTGGGGCGGCCCGCGGACCGACGACGCGCAAGGCGATCCCTTGCCCGATGGCGAGTTCCGAGCCTGCGGCCCCAAACAGATGGCCGCTGCTGCCAACCAGGATGGAGTGGTCGAGCTATGAGCGAGATCGAAGCACGAACCCGTTTGCGGCTGCCGCTGCTGTCCATCGTCTTTGCGGTCGCGCTAGTCGGTGTCTACGTGTGGCAGGGCATGACGGTCGGACACTATGTCGAGTTCAGCGCCGAAGAACTGATGATGCTCGGCGCCAACGTGCCGGCCTATTCCTTGTCGGACCAGAGCTATCGGCTGCTGACCAACGTCTTTCTGCACGGCTCGATCACCCATCTGCTGTTCAACGTGGTGGCGCTGCTGCTGATCGGCGCGGCGCTAGAGGCCGTGATCCGGCATTGGCAGTGGCTGTTGATCTTCGTCGGAGGCGGCCTGTTCGCCAGCCTGATGACGGCGGTGCTGAACCTGGACCGGCAGGTCGAGGGCAGCAATGCCTTCGGCGGCCTGCTCGGCATGATGCAGCCGGTCTGGCAGATCCATGTCAGCGTCGGTGCCTCGGGCGCGATCATGGCGCTGTCGGGCGCCAGCGCCGTGCTGGCGCTGTACGTGCGGCGCTTCGAACCGCAGGACACGGCCACCTGGCGGTCCTTGCAAGGGGCCTTGCTGTTCTCGGCGATCAACCTGGTGACAGGGCTTTTCATCAGCAATATCGATGCGTGGGCCCATGCGGGCGGCGCGCTGTTCGGCGTGCTGGCCGGTATCGCGCTGTTGGCGTTGCGGCTGCGGCGCGCGGCCCTGCGGGTGGCGGTCGCGGCGCTGGCGATTGGCGCCTGCGCGGTGGCCGCGGTGTGGCAATGGCAATGGGCGCAGGCCCATCCGCAGGGGCCGGCGATCCGCGCCGCCACCGACGAGCTGGCTGCATCGCTGCAACAGCGCGAACTCGAGCAGCAGGCCGCGCAGGCGCGTGAAGAGGCGCTGCGCGACGAGGCCCGCGATCAGCCCGCGCCGGTCGATGCACAGGCCGCGGCCGGCCACATCATCGACGTGCCGGGCGTCATCGACATCGTGCCGTCCGGCCAGGACGGGCGGGTGTTCCTGGCGGCCAACGGCAAGCAGGGCGCTCGCGTGCTCGAGTACGACCTGGATGCATCGAAGGTCCTGCGCACCGTCGTGCAGGTGCCCTACGCCCAAGGCGAGGACTGGTTCTGTCCGTTCCCCAACTGCCAGGGCGTGGGCATCGTCGGTCTCGAGATCGACGCGGCGGCCGGCAAGGGGTATGCGGTCGGCCTGGTCAAGGGCGCCTTCAGCCGCATCGATCTGGCCAGCGGGCAGATCGATTATTCGGTGCCGATCCCGTCGGCCGAGCAGGCCCGCAACCAGTTCCTAGTGCACGAGGGCCGTGCGTGGGTGGCGACCAATCCGGGCATGGTGGAGGGGGGCTTCGCGATGTATCGGCCCGACATGCTGCTGACCGAGATCGACGTGACAGCGGGCACGGTGCTGCGCCAGCTGCCGGCACCGCCGATGGTCAACCGGCTTCACGACATGATGTCGATGACGATGGACCTGGTCTGGTCGGCCGCCACGCAGTCGTTGTACCTGCTCGATCCGGGCGGCCGGCTGACGCGCTTCGATCCGGCCGCCGGCCGTTTCGATGCGCCGATCGAACAGACTATATTGTCGATCGGTGTCGATGGCCAAGGCCAGGTGTGGGCGCTCGACTGGGACGGCGTGCGGTATCCCGGCACCGCGCGCGCGGCCCGCAGCGACGTCCTCTACAAGCAGCGCTCCAGCCGACCCGAGCACCGCAGCAAGATCTTCAACCCGGTACTGGGTTCGAGCGACCCACGCACGCCGATGATCGTGCAGGGCGGCGGCAGCCAACGGCTGCTGGCCATCTCGGTGCTGACCGGCAAGGTGGTGCGTGCCTATCCGGTCCACGAGACCGAGCAAGTCGGCTTCCGGCTCAAGACTGTCGGCCCCAGCCAGGTGCACGTGGTGGGCGTCGAGCAGGCGCAACTGATCGACCTCGACCAGGCGATGGCGCCGGGCGAACACGGTGCGGGCTTCGAGAAAGAGCTGACTCGATGACGTTTCCCGGCAACCAGGCTCTCGAGGCCATCGATGACATGCCGCCGGCCAGCGCCGCGGCCCAGGCGCTGAGCGATGCGCTGCATCGCGAGCAGGCGCAGCAGGGGCCGCGCCACTGCGCGGTGCTGTTCGATCCGGTGCTGCGGCCGGTGAACGCCGGCGTTCCGTGGGCTGCCTGGCTGCCCGCCAGCCGTCAGGTGCTGCCTCTGCCGGACAAATATTTCATCGCACAGACCAAGCCATGGCTGGCGTGCCTGAACCTCGAGCGGCTGCCCGACAGCCAAGCCTTGCTGTACTGCCTGGACGACGCCTTCGACGAGGTCGGCGCCACCGCGCATTACGGGGCCAAGGGCCGCCGCCAGGGCGGCGTGCTCGCTTTCGACGCCGCGCCGGCGGCAGTGGCGCAGCACCTGGCCAATCTGCTGGTCCAGTACGACGAGCTGAACCGGCTGGTGCAACTGCGCCTGAGCGACGCCGCAGTGCTCACCGTGCTGTGGCAGTGGCTCGATGCGGCGCAGCGCCGGGCGCTGCTCGGACCGGTGCAGGTCTGGTGGGCGGTCGATATGCTGGGCGCGGTGCATCGCCTGTCGCGCGGCGAGCCGCCGGCGGCCGCTGCGGCCGCTGCCGACCCGGGGCCGGCATTCGCGCTGAGCGCGGCGCAATGGGCCGACGTGCGGATGATCGGGTATTTCAACGGCGCGTTGCGCCGCGCGCGCCAGGGCTGGGGCGATGGCGCGCACGCCTTGCCCGAGGCCGATCTCGCCTGGCATCTGCGCGTCTGCCTGCCGGCGCTGCGCTGGGCGCGCGATGCCGGCCTGACGCAACGCGAGGATTTCGAGATCGTCGGCCTGCTGGCGCTGACCGTGCACAGCCGTTTTTTCGACGACGCCGAACTGGCCGACCTGTTCGAACGCTGCGTGCTGCAGCAGCAGCCGTTCAGCGCGGCGTTCGAGGCCATCGACTCCCTGATTTGGCACCGCATCGCGGTGCATGGACCGACATGAGCGAACAACAAGAATCCAAGTTGTGCGAGCCCTGCGCCCGCAAGGGCCTGGCCATCCTGCCGGTGCGTTACGCGCCGGTGCCCGACTCGGTGCGCAAGGCGCTGCCGGCCTGGGCCAGCGGCGAAGGCGTCGCCGAGCATCGCCTGTCGCACGGTTTCCATTACGCGCTGCGTGCGATCCGGCCGGGGTTCCTGTACGTCTTCTACAAAAAGAATGCGCGCGGCGCCAATCGCTGGGAGAACCATGCGGTCTCCGAGCACGGCATCATCCTGCCGCTGCCGGCGCCGCAGACCGACATGAGCTTCGCGCTGGCGTTCGCGCCGGCGGCCTGCCGCACCGAAGGCCATAACAACATGCGGCTGCATCACTTCGTGATCGACGCCCCGGCCGAGTGCGAGACCGTCTGGATCGCCTTCAGCGAACACCGCTGGACGCAGAAGACGCTGGATCGCTACAAGAATTCCGAGTCCTTGCGCGATGCGCGCATGCAGAAGATCGAACCCAAGGAACTGGTCGCCAGCGCCGAGCCCAAGGCGCCGCACCTCAGCGCCGAACCGGCCACCGCACTGAACGACGTGCTCGACTACGCCGACGACTTCAGCCAGGACCAGTTGCCCTACGACCAGGATGCGCCGGTATTCAGCCAGCGCGCCACCGGCGCGTACAATTCCTCGGTGCTGTATCGCATGGGTACCCGCTACCCGTGGCGCAACAGCGGCAACTTCGATGTGCCCGAGGCGGCACGCATGCTCGGTGAACGCGGCGCGACCGCCGACGGCGAGCAACACCCCGGTGTCGTCATGGCGCTGTGGGACCCGCTGGCCGCCGTGCACGAACTGAACGGCTTTCGCAATGACGTGGTCGGCTGGGCGTCGGCCTACGCCGACGAACGCGAGCTCGAATTGTCTGCCTACAACGCCATCAACGGCGTCAAGCAGGCGCTGCAGAACCGCGTGCTGGCGCAGATCGACCAGCACCAGCGCGAAATCGAATCGACGCCGATGGCCAACCAGCGTGTCGCGGTCGGCGTGGTCGATTCGGCCCATCGCGGCGCGCGCGACCGGTCGGCGCTGCTGTCGGGTTACTGGGACCTGTTCGATCAGCATCAGGCCGGCACCATCGACGACGCGACCTTCCGCAACCGCCGCAACGTGCTGGTCGACCGGCATGCCAAGTCGCCGCAGGACGCCGCGCGCATGAAAGGCGAGATCGACGCCGCCGAACGGGCCGGCCGCCAGGACGCCGACGCACGCCAGGATGTGTTCGATGAACGCCGTCGCCGCGAACCGGCCACGGCGTGGACCAAGTACGAAGAGCGGCTCAAGGAAGGCAGTTATCACGCCTTCGAAGAGAACTATAAAAAGCTGCTGGCCGAGATCGGTGCGATGGCGTCCGATCGCACGCCGCAGCTGATCCGCTGGCTCGAGGCGCCGCATTTCCTGGCGGTGCTGGAAGATTACGACGACGAAGATGTCGGTGACGGCTTGGCCTTCGAGGATGCGGTCAGCGAAGCGATCTTCGGCATCTCGTCGAGCGACAACGGCGCGGCCAAGATCGATGAGTGGGTCAGGCAGGCGCGCGCCACCGAACGGGGCAATCTGGTGTGGCGCACGCTGGCGCTGAACCAGAAAGAGGCCAAGGCCGAAGTCGATCAGGCCTTGCAGGCGGCCCGCGATACCGTCATCACGCCGGGCGACTCGGCGCTGGCCGGGCTGTTCATCAAACAACTGCAGCGCATGGTCGACATCTACAAAAAGGCCGTGTCGTTGCTGTCGACCAACACCGGTGCCAGCGCGGCGGCCGGCAGCCGCGCGTTCTCGGTCAAGCTGGCGCCGATCAACACGCGCGGCGTCGACAAGTTCGCGGTGACGGTCGGCGACTCGGTGTTTCGCCACTTCAAGGTCGACCAGGTGGGCGTGTTCACCAGCGAAAAGATGGTCCAGCACCTGTTCAGCATCCGCGCGTTCGTCTCGGCCGAAGATTCGTTCAAGCTGGTGATGGCGCAGGCCTCCGAACAGACCCAGGCCAATCGCCAGCGGCTGCAAAGCTTTCGCCAGATGGGCGAGGTGGTCGACAGCTTCAAGCCGGAAAACAGTACGGCGCGCGCGGCGCAGCTGCAGGGCGCCTGGAACAGCTTTCGCGCCGGCAGCGGCGGTCCGGCGGCGCTCAAGGACGCCCGGCTGGCATTGGTGGTCGGGCTGATCGAAGGGGCCAACCTGAGCAAGATGCTCGCGTTGGACGTGGCGATGCATGGCCGCCGCGATAGCCGCATCATCGCGCAGGTCGGCCTGTCGGCGACGCTGCTGACCGCGACCGTCATCGACATCGCGTCGATCCCGGTCAAGGCGGTGTTTGGCGCCGAGTCGCGTTCGTTCCAGCGCCTGAAGCTGTGGGGCGGCGGGCTGGCCGGTTTCGCTTCGCTGGCGGCCTCGTCGTTCGACTTCATAGACGGCGCCAAGGAATACGGCCAAGGGCGCTACGGCATTGGCGTGCTGTACTTCACCAAGGGGGGCCTGGGCGTGGTCAGCGGGCTGGCGGCGTGGGCGACCGCCTATACCTACGCGGCTCCGTTGATCCAGCGCATGATGGGCACCGCCAGCACGGGCGCGGTCGGCCGGCTCAGCGCCCGCGCGGCGGCGGTGGTCGCCGCGCGCATCCTGCTGATGTCGGTGGGCGCATGGCTGACGGTCGCCACGCTGGTGATCCAGGGCCTGATCTGGTGGTTCACCGACAACGAGCTGGAAAAATGGTGCGACGGCTGCGCGTTGGGCAAGCAGCCCAATCCGGCCTGGATGCGTACGCCGGACGCACAGATGCAGGCGCTCGACAACGCGATCAAGGAAGTCATGTGAGCACGCAAGCCGCTACGACATCGGCCACCGGCGCCAACCCGCCGCCGGTCGGCGAACTGGTGCTGCTGCAGGGCCGGGTCAGCCAGTACCGCAGCGTGCGCCAGCGCGCCAACTTCGTCTACTCGAACGAGGGCAGGCTGGCGCTGGGCGGCGTCGCGCTGGCCGCGGCCGCGGCCGGGCTGGGCGGCCAGGCGGTGGCCGGCGCCATGCATGCCGCGGACATGGAGGAAGAGGCCGATCAACTGCGCTTCTGGGTCGACGGGCAGCCGGTGCAGGCCTGGGTCTGGCGCGCGCCGTTCGCCGAGGGCGACGAGGTGCAGGTGGTGGCCAGCTGGACCGGCGATCACTACGAGGGATACGCCATCGCGCGACCGGCCGACCGCACCGTCGCGCTGTACCCGCATCTGTCGCGGGGGCGCGTGGCGCATTGGCGCAACGCGCTCAGGTGGGGCGCGCTGGGCGGCCTGGGGGCGGCGGCGATCGCCATGGTCTTCGGACTGCTGGTGGTGTTCATCAGCGGCACAGGGCTCAGTGCAGGTCTGCTCGGCATGGCCGCTGTCGCCGGTTCCATCCTGACCGTCATCGTGTTGCTGATCTCCTTGCTGCTGGCGCGCCAGTGGATGCGTTTCGTGCGGCCGGCCGAGCAGATCTTCGCCAAGTTCGGCTGGCGCTCACCGGCCAGCGTCGACCTGGTCAAGACCACGCGCCGCCAGCGCAAGCCGGACGACGACGGCGAACTGGGGGCCTTCTATTTCCGCTACTGACACCCGCCGCACGCCGGCCCCGATGGGCCGATCCGGCCCCCGGGGGCACGCGATCAACGAAATTGCTGCACTGCGAAGAACTTCTGGCAAAAGGCCGGATCAGAACGCTCTCGCGGTTACCCGGTACGCGCTGGCGAACCCCGGGAAAACCCTGTAGAGTGCCGGTATCAGTACCACCTCAAAAACAACACAATGGAGCCTGCCAATGAGCAATAAAGGGCAAACGCTGCAAGATCCGTTCCTGAACACCTTGCGCAAAGAACATGTCCCCGTGTCCATCTACCTGGTCAACGGGATTAAACTGCAGGGTCAAATCGAATCTTTCGACCAATACGTGGTGCTGTTGCGCAATACCGTGACCCAGATGGTCTACAAGCACGCGATCTCGACCGTCGTGCCGGCTCGCGCCGTCAATTTCCAGGTGGATGTTCCTGCTGAATAGTTTTTCCTGGCAGTTTTTTCCAGGCTCACCCGCAGTCCCTTTCGCCCGCCGCGCTGCTAGCGCCGGCGGGCGTTTTCGCTGGGCGTCCGGCACGGAGGCGCCATGCGCGCACTGATCATTAGCGTAGACCTGGGCGATCCCGATTTCCTGGCGCACGCAGAAGAATTCAACATGCTGGCCGAGGGGGCCGGCGCCGAGATCGTGGCGCAGCTCACGGTCAAGCGCGGCCGTCCCGACGCCAAGTACTTCATCGGCAGCGGCAAGGTCGACGAAGCGGTGCTGCTGTCGCAGTCCGAGCAGGCCGACATCGTGCTGTTCGACCAGCCGCTGTCGCCGGCGCAGCAGCGCAACCTCGAACGCAAGCTCGAGCTGCGCGTGGTCGACCGGGTCGCGCTGATCCTCGACATCTTCGCGCTACGCGCCCAAAGCCACGAGGGCAAGCTGCAGGTCGAGCTGGCCCAGCTGCAGCATCTGACCACGCGCCTGACGCGCATGTGGTCCCACCTCGAGCGCCAGCGCGGCGGCATCGGCATGCGCGGTCCGGGCGAATCGCAGCTCGAAATGGACAAGCGCATGATCGGCGCCAAGGTCAAGGTGCTGCGCGAGCGGCTGGCCCGCGTCGAACGCCAGCGCCAGACCCAGCGCCGCTCGCGCGAACGCGGCAGCCACCTGTCGGTTTCGCTGGTGGGCTACACCAACGCCGGCAAGTCGACGCTGTTCAATGCCATGACCCGGGCGGGCGCCTACGCAGCCGACCAGCTGTTCGCGACGCTGGACACCACCACGCGCCGCGTCTGGATCGAAGGGGCAGGGCAGGTCACGCTGTCCGACACGGTGGGTTTCATCCGCGACCTGCCCACCACGCTGATCGCGGCGTTCAAGGCCACGCTCGAGGAAACCGTGCATGCCGACCTGCTGCTGCACGTGGTCGACGCGGCCAGTCCGCAGCGCGATGAACAGATCGCCGAAGTCGACAAGGTGCTGCTCGAGATCGGCGCGGCGGACATCCCGCGCATCCTGGTCTACAACAAGATAGACAAGGCCGGTCTGGAGCCGCGAGCCGAATATGACGCACATGGTACGATTGCGCGAGTATTCGTAAGCGCCATCGAGCGCGCTGGCCTGGATGCGTTGCGCGGGGCAATTGCACAGGTTGGCCCACCCGCAGGAAACAATGCGTCTCATATCCAAACTGTTCAACCTGAATGACCCCGGCTGGGGGCGGAACAACAACGGTTCCCAACCGCCGCGTCGTCCCCAGAAAAACGATGGTCCGCCCGATCTCGACGAGGTCTGGCGCGACTTCAACAATCGCCTCAGCGGCCTGTTCGGTCGCAAGAACCGTGGCGGCGGCAACAATAATGGCGGCGGTGGCGGCGGCTTCACGCCTTCGCCGCGCGGCACCCGGGTCGGCCTGGGCCTGATCGCGGTCGTCGCGCTCGGCATCTGGCTGGCCAGCGGCTTCTTCATCGTCCAGGAAGGCCAGGTCGCCGTCGTGACCCAGTTCGGCAAGTACAAGTCCACCGCGCCTCCCGGCTTCCAGTGGCGCATGCCGTCGCCGATCCAGAGCCACGAGGCCGTCAACGTCTCGCAGCTGCGTACCTTCGAGGTCGGCTTCCGGGGCAGCTCGCGCAACAAGGTGATGCCCGAGTCGCTGATGCTGACCACCGACGAGAACATCGTCGACATGCAGTTCGTGGTGCAGTACCGCCTGCGTGCCGACGGCGCGCCCGACTACCTGTTCAAGATGCGCGATCCCGACGAGTCGGTGCGCCAGGCTTCCGAGACCGCGATGCGCGAGATCGTCGGCAAGCAGCGCATGGACTTCGTGCTGTACGAAGGCCGTACGCAGGTCGCCGGCGAGGTCCAGGCGCTGATGCAGCAGATCCTCGACCGCTACGAGACCGGCATCCAGGTCAGCACCGTGGCGATCCAGAACGTGCAGCCGCCCGAGCAGGTCCAGGCCGCGTTCGACGACGCGGTCAAGGCCGGCCAGGATCGCGAGCGCCAGATCAACGAAGGCCAGGCCTACGCCAACCAGGTCGTGCCGCTGGCCCGTGGTCAGGCCTCGCGCATGCTCGAGCAGGCGCAGGGTTACAGCGCCAAGGTGCTGGGCGATGCGCAGGGTGATGCCGCGCGTTTCGTCAGCATCCTGACCGAATACCAGAAGTCGCCCGAAGTCATGCGCGAGCGCCTGTATCTGGAAACCATGCAGCAGGTGTTCCAGAACGCCAGCAAGGTCATGGTCGACACGAGCGATGGCAACAACATGATCTACCTCCCGCTGGACAAGATCATCCAGCAGACGGCCAAGGACGGCGGCAAGCCGGCTTCGGGCCCGGCCGCAGCGCCTTCGAGCCTGCCCGGCGCCGCGACGCCCAGCGTGCCCGCCGCCCCGCGTCCCACCGCGGGACAGGCCGCCGCCAACACCCTGACGCGCGATCGCGCGTCGCGCTAAGGAGGAGCCATCATGCAACGTCTCGTACCCATCATGGTCGGTCTGCTCATCGTGCTGGCCGTCCTGTCCTCGTGCATGTTCATCGTGCGCGAGCGCGACTACGCCCTGGTGTTCGCACTGGGTGAAGTGCGCACCGTCATCAACGAGCCCGGCCTTTATTTCAAGGCGCCGCCGCCGTTCCAGAACGTCGTGCTGCTGGACAAGCGCACGCAGACCATCGAATCGCCCGACGCCGAGCGCATCCAGACTTCCGAAAAGAAGAACCTGCTGATCGACTCGTACGTCAAGTGGCGCATCGTCGATCCGCGCCTGTACTACGTCACCTTCGGCGGCAACGAGCGTGCCACGCAAGAGCGTCTGCAGGCCCAGATCCGTGACGCGCTGAACGCTTCGGTCAACGTGCGCACCGTCAACGACGTGGTGTCGGCGCAGCGCGACAAGATCATGACCGAGATCCTCACCAACGTCGCACAGCGCGCCGAGCCGCTGGGCGTGCAGGTGGTCGACGTGCGCCTCAAGCGCATCGAGTTCGCGCCCGAGATTTCCGAGTCGGTCTACCGCCGCATGGAAGCCGAGCGGACCCGCGTCGCCAACGAACTGCGCTCGATCGGCGCCGCCGAAAGCGAGAAGATCCGCGCCGAGGCCGACCGCCAGCGCGAAGAGATCATCGCCGAGGCCTACGCCAAGGCGCAGACCACGATGGGTGAAGGCGATGCACGCGCCAGCGCCATCTACGCCGATGCCTTCGGCCGCGACCAGCGGTTCTACAGCTTCTACAAGAGCCTCGAGGGCTATCGCGCCGCGTTCTCGGATTCGGGCGACGTGCTGGTGGTCGATCCCTCGTCCGAGTTCTTCCAGTTCATGAAGTCCTCGCAAGGCGCCACCGCCGCCGCATTGCCGCGCTGATCTCGCGGCAGTCGCGCCGTCCGGTGCCCGAAGCCCGGCACGACCCTCGGGTCGCGCCGGGCTTTTTGTTTTGGCGCGTCATGACAAAACGAGTACAATACCCCGTAAGCTATTAAAGACATTCCCAAGCGGCTTGGGGCTTACGCCCCAAGCC
>JAEZBO010000174.1 GCA_023427085.1 Pseudomonadota bacterium
GCCGCCGTGGCACCGGCCGCCGCCCCCGCCAAGCCCGCCGCCGCGCCGGCCCGCAACGCCGCCGCCGCCGACAAGGAGTCGACCTCGATCCGCGTCGGCGTCGAGAAGGTCGACCAGATCATCAACCTGGTCGGCGAGCTGGTCATCACGCAGGCCATGCTGGCGCAGACCGCCTCGCACCTGGATCCGGTGATCCACGACCGGCTGCTCAACGGCATGGAACAGCTCGAACGCAACGCCCGCGATCTGCAGGAAGCCGTGATGTCGATCCGCATGATGCCGATGGACTACGTGTTCAGCCGTTTCCCGCGGGTGGTGCGCGACATCGCCGGCAAGACCGGCAAGCAGATCGAGCTGGAAACGCTGGGCCGCGCGACCGAGCTGGACAAGAGCCTGATCGAGCGCATCATCGACCCGCTGACGCACCTGGTGCGCAACAGCCTGGACCACGGCATCGAGACGCCCGAGCTGCGGGTGGCGGCCGGCAAGTCGCCGACCGGCCGCCTGGTGCTGTCGGCGCAGCACAACGGCGGCAACATCGTCATCGAAGTGCGTGACGACGGCGCCGGCCTCAATCGCGAGCGCATCCTGCGCAAGGCGCAGCAGCAGGGCATCGCGGTCAACGAGAACGCCTCCGACGACGAGGTCTGGCAGCTGATCTTCGCGCCGGGCTTCTCGACCGCCGAACAGATCACCGACATCTCCGGCCGCGGCGTGGGCATGGACGTGGTGCGCCGCAACATCCAGGCCATGGGCGGCCACGTGCAGCTGAGCTCGCGCGCCGGGCTCGGTACCACCACCCGGATCGTGCTGCCGCTGACGCTGGCGATCCTGGACGGCATGTCGGTGCGGGTCGGCGAAGAGACCTTCATCCTGCCGCTGAGCCACGTGACCGAGTCGCTGCAGCCGGTGGCCGACCAGATCCACTCGGTGGCCGGCAACGAGCGCGTGCTGCACGTGCGTGGCGAATACCTGTCGCTGATCGAGATGCATCGGGTGTTCTCGGTGCAGGAGGCGCAGACCGACGTGACGCAGGCCATCGCGGTGATCATGCAGGCCGAGGACCGCCGCTTCGCGCTGCTGGTCGATCATCTGGTCGGCCAGCACCAGGTGGTGGTCAAGAACCTCGAATCGAACTATCGCAAGGTGCCCGGCATCTCTGCCGCGACCATCCTGGGCGACGGCAGCGTGGCGCTGATCGTGGACGTGTTCGCCCTGTCGCGCGCGAACCGTGAAAAGTGGGCGCAGCCCGAAGCAGCCTTGTTGAATTGACGGAGATCATCCATGAACAACCCCCTGGCCGCCGCGATGGATCGTGGCGAAGACATCGGCAGCGAGTTTCTCGTCTTCACCCTGGGCGAGGAAGAGTACGGCATCGACATCCTCAAGGTGCAGGAGATCCGCGGCTATGACGCCGGCGCGGTCACCCGCATCGCCAATGCGCCGTCCTTCATCAAGGGCGTGACCAATCTGCGCGGCATCATCGTGCCGATCGTCGACCTGCGCATCAAGTTCAACCTGGGCAAGGTCGAATACAACGAACAGACCGTGGTCATCATCCTGAACCTGAACAACCGGGTGGTCGGCATCGTCGTCGACGGCGTGTCCGACGTGCTGATGCTGGCGTCGGCGCAGATCCGTCCGGCGCCCGAGTTCGGCGCCACGCTGTCGACCGAGTACCTGACCGGCCTGGGCACCATCGACGACCGCATGCTGATCCTGGTCGACATCGAGCGGCTCATGACCAGCGAAGAGCTGGCCCTGGTCGAGCGCGCCGCGGCCTAGCCCGGCGCACGCAAGGAAGACAGAGCCTGAGCATGGAAAAGCTGGCGCCGGCGTTCGGCCTGGGTTCGGAGAAGCAGTTCGAGCTGCGCGACGCGGATTTCGACCGGGTGCGGCGGCTGATCTACCAGCGCGCCGGCATCTCGCTGGGCGCGCACAAGCGCGAGATGGTCTACAGCCGGCTGGCGCGGCGCCTGCGCAGCCTGGCGCAGCACAGCTTCAGCGCCTATCTGGACGCGCTCGAGCGGCACGAGGGCTCGGACGAATGGGAAGAGTTCGTCAATGCGCTGACGACCAACCTGACCGCCTTCTTTCGCGAGAGCCACCATTTTCCGATCCTGGCCGAGTTCGCCGCCAGCCGGCCCGGCCCGCTGGCGGTCTGGTGTTGCGCGGCCTCGACCGGCGAAGAACCGTACTCGATCGCGATGACGCTGCACGAGGCGCTGGGCAGCCGCGCCGCCGGCGCGCGCATCGTCGCCACCGACATCGACACTAACGTGCTCGAACGCGCACAGCGCGGCATCTACGCGGCCGACCGGATCGACAAGATGGACCCGCAGCGCCTGCGGCGCTTCTTCCTGCGCGGCAAGGGCGCCAACAGCGGCATGGTGCGCGTGCGTCCCGAGCTGGCCGAGATGATCGACTTCCATGCGCTGAACCTGCTGGCGCCGCGCTGGGAGATCGGCGGGCCGTTCGACGTGATCTTCTGCCGCAACGTCATGATCTATTTCGACAAGGCGACGCAGGCGAACATCCTCAAGCGTTTCGTGCCGCTGCTCAAGCCGGGTGGCCTGCTGTTCGCCGGCCATTCCGAGAATTTCACCTACATCAGCCAGAGTTTCCGGCTCAAGGGCCAGACGGTGTACGAGTTGTCCTCGTCGCCGGCGGCGTGAGCCACGCTGGCGCCGCGCGCGGCGGACTACGGAGCGACGAACAGGATATGTCCAAGATCAGGGTGCTTTGCGTCGACGATTCGGCGCTGGTCCGGGGCCTGATGACCGAGATCATCAACAGCCAGCCGGACATGCAGGTGGTGGCGACCGCGCCCGATCCGCTGGTGGCGCGCGAGCTCATCAAGCAGCACAACCCCGACGTGCTGACGCTGGACGTCGAAATGCCCAAGATGGACGGGCTGGATTTCCTCGAGCGGCTGATGCGGCTGCGGCCGATGCCGGTGCTGATGGTGTCCTCGCTGACCGAACGCGGCTCGGAGATCACGCTGCGCGCGCTCGAGCTGGGCGCGATCGACTTCATCACCAAGCCGCGCCTGGGCATCCGCGACGGCCTGATGGACTACGCCGAGCAGATCGCCGACAAGATCCGCGCCACCTCGCGCGCCCGCATCCAGCCGCGCAACAGCGCGCAGCCGCCGGCGCGGCCGGCGCCGCTGCTGCAGCGGCCGCTGTCGAGCACCGAGAAGATCGTCGTGGTCGGCGCCTCGACCGGCGGCACCGAGGCGATCAAGGACGTGCTGCAGCCGCTGCCGGCCGACAGCCCGGCCATCCTGATCACCCAGCACATGCCGGCCGGCTTCACCCGCTCGTTCGCGCAGCGGCTCGACTCGCTGTGCGCGATCACCGTCAGCGAGGCGCGCGACGGCGAACGTGTGCTGCCCGGCCACGCCTACCTGGCGCCGGGCGGCGAGGCGCACATGAAACTGGCGCGCAGCGGCGCCAACTACGTCATCTGCCTGGCGCAGGGCGAGCCGGTCAACCGGCACCGGCCGTCGGTCGACGTGCTGTTCAACTCGACCGCCGAGACGGCCGGCAAGAACGCCATCGGCGTGATCCTGACCGGCATGGGCAAGGACGGCGCGGCCGGCCTGCTGGCGCTCAAGCGCGCCGGCGCGCAGACGCTCGCGCAGGACGAGGCCAGCTGCGTGGTGTTCGGCATGCCGCGCGAGGCGATCGCGCTGGGCGCCGCCGACGAAGTCGTACCGCTTTCGAATATCAGCGAGCGCATCCTGGCTCGCCTGAGCAACCTGGGCGAGCGTGCGCACCGGGTCTGAACCCCGCACGAGCGCCGATCCCACCTACTGTAGCGATAGCAATGGAGCTGTAATGGCAGACAAGAATCTCAAGATCCTGGTGGTGGATGATTTCCCCACCATGCGCCGGATCGTGCGCAACCTGTTGAAGGAGCTCGGTTTCGAGAACGTCGACGAGGCCGAGGACGGCCTGATCGCGCTGGAGAAGCTGCGCAACGGCGGCTTCCAGTTCGTCGTGTCGGACTGGAACATGCCCAACCTGGACGGGCTGGAGATGCTCAAGCAGATCCGCGCCGATGCCGCGCTGGCGTCGCTGCCGGTGCTGATGGTGACCGCCGAGGCCAAGAAGGAGAACATCGTCGCGGCCGCGCAGGCCGGCGCCAGCGGCTATGTGGTCAAGCCCTTCACCGCCGCGACGCTGGAAGAAAAGCTCAACAAGATCTTCGAAAAGCTGGGCATGTGATGACGACGGCCACCGATCACGATACGCAGCAGGAAGGCATCCAGCCCGCCGAGGACCTGATCGCCCGCATTGGCGCGCTGACGCGCCTGCTGCGCGACAGCATGCGCGAGCTGGGGCTGGACCAGGCCATCAAGGACGCCGCCGAGGCGATTCCGGACGCGCGCGACCGCCTGCACTACGTCGCCAAGATGACCGAGCAGGCCGCGCACAAGGTGCTCAATGCGTCCGAGAGCGCGCAGCCGCTGCAGGAGCAGATGCAGCGCCAGGCCCAGGCGCTGGACGGCCGCTGGCAGGCCTGGTTCGACGCGCCCAAGGAACTGCCCGAGGCCCGCGAGCTGGTCGACGACACGCGCGCGTTCCTGCAGGACGTGCCGGTGCAGGCGCAGGCCACCCAGAGGCACCTGATGGACATCATCATGGCGCAGGATTTCCAGGATCTCACCGGCCAGGTCATCATGCGCATGATGGGCGTGATCGGCACGATAGAGCGCGAGCTGTTGCAGGTGCTGATCGACAACGTGCCGGCCGAGCGCCGCCACGAGGCCAGTTCGCTGCTGAACGGGCCGCAGATCAATCCCCAGGGCAAGGCAGACGTCGTCACCAGCCAGGCGCAGGTCGACGACTTGCTCGACAGCCTGGGCTTCTAGGCGCGTCTGGCGCCGCCGCGCCGGCCATCGCGTGCCGGCATGGCCCGGCCAGGCCTGCCGGCTGCGTCGCGCGCGATCCCGCCGGCGCCGTGGCGGGCCCGCGGCCCGGTGGGCCGAATAGCGCCCTGTATTCCCGTTTTCTTGTCCGTTCGTCATGCCGGGCCGGCTTCTAGAATGCGTGCAGCCTGTCGTGGTGCGCCGCTTGGCGCCCGCGGGCAGTGCTGGCAGCGCCCCGCGCTGGCCGCAATTGTGCCGCCTCCCGCCTTTCGCCTTGCATGGCCGACGATAGCGATCTCGAAAAGACCGAACCTGCCTCACCGCGGCGCCTGGAAAAGGCGCGCGAGGAAGGGCAGGTCGCGCGCTCGCGCGAGCTGGTGACGTTTCTGCTGCTGAGCGCCGGCGCGGCCGGCCTGTGGCTGGGCGGCGGCATGCTGTTCCAGAGCCTGCGCGGCGTGATGCGCAACGGCCTGACCTTCGATGGCCCGCTGGTGCGCGACCCGGTCGCGATGGTGGTGCAGTCCGGCCACGGCGCGATGCAGGCGATCGTGGCGCTGCTGCCGCTGTTCGCGGTGCTGGCGGTGACCGCGGTGCTGGCCTCGGTGGCGCTGGGCGGCCTGCTGATCTCGTCCAAGGCGCTGCAGCCGCAGTTCGGCCGGCTCAACCCGATCAAGGGCATCGGCCGGATGTTCTCGATGAACACGTTGGTCGAGCTGTTCAAGACCATCGCCAAGGCGTTGCTGATCGGCGGCATCGGCATCTGGGTGATCTGGAGCCAGCGCGACGACATGCTGGCGCTGATGCACGCGGCGCCGACCGAGGGCATGGCGCAGGCGATGCGGCTGGTGGCCTTCTGCGCCGCGATGATCATCGCCTCGCTGCTGGTGATCGTGATGATCGACGCGCCGTGGCAGATCTTCAGCCACATGAAGAAGCTGCGCATGTCCAAGGAAGACCTCAAGCAGGAACACAAGGAAAGCGACGGTGACCCGCACGTCAAGGCGCGCATCCGCCAGCAGCAGCGCTCGATGGCGCGCCGGCGCATGATGTCGCAGGTCCCGGGCGCCGACGTCGTGGTGACCAACCCCACCCATTACGCGGTGGCCCTGAAGTACCAGGATGGCGGCCAGAGCGCGCCGGTCGTGGTCGCCAAAGGCACCAACCTGATCGCCGCGCGCATCCGCGAGATGGCGGCCGAGCACCGGGTGCCGATGCTCGAGGCGCCGATGCTGGCGCGCGCGCTGCATCACAACGTCGAGCTCGATCAAGAGATCCCCGCCGCCTTGTATGCCGCGGTCGCCGAGGTGCTGGCCTGGGTGTTCCAGTTGCGTTCCTGGCAGTCGGGCCAGGGCAGGGCGCCTGCCTTGCCGGGCCATCTGCCGGTGCCGCGCGAGCTCGATCCGCAGTCCGCGCGCGCCGCCCAAGGAGTCTGAGGCCATGAGTGCCCTGTTGTCGCTGTTCAAGAACCAAGGCGCCGCCCACGCGCGCCTGATGGCTGGTCCGGTGTTGATCGTCATGGTGCTGTCCATGATGATCCTGCCCTTGCCGCCGTTCGTGCTCGATCTGCTGTTCACGTTCAACATCGCGCTGTCGGTGATGATCCTGCTGGTGGCGATGTTCACCAAGAAGCCGCTGGATTTCGCCGCATTCCCGGCGGTGCTGCTGTTCGCGACGCTGTTGCGGCTGGCGCTGAACGTGGCCTCGACCCGCGTGGTGCTGATGTACGGCCACGAAGGCCCCGACGCGGCGGGCCAGGTGATCGAGGCCTTCGGGCACTTCCTGGTCGGCGGCAACTTCGCGGTCGGCGTGATCGTCTTCATCATCCTGGTCATCATCAACTTCATGGTGATCACCAAGGGCGCCGGCCGGATCGCCGAGGTCGGCGCGCGTTTCACCCTCGACGCCATGCCCGGCAAGCAGATGGCCATCGACGCCGACCTGAACGCCGGCCTGATCGGCGAGGAAGAGGCGCGCCGCCGCCGTCTCGAGGTCGGCCAGGAGGCCGAGTTCTACGGCTCGATGGACGGCGCCAGCAAGTTCGTGCGCGGCGACGCCGTGGCCGGCCTGCTGATCATGGTCATCAACATCATTGGCGGTTTGATCATCGGCGTGGCGCAGCACGACCTGAGCTTCGGCGAGGCCGGCCGCGTGTATACGCTGCTGACCATCGGCGACGGCCTGGTGGCGCAGATCCCCGCGCTGATCATCTCGACCGCCGCCGGCGTCATCGTGTCGCGCGTGGCGACCGAGCAGGATGTCGGCCAGCAGATGGTCAGCCAGCTGTTCGCCAACCCCAACGTGATGTTCATCACCGCCGGCATCATCGGCATCATGGGCCTGATCCCGAACATGCCGCATCTGGCTTTCCTGTCGCTGGCCGCGGCGCTGGGCTGGGCTGGCTGGACGCTGCGCAAGCGCCAGGCCGTGCAGGCGGCGCGATCCGAGCAGACGCCGGCGCAGGTGCAGGTGGCGGCCGACGCCGCGGCGGCCGAGGCCAGCTGGGACGACGTGTCGATGGTCGATCCGCTCGGGCTGGAAGTCGGCTACCGGCTGATTCCGCTGGTCGACCACGCGCAGGGCGGCGAGCTGCTGCACCGCATCCGCAGCCTGCGCAAGAAGTTCGCGCAAGAGGTCGGTTTCCTGCCGCCGGTCGTGCACATCCGCGACAACCTCGAATTGCGGCCAGGCGACTACCGCATCCTGTTGTCGGGTGTGGAGATCGGCCATGGCAGCGCCACGCCGGGCCAGTGGCTGGCCATCGATCCGGGCGGCGTCACGACCAAGCTGGCGGGCACCACGACCACCGACCCGGCCTTCGGCCTGCCGGCGGTCTGGATCGAGGCGGCGCAGCGCGAGCATGCGCAGGTGGCGGGCTATACCGTGGTCGATGCCGGCACCGTGATCGCCACGCACCTGAATCACCTGATGCATCGCCATGGCGCGGCGCTGCTGGGCCGCCAGGAGGTCCAGCAGCTGATCGACCGGATCGGCCGCGACGCGCCCAAGCTGGTCGAGGACCTGGTGCCCAAGACGGTCGGCCTGACCACGGTGCAGAAACTGTTGCAGGGCCTGCTCGAAGAAGAAGTGCCGATCCGCGACATGCGCACCGTCATCGACACGCTGGCCGAACACGCGCCCAGGCTGGCGGCCGGCAATCCCGCCGGCGGCCTGCCGGACGTGCAGGAACTCATCGCGCTGACGCGCCGCGCGCTGGGTCGCGCCATCACGCAGCAGTGGTTCCCTGGCGAAGGCGAACTGCGCGCCATCGGCCTGGACGCCAAGCTCGAACGCGTGCTGGCGCAGGCGCTGTCGACCAGCGGCGCGCTCGAGCCGGGGCTGGCCGAGACGCTGCTGCGCGAGACCGCCGCGGCGGTGGCCAAGCAGGAGGCCTCGGGCGATCCGCCGGTGCTGCTGGTCTCGCCGCCGCTGCGGCCGTCGCTGTCGCGTTTCCTGCGCCATCATCTGCCGCAGATGGGCGTTCTTTCCAATGCTGAATTGCCCGACGAACGCATCGTGCGCATCACGACGCTGGTGGGTGGAGGGGCTCGATGAACATCAGCCGATTTCTGGGCGCGACCAGCCGTGAGGTCATGCGCCAGGTGCGTTTGGCGCTGGGGCCGGATGCGCTGATCATTTCCAACCGCCGCGTCAACGGCGGCGTCGAGGTGCTGGCGTCGGACGCCACGGCCTTGCCCGAGCACGAAGGCGAGCCTGGCGCCGCTGGCGCGATGCCGGCGCCGGCCGACGTGGTGCCCGCGCCCGCCGCCGCGACTGCGGCCGCGGC
>JAEZBO010000012.1 GCA_023427085.1 Pseudomonadota bacterium
CTGCCGCGCCGGCCGATCCCGAAGCCCGCAAGCGCGCGGCGGTGGCCGATGCGCTGGCGCGCGCGCGCTCGCGCCGGCAAGACGCCGGCAGGCGCTGAGCCGGACGGCCCGAACCCCATGAATCCCGCCAAGCGCCGTGAGATCTTCGCCCGTCTGCAGGCCGCCAATCCGACGCCGACCACCGAGCTCGAGTACGAGACGCCGTTCCAGTTGCTGATCGCGGTGCTGCTGTCGGCGCAGGCCACCGACAAGTCGGTCAACCTGGCCACGCGCAAGTTCTTTCCCGAGCACGGCACGCCCGAGAAGATGCTGGCGCTGGGCGTGGACGGCCTGTCCGACTACATCCGCACCATCGGCCTGTATCGCACCAAGGCCAAGAATGCGATCGAGACCTGCCGGCTGCTGCTGGCCCATCACCAGGGCCAGGTGCCGGACGACCGCGAGTCGCTCGAGGCCTTGCCGGGCGTGGGCCGCAAGACCGCCAACGTGGTGCTGAACACCGCCTTCGGCCAACCCACCATCGCGGTGGACACCCACATCTTCCGGGTCAGCAATCGCACCGGCATCGCGCCCGGCAAGAACGTGCTCGAGGTCGAGCACAAGCTCGAGAAATTCGTGCCGCGCGAATTCGCGCAGGATGCCCATCACTGGCTGATCCTGCACGGCCGCTACATCTGCGTGGCGCGCAAGCCGCGCTGCCCCAGCTGCGGCATCTCGGACCTGTGCGAGTACCGCCCCAAGACGCCGGCCTGAAGCGCGCCGCGCCGCGGCCTCAGGCGGCCAACGCGTCCGGCTCGCGCGCCTGCGGCCGGCTCAGCACGCGGCTGCGCCGCCCGTCGATCGCCACCGCGGTCTCGCCCTGCACCGTCACGCGCCGCACCACCCGCGGCTGATCGCCGTAGTCGTTGATGGCGTAATGCTGGGTCGCGCGGTTGTCCCAGATCGCCACGTCGCCCTGGCGCCAGCGCCAGCGCACGGTGTTCTCGAGCCGGATCACACGCGCCTGCAGCAGCTCGAACAGGCGTGCCGATTCGGTGCCGGTGAGCCCCTGCAGGCGGCGCACGAAATGCCCCAGCAGCAAGGCCCGTTCGCCGCTGACCGGATGCACGTGCACCACCGGATGCTCGGTCTCGTAGCGATCGGCGACGAACACCTCGCGATGATGGGCCAGCCGCCGCGCATCCACCTGCGTGCGTTCGGCGCCGTAGTCGTAATCGTTGCTGTGCACCGCCCACAGCCGGTCGGCCAGCGTCTTCAGGTCATCGGGCAGATGCGCGTAGGCGGCCGCGGTGTTGGCCCAGACGGTATCGCCGCCAAACGCCGGCACCGTCACCGCGCGCAATATCGACAGCTTCGGGAAGGCATCGACGAAGGTCACGTCGGTGTGCCAGGAGTCGGCGCGGCCGCCACCGTGCGAGGCATCCAGTTCGAAGATGCGGGTGCCGGCCGGCGCCGGTACGGTCGGATGCGCGACGGTGCGGCCGAAGCGTTCGCCCAGTGCCTGGTGTTCGGCGTCGTCGAGTTGCTGCTGGCCGCGCAAGAACAGCACCTTGTAGCGGACCAGCGCGGCGTGCAAGGCTTCGATCACCGGCTCGTCGAGCGTACTGCGCAGCGCGAGATCCTCGACCCGGGCACCGATGCGGCCGGCCAGCGGCCGCAGGATCAGGGGATCGAAGGACGTGTCGAATAAGGGTTGCTCGGCGTGGCTCATGGCGGTCTCCGGTGGTCGGTCCGACCATTCTAGGAACGCCGCGCCGGCCGCCCAACGCGTAAATCGTCATAACGACATCCGCGCATATCATCATGCGAAATCCGCCGCGCCGCCTATGATAAACCCGCATGGCAATTTCTCAGGCGCCTGCGCATACTCCGGCCAAATCCTCAAATAAAAAACTGGTGTGTGTGGTGCCCATGGAAGACATCATTCTGGAGACAAAGGGCCTGACCAAGGAGTTTCGCGGCTTCGTCGCGGTCAACAAGGTCGACCTCAGGGTCAGGCGCGGCCAGATCCATGCGCTGATCGGACCGAACGGCGCAGGCAAGACCACCTGCTTCAACCTGCTGACCCATTTCCTGCCCAGCACCTCGGGCACCATCGTCTACAACGGCCACGACATCACCCGCGAGCGGCCGGCGCAGATCGCCCGCCGCGGCATCGTGCGTTCGTTCCAGATCTCGGCGGTGTTTCCGCATCTGACGGTGCTCGAGAACGTGCGCATCGGGCTGCAGCGTGCGACCGGCACCTCGTACCACTTCTGGCGCAGCGAACGCGGCTTGCACACGCTGCGGCCGCGCGCGCTCGAGCTGCTCGAGCAGGTCGGCCTGCAGGACTTCGCCGAAGAGACCACCGCCAACCTGCCCTACGGCCGCAAGCGCGCGCTGGAGATCGCCACCACGCTGGCGATGGACCCCGAACTGATGCTGCTCGACGAACCCACGCAAGGCATGGGCCACGAAGACGTCGAACGGGTCACCCGCCTGATCGAGAAGGTCGGGCAAGGACGAACGATCCTGATGGTCGAACACAATATGGGCGTGGTCTCTTCCATCGCCGACACGATCACGGTGCTGGCGCGCGGCTCGGTGCTGGCCGAAGGGCCGTACGCAAGCGTCTCGCGCAATCCCGCGGTCATGCAGGCCTACATGGGCACGACCGACGGCGCCCTGCAAGGAGCCCACGCATGAGCACCGCCACCACCCTCGCGGCCCCGGCCGCCGAGTCGCAGCCGGCCACGCAGCGTGCGCCGGCGCTCGAGATCACCGACCTGCAGGCCTGGTACGGCGAGTCGCACATCCTGCACGGCGTCAACCTGTCGGTCGCGCCCGGCGAGGTCGTCACGCTGCTGGGCCGCAACGGCGCCGGCCGCACCACCACGCTGCGCGCGATCCTGGGCCTGACCGGCGCGCGCAAGGGCTCGATCCGCATCCACGGCACCGAGGCCATCGACCTGCCGACCTACAAGGTCGCGCACCTGGGCGTCGGCTATTGCCCCGAAGAGCGCGGCATCTTCGCCAGCCTGTCCTGCGAAGAGAACCTGCTGCTGCCGCCGCCGATCGCCGGCATTCCCGGCGGCGCGATGTCGCTGACCGAGATCTACGAGATGTTCCCCAACCTGCTCGAGCGCCGCCATTCGCAGGGCACCCGGCTGTCGGGCGGCGAACAGCAGATGCTGGCCGTGGCGCGCATCCTGCGCACCGGCGCCAACCTGCTGCTGCTGGACGAGATCTCCGAAGGCCTGGCGCCGGTGATCGTCCAGACGCTGGCGCGCATGATCACCACGCTCAAGCAGAAGGGCTACACCATCGTCATGGTCGAACAGAACTTCCGCTTCGCCGCGCCGCTGGCGGATCGTTTCTACGTGATGGAACACGGACAGGTCGTCGAGCATTTCCATGCCAGCGAACTGCCCGCCAAGCAGGACACGCTCAACCAATTGCTGGGCGTCTGATTTCGAACACCAGGCATACGAACCTGACATGCACCACAGGCATACCTTCCGGCACACCGCCGGTCACCGAGGCAAGGAGACACACCTCATGAAGCTGCGTATTCTGGCTGCCGCCCTGATGATGGGCGGCTTGGGCACGACTGCGCTCACCGCGCAGGCCCAGAGCATTTCCGATGACGTGATACGCATCGGTTTCATCTCTGACATGTCGGGGGTCTACTCCGACATCGACGGCCCTGCCGGCGTCGAAGCCATCCGCATGGCGATCGCCGATGCGGGCGGCCAGATCAATGGCAAGAAGATCGAGCTGCTGTTCGCCGATCACCAGAACAAGCCCGACATCGCGTCGGCGCGCGCGCGCGAGTGGTTCGACCAGCAGAAGCTGGACGTGCTGATCGGCGGCACCAACTCGAGCACCAGCCTGGCCATGGCCGGCGTGGCCGCCGAGAAGAAAAAGCCCTTCATCGCCGTCGGCGCGGGCGCCTCCGACCTGACCAACGCCCAGTGCAGCCCGTACACCGTGCACTATGCCTACGACACCGTGGCGCTGGCGCGCGGCACCGGCTCGGCAGTGGTCAAAGACGGCGGCCAGAGCTGGTACTTCCTGACCGCCGACTACGCCTTCGGCCACGCGCTCGAGCGCGACACCATGAACGTGGTGAAGTCCTCGGGCGGCAAGGTGATGGGCAACGTGCGGGCGCCGCTGGGCGCGTCGGACTTCTCGTCGTTCCTGCTGCAGGCGCAGGCCTCCAAGGCGCAGATCCTGGGCCTGGCCAACGCCGGTGGCGATACCATCAACTCGATCAAGGCCGCCAACGAGTTCGGCGTGACCTCGACGATGAAGATGGCCGGCCTGCTGGTGTTCATCAACGACATCCATTCGCTGGGCCTGCAGGCGACGCAGAACATGTACCTGACCGACGGCTGGTACTGGGACCAGAACGACGAGTCGCGTGCCTGGGCCAAGCGCTTCGAGGAAAAGGTCGGCCGCAAGCCGTCGATGCTGCAGGCCGGCGACGCCTCGGCCGCCGGCTTCTACCTGAAGGCGGTGGCCGCCACCGGCAGCGACGATGCCGACACCATCCTCAAGTGGATGCGCTCGAACCAGGTCAACGACTTCTTCGCCAAGAACGGCACGGTGCGCGAAGACGGCCGCATGGTCTACGACATGTACCTGATGCAGGTCAAGAAGCCCGAAGAGTCCAAGTACCCGTGGGACTACTACAAGGTCGTGGCGACGCTGCCCGGCAGCGAGGTCTACACCAAGCTGTCGGAGTCGACCTGCAAGCTGGTCAAGAAATAAGCCGGCCGCCGGCCCGCCGCCAGCGCTGGCGG
>JAEZBO010000038.1 GCA_023427085.1 Pseudomonadota bacterium
CCGCGGTGTTGGCGGCGCCGCGGCCCAGGCTGCCGGGCGGCTCGCGGACCTCGAGCGCAGCCTGCACCGGCTCGGGCAGCTGCGTGATCGGCGCGGGCGCGGGCCGGCCCAGAAACCATCCCTGTGCGTAACGGATGCCCAGGTCGCGCACCGCATCGAGATCCTCGCGGGTCTCGATGCCCTCGGCCAGGATCGGCGTGCCGAAGCACTGCGCGGTGGCCAGGATGGCGCGCACCAGCTTCTGGCGCGTCTCGTCGCGCGCGATGCCCTGGAAAAAATAGCGGTCGACCTTGACCAGGTCGGGGCGGGCCTCGGCCCACAGCTGCATGCTCGAGTGGCCCACGCCGTAGTCGTCCAGCGCGATGCGCACGCCCGAGCGGCGCAGCGCGTTGAAGACGTCGATCAGCGCCGGCAGCCGCGAGGTGACCGGATCGTGCTCGGTCATTTCGATGACGATGCGCGACGGATCCTGGGCGGCATCGCCCAGCAGGATCCGGTAGAAGTCGTCGCCATGCTGCGCCCACGATTGCAGCAGCGCATTGGCCGACATGTTCAGGAACAGGTATCCGCCGCAGCCGCTCTGCGTGTAGGCGCGGGTGCCGGCCTGCGCGCTGAGGATCTCCAGCCGGGTCGCCAGGCCCTGGCGGCGGGCTTCCGAAAACAAGGCATCGGGGCTGTGCAGCAGCGTGCGCTCGGGTCCGCGGATGAGGCTTTCATAACCGTAGATACCGCCTTGCACCAGGTCGATGACGGGCTGGTAATGAGGGGTCAGCAGACGCCGCTGGATGACACTGTCGAGTGTCAGGCCCGGAAAGCCCGGCAGGGCAGCGGCAGGCGCCCCGGTGGCGACCGAGGAGTGCGCAAGAGCGATCATTGTTTCCTGGGTGAGGGGCGGACAGAAGGCGAACCATGTTGGGGCGCGATTGTTACAGTGGCTTTGCGGTCACGCGACAAACTCTCGGTCTGTTGCGGAGTTTGGACATGCAAGGTCGCACAAGGTGATTCGGGGCCGGTCCGCGGCGGCCATTACAATCGCGCCATGAACCGAATCCCTGCTCCATTGCCGGCCCGCATCGTGCTGGCCTCCAACAACCCCGGCAAGCTGCGCGAGTTCTCCAGCCTGTTCGCGCCGCTGGGCACCCAGCTGGTGCCGCAAGGCGAACTGGGCGTGCCGGAAGCCGAAGAGCCGCACGTCACCTTCGTCGAAAACGCACTGGCCAAGGCTCGCCACGCCAGCCGGCTGACCGGCCTGCCAGCGATCGCCGACGACTCCGGGCTGTGCGTGACGGCGCTGGCAGACGGCCCCGGCGTGCGTTCGGCGCGCTACGCCCAGGATGCCGGCGCGGGGCAGGGCGACGAGGCCAACAACATCCTGCTGCTGGACGCGTTGCGCGATGCCAGCGACCGCAGCGCCCGCTATGTCGCGGTGCTGGTGATGGTGCGCGCCCACGACGATCCCTTGCCGGTGATTGCGGTGGGCCTGTGGCAGGGCGAGATCGCCACGGCGCCCAGCGGCGCGTCCGGCTTCGGTTACGACCCCTGTTTCCTGCTGCCCGAACTGGGCAAGACGGTCGCCGAACTGGAGCCGGCCGAAAAGAACCGCGGCAGCCATCGCGCCCGTGCCTTGCGCTCGCTGCTGGCGCAGCTGGGGCACGCGGCGACGCCCGCCTGAGTCCGGCCGCGGCGTCACATGGCCATCACGATTCCCATCCATCCGGTCGGCGGCGGCTTGCCGGGCGCCCGCGCGGCCACCGGTCCCGAGCGGCCGGTTTCGCGGCTGAGCAGCCTGCCGCCGCTGTCTATCTACGTGCACGTGCCGTGGTGCGTCAGCAAGTGCCCCTACTGCGACTTCAATTCGCACGGCCGCGACGGCGACACGATCCCCGAACGCCGCTATCTGGACGCCTTGCGCGCCGATCTCGAGCAGGCGTTGCCGTCGATCTGGGGCCGTCAGGTGCATACGGTGTTCCTGGGCGGCGGCACGCCCAGCCTGTTGTCGGCGCAGGGGCTGGACGAACTGCTGGCGATGTTGCGCGCCTGCCTGAACCTGGTGCCGGATGCCGAGATCACGATGGAAGCCAACCCCGGCACGGCCGAGGCGGGGCGTTTCAGCGACTATGCCGCCAGCGGCGTGAACCGGTTCTCATTGGGCATCCAGAGTTTCGACGATGCGCAGCTGCGCACGCTGGGCCGCATCCATGACGCCGGCCAGGCACGCCGCGCCATCGAGATGGCGCAGCGCGCGGTGGCCCGCGTCAACCTGGACCTGATGTTTGCGTTGCCGGGCCAGTCGCTGGCGCAGAGCCTGGACGACCTGTGCCAGGCTGTGGCCTTTGGCACCGAGCATCTGTCGGTCTACAACCTGACGATGGAGCCCAACACGGTCTTCGCCAAGTACCCGCCCGAGCAACTGCCGGACGACGACGCGGCCGCGGCGATGCAGGACGCGCTCGAGGCCGCGGCGGCGCAGGCGGGTTTCGAACGCTACGAGGTCTCGGCGTACGCCAGGCCCGGCGCGCGCTGCCGCCACAACCTCAACTATTGGGAATTCGGCGATTACCTGGGCATCGGCCCGGGCGCGCACGGCAAGCTGTCGTTCCATGACCGCATCGTGCGGCAGGCGCGCCTGCGCAGCCCGGACAGCTGGATGACGCAGGCGCTGGCCTATGATGGTTCGCACCTGGCGCAGGACGCCGAGGTCGAGGCCGAGGCCCTGCCGTTCGAGTTCATGCTCAACGCACTGCGGCTCAAGCAGGGGGTGGCGGCCAGCGTCTATACCGAACGGACCGGCCTGCCGCTGGCCGGCATTCTGCACCAATTGGAAGCGGCCCACCGGCGCGGCCTGTTGAGCGCCGATCCGACCCGACTGGCGGCCACGCCATTGGGCTGGCGCTTCCTGAACGACCTGCAGGAAATGTTCCTGTAGCACTAAAACCCCAATATGGTGCACGCATGCACCCAATAATGCACTAGCATGGTGCGTTGTCGGGCCGTGCACCGATTTCTTGCCCCTGACACCCCCGCACCATCCTGGCACGCTAATTGCTTTGGAAGGGGGCAGGTCGAGCTGAACCCTCGATCATTCGTTCATACCCTGGAGATGACATGGCCACGCCACAAGACGTTCTGAAGCAAATTGCAGAGCACGAAGTCAAGTTTGTCGACTTCCGCTTTACCGATACCCTGGGCAAGGAACATCACGTTTCCGTGCCGGCCCATACCGTTGACGAAGACAAGCTCGAGGCTGGCCAAGCCTTCGACGGCTCGTCGATCGCCGGTTGGAAGGGCATCGAAGCTTCCGACATGTTGCTGGTGCCCGATTCGAAGACCGCCCGCCTGGACCCCTTCCGTGAAGAGTCCACGCTGATCATGACCTGCGACGTGGTCGAACCCTCCGACATGAAAGGCTACGACCGCGACCCGCGCTCGCTGGCCAACCGCGCCGAAGCCTACCTGAAGTCCAGCGGCCTGGGCGATACCGCCTTCTTTGGCCCGGAACCCGAATTCTTCGTGTTCGACGGCGTCACCTGGAACGACGACCAGTCGGGCTGCTTTGTCAAGATCAAGTCCGAAGAGGCGCCGTGGTCGCGCGGCATGGAATTCGAAGGCGGCAACCTGGGCCACCGTCCGCGCCTGAAGGGCGGCTACTTCCCGGTTCCCCCGGTCGATTCGTTCCAGGACATGCGTTCCGAGATGTGCCTGCTGCTCGAGCAGCTGGGCGTGCCGGTCGAAGTGCACCACCACGAAGTGGCCGCCGCCGGCCAGCTCGAGATCGGCACCAAGTTCTCGACGCTGGTCGAGCGCGCCGACTGGAACCAGGTGATGAAGTACGTCATCCATAACGTCGCGCACGCCTACGGCAAGACCGCCACCTTCATGCCCAAGCCTGTCGTCGGCGACAACGGTTCGGGCATGCACGTGCACCAGTCGATCTGGAAGGATGGCCAGAACCTGTTCGCCGGCAACGGCTACGCCGGCCTGTCCGAATTCGCGCTGCACTACATCGGCGGCATCATCAAGCACGCCCGTGCGCTGAACGCGATCACCAACCCCGGCACCAACTCGTACAAGCGCCTGGTGCCTCACTACGAAGCGCCGGTCAAGCTGGCCTACTCGGCCCGCAACCGTTCGGCCTCGATCCGCATTCCCTACGTCGGCAACCCCAAGGCCCGCCGTATCGAAACGCGCTTCCCCGATCCCCTGGCCAACCCGTACCTGGCCTTCTCGGCGCTGATGATGGCCGGCCTGGACGGCGTGCAGAACAAGATCAACCCCGGCGATCCCGCCGACAAGAACCTGTACGACCTGCCGCCCGAAGAGGACGCAAAGATCCCGACCGTCTGCGCGTCGCTCGAGCAGGCGCTCGAGGCGCTGGACAACGACCGCGAGTTCCTGACCCGCGGCGGTGTGTTCAGCAACAGCATGCTCGACGCCTACATCGAACTGAAGATGCAGGAAGTCAACCGCCTGCGCATGACGACCCATCCGGTCGAGTTCGACATGTACTACAGCCTCTAATCAGGGCTGGCGGGCGCTCCGTGACGAGCGCCCCGGCCGTCCGCCCGATCCGGTGGACGGCCACCGCAGCACCGTGCCCCCTAGCCGGGGGCGACCGCTTACCGCATCCATTGAGGATGGCGGCGACTTTCGTTCGTCCGTCTGCAGCGCAATGATGAATGTCGAAGCCTTCGATCTACTGGCCACCGCAGTCCTGCTCCTGAGCAGGGAGGGCCGGATCGAGTACGCGAATGCTGCAGCCGAGGACCTGTTCGGCAGGTCACGCAAACAACTGGTGGGCCGTGCGGCTGCCCAGCTGTTCGACGAAACGCAAGAGATAGAACATTCGATAGAACAGGCGCTGGCGCGCGAGTTCGCCGATCTGCGTCAGCAGGTCGGGGTGCGGCGCGGCAACGATTCGGTCCAGGTCGCGGCCACCGTGGTGGCCTTGGCCGAGCACCGCTGGCCGGTGCTGATCGAGGCCCGCGAGATCGAGCAGCGGGTGCTGGCCGATCGCAACCACCGGCTGGTCGACGAGATCGAGACGCAGCGCGAGCTGCTGCGCAACCTCGCGCACGAGGTCAAGAATCCGCTGGGCGGATTGCGCGGCGCGGCCCAGTTGCTTGAGGCCGAGCTGCCCGATGCGTCGTTGACCGAATACACCCAGGTGATCATCTCCGAGGCCGACCGGCTGCAGTCGCTGGTCGACCGGCTGGCCACGCCGCAGCGCGCGCCGCTGTACACCCGCTCGGTCAACATCCACGAGATCTGCGAGCGGGTCTGCGCCCTGATCCGCGCCGAGTTCCGCTCGGACGTGGCCTTGCTGCGCGACTACGACGCCTCGGTGCCGGATCTGCGCGCCGACGCCGAGCGGTTGATCCAGTCCTTGCTGAACGTGGTGCGCAACGCCGCGCAGGCGTTGACGCAGCCGCGCCAGACCGACAACGCGCAGATCACGCTGCGTACCCGCGTGGTGCGGCAGGTGATGCTGGCGCATCGCCAGCATCGCATGGCCTTGATGGTCGCGGTGATCGACAACGGTCCGGGCATCCCCGAGACCCTGCGAGAACGCATCTTCCATCCGCTGGTGACGGGCCGCGCGGATGGCACCGGCCTGGGCCTGAGCCTGGCCCAGGACTTCGTGCAGCAGCACGGAGGCATCATCGAATTCGAATCTCGTCCCGGGCACACCGAGTTTCGCCTGGTATTGCCCATGGAGCCTGCATGAAACCCGTATGGATAGTAGACGACGACCAAGCCATACGCTGGGTGTTGGAAAAAGCCCTGGCGCGCGCCGGCATCGCGACCCGCACCTTTTCGCAGGCGCCCGACGTGCTCGACGCGCTGCGGTCGGACACGCCGGCGGCGCTGGTGTCGGACATCCGCATGCCGGGCGGCAGCGGCCTGGACCTGCTGCGCCAGATCAAGGAGCGCCATCCGCAGCTGCCGGTGATCGTCATGACGGCCTTCGCCGATCTGGACAGCACCGTCTCGGCCTTTCAGGGCGGCGCCTTCGATTACCTGGCCAAGCCCTTCGACATCAACGAGGCGGTGGCGCTGATCCAGCGCGCCGCCAAGGACTCGGTGGCCGATGCGCCGCAGGCCGAGCCGGTGCCGGCCACCGAGCGCTGGATGATGACGCAGTCGGCCTCGACGTCGATGCAGGAAGTGTTCCGCGCCATCGGCCGGCTGGCCCAGTCCAAGGTGACGGTGCTGATCACCGGCGAATCGGGCACCGGCAAGGAACTGGTCGCGCGCGCCCTGCACGGACACGGCGCGCGGGCCAATGGTCCGTTCGTCGCCCTGAATGCGGCGGCGATACCGCGTGACCTGCTCGAGGCCGAGCTGTTCGGCCACGAGCGCGGCGCGTTCACCGGCGCCAGCAACCTGCGCCGCGGCCGTTTCGAAGAGGCGCATGGCGGCACCTTGTTCCTGGACGAGATCGGCGACATGCCGCTCGAATTGCAGACCCGCTTGTTGCGCGTGCTGGCCGAAGGCAGCTTCTACCGGGTCGGCGGCGCGCAGCCGGTGCGGGTCGACGTGCGCATCGTCGCGGCGACCCACCAGCCGCTCGAGCAACGCGTGCAGCAAGGGCTGTTCCGCGAGGACCTGTTCCATCGCCTGAACGTGATCCGGCTGCGGCTGCCGCCGCTGCGCGAGCGCCGCGAGGACATCCCGGCGCTGGCCAATCACTTCCTGGCCGCCAGCGCCCGCACGCTGGGCGTGCCGGCCAAACGCCTGACCACCGATGCCTTGTCGGCCTTCGTGCGTTTCGATTTTCCCGGCAACGTGCGCCAGCTCGAGAACTTCTGTCACTGGCTGACCGTGATGGCGCCGGGCCAGACCATCGATCGCGGCGACCTGCCGCCCGAGATCCGCGCGCTCGACGAGCCGGCCTTGCTGCCGCAGGGCGGCCTGGCCGCTGGCGCTGGCGGTAGCGGCGCCGACACCGCGGCGGCGCCGCGCGGCGACGGTGCGC
>JAEZBO010000039.1 GCA_023427085.1 Pseudomonadota bacterium
CGGCAGTCCCGGCCTGCCCGCGGCGGCCCCCGAGACGGTCCGCGCCGACGCCGCCGCCGCGCCGCTGGCGCAGCAGGCATTGGCCACCGGCGGCGTACACCCCGAGGCCACGCTGCTGGTGCGCCAGCAGCTCGAGATCCTGGCCAACCAGACCGTCGCCTGGCGCGGCGAAGCCTGGGCCGACACGCCGATGTGGTGGGAAGTCTCGCGCGACGCCGGCGAGCCCGAAGGCGGCGCCGACGCGCCGGCCAGCTGGAGCAGCCGGCTGGTGCTCGACCTGCCGCAGTTGGGGCGGGTGCAGGCGACCATCAAGCTGGTCGGCAATCAGCTCGTCATGCATTTGGGGACGGATGAGAGCGCCGCGCTGCTGCAGGCCGAGTCGGAAACCCTGCGCTCGCGCTACGCGGCGGCCGGCTTTCAGCTGACCAGCCTGCGGATCGACCAGGGCCTGGCCGCCGAGGATGCGCCGGAGCCTCGGCCATGAACACGATCCCCTCCCCCGGCACCGACGGCGCCGCGCTGCCGGCCGACCTGGCGGCGCGCAAGATCGCCGTGGCGGTCAGCTATGACGGCGGCGACCATGCGCCGCGGGTGGTCGCCAAGGGCTACGGCATCGTCGCCGATGCGATCCTGCGCGCGGCCAACGAAAACCAGCTGTATATCCACGAATCGCCCGAGCTGGTCGGCCTGCTGATGCAGGTCGATCTGGACAGCCATATCCCGCCACAGTTGTATTTAGCCGTCGCCGAGCTGATGGCATGGTTATACCGTCTGGATTCCGGCGAAAATAGCGATATGCTTTCCAAACCAGCGCCACATGGCACTTGATCCACCAGGAACCACCATGCTCCAGGACGACCTCGACAACGAACTCAATTACTGGCTGACGCGGCCCGAGGAAATCCGGGCGGCGCTGTTCGAACTGACGCATCCGGACAGCCACATCCTGGTGCGCGATCCGGCCGACCGCGAGCTGGCCGTGACCATCCTCGCGCTCGACAAGGACACCAGCAGCTTTGCGTGGGCGCCGCGCGACTACGCCGGCGCCGACTTCGCGCAGAACGAACGCAGCCTGCTGGCCGGCGGCGTGTTCGACGTGGTCGCGCAAGGCTACAGCGGCGTGCAGATCCGCTTTCGCATCCCGCGTCCCGAGATCATCCGGCTCGACGATGGCCGCCCGGCGCTGCTGTCGCCGTTTCCCGAACGCCTGGCGCGCATCCAGCGCCGCCGTGCGTTTCGCGCGCAGGCCTCGCCGGCCTCGATCAGCCAGGCCACCGCGCGCTGGAGCAACGAAGAAGACCGCGGTTCGGTCGAATTCCGCATCCGCGACATCTCGGTCGACGGCATCGGCCTGCGCAGCGAAAGCGCGCTGAACGCGCTGCCCGAGCCGGGTGCGGTCATGGAAGACGTCGTGATCGATTTTGGCCAGGCCGGCTCGCTCAATACCTCGCTGCAGGTGCGCAACACCTACGCACTGGGCCGCCAGGACCCTGCCGGCGCGCCCGACCAGCCCGCTGCGCCGTCCAAACCGGCGCCGGCCGCCGGCGACGCGCCGATCAGCCACGTCGGCGCATCGTTCGTCGACCTCAATGCACGCCAGGAGAACTGGCTGCAGCAGATCGTCTGGCGCCTCGAAAAGCATCGCGGCAACAAGTGATGATCGACGCCGGCTGAACGCCGGCGTCTTGCCATCGCCGCCTGCCGGCCTGGCGACGGCCGGCCCGGATCGATCCCGCCACGGCTGACGCCGGGCTCAGGTCATCTCGGTACCCTCTTCCCAACTGCCATTGGGCAGTGCGGCCGCGACGGCCCGCAAGGGTTCGACGAAGGTGCTGCGCAAGGTGTCCGGCGACATGGGCTTGCCCAGCAGCCAACCCTGCACGCGCTGGCATTGCAGCGCCGCCAGCGCAGCGTATTGGCCTTCGGTCTCGACGCCTTCGGCGACGATCTCGCGCTCGAGTCGGCGCGACAGTTCGACGATGGTGCCGACGATGGCCTGCGCGCCCGGATCGGTCTCGAGGTCGCGCACGAACGAACGATCGATCTTGATCGTGTCGAACGGCAATTGGTGCAAATAACCCAGGCTCGAGTAACCGGTGCCGAAGTCGTCGATGGCGATCTTGACGCCGGCGCGGCGCAGTTCGGCCAGCCGCGCGATCTCGCCGCCGGCCGCGGCCACCAGCACGCCTTCGGTGATCTCGAGCTCGAGCCGGCTGGCGGGCAGCCCGGTGCGGTCGAGTACCGCGCGCACGTCGCGCACCAACTGCACTTTTTCGAGCTGCACCGGCGACAGGTTGACCGACAGATACCAGGACTCGGGCCAGGTGGCCGCTTCGGCGCAGGCGTTCTCGAGCACCCAGGCGCCCAGCGGCACGATCAGGTCGGTCTGCTCGGCCAGCGGAATGAACTGCATCGGCGGCACCATGCCGCGCTCCGGATGGTTCCAGCGCAGCAAGGCCTCGAAACCGGCCAGCTGGCGCGTCTCGGAACTGAAGATGGGTTGGTAGTGCACGTACAGCTGGTCGGTCGACTGCATCGCCAATCGCAGGTCGTCCTCGAGCGACTCCATGTGCGCGACCTCGGTCAGCGCGTAGACGCTATGGCCGCTGCGGGTGCTGCGCACTGCCCGGACGATGGCTTCGGCGCGCAGCAGGTTGACGGTCAGCAGGACCACCAAACAGCACGGCACCAGCAAGGTGCCGGCCAGCACCAGCAGGTTCATGTAGGGCATCTGCAGCGAATGCTGCGACCAGAAATACCAGACCGGCACCAGGCCCAGCGCCATGATCAGCGGCACGCCACCGAGCAGGCCGAGCAGATATCCGCCGCGCCGCGACACGAACCAGGAAACCAGCAAAGCCGCGCCAATCACCTCGAACAGGAGGACGGCGACAACCAGCAAGGTGAAGGTATCAAGCATTGCAAACCGTCAGGCAGCGCACGGGCCTCGTCGGGGCGGCGAATCCATCGGCTCGCCGGGCTCCACGGTGGAGGTCAGACCGCCATACTGGCAACTTCCTGGTAGGCCGCGACCAGCCGGTTGCGTACCTGGACCGCACCCTGGAACGCCAGGCTGGCTTTCTGCAGATCGATCATGACGTCGTTCAGCGCGATGCCGGGCTCGCCCATCTCGAAGGCCTTGGCCTGCGTCGCGGCGGCCTGCTGGGTCTCGGAGACGCGGCGGATCGAGCGTTGCAGCTCGGCGGCGAAGCCCCCCTCGACAGCCTGGCCTGCTCCCACCGTCGTGTCGGCGCCCGACGAGGTGCGCACCACTGCGCGCATCTGCTGCAGCATGCTCTCGATACCGGACAAATTCGGAACAGACATCTAGGGGATCCCGTTAGGAAAGCAAAAAGTGTTGCAAGGCTAACCCGGCAGCGCCGTTGTATATCGCCCAAATAAGGGGCAAAAACCCGACATTTCTTTATTTGACTGGATTTTGCCATGCGCAATGCGCTCCTGTCCGGACTGCTGCTCGGCATACAACACAAATAGCGGTAAAAAAGCGGGCTTTTCGTCGCTTGCTGCGCTGCGGGCCGCCGCCATAATCCTGGCTTCCTGATCAGACTCACGCCGCATGCGCTCGCCTTCCATGTCTCAGCCCTGCTTCGCCCACCCCCCGCGGGAGGTTCGTCGATGAGCGAGCAGGCGACCGCCGCGCCCACGGCCGCCACGCGGCTGGGGCCTTACGTGGACAAGCTGCGCGCCCTGCCCAAGCCTGCGCTGATGGGCGCGGTGGCCGCGCTGGTGGCGCTGGTCGTGGTCGCGTTGATGTGGACGCGCGGCCCCGAATTTAAGGTGCTGTTCTCCAATCTGAGCGAGCGCGACGGCGGCGCCATCGTCGGCGCGCTGGGCCAGATGAACGTGCCGTACAAGTTCGCCGACAACGGCGGCGCGCTGATGGTGCCGGCCGACCGTGTGCACGAGACGCGGCTGCAACTGGCCAGCCAGGGCCTGCCGCGCGGCGGCTCGGTCGGCTTCGAGCTGCTCGACAACGCCCGCTTCGGCGCCAGCCAGTTCGCCGAACAGATCAGCTATCAGCGCGGCCTCGAGGGCGAGCTGGCGCGCTCGATCGAAGCCATGCATTCGGTGCAAGGCGCCCGGGTCCATTTGGCCATGCCGCGCCAGACCCTGTTCGTGCGCGACCGCCAGTCGCCGACCGCGTCGGTGCTGATCAACCTGTATCCGGGCCGCAGCCTGAGCGATTCGCAGGTCTCGGCGATCGGTTGGCTGGTGTCGTCCAGCGTGCCCGAACTGACCGTCGACAACGTCTCGATCGTCGACCAGACCGGCCGCCTGCTGTCGTCGCCGGGTAGCGGCGGGCGCGGCATGGACGCCGACCAGATGCGCTACGTGCGCGAGCTCGAGCAACGCACCATCGAACGCATCCTCAGTCTGCTCAATCCGCTGGTGGGTTACGGCAATGTGCACGCACAGGCGACCGCCGAGGTCGACTTCGCGCAGCGCGAGCAGACTTCCGAGGTCTACAGGCCCAACCAGGAACCCGGCCAGGGCGCGGTGCGCAGCCAGCAGACCAGCGACTCGAACCAACTGGGCGTGAGCCCGCCGCAAGGCGTGCCGGGCGCGCTGAGCAACCAGCCGCCGCTCAATCCGGTGGCGCCGATCGACAATCCGCCGCCGCCGCAACAGGGCAACGGCCAGAACGGCGCGGGCCAGAACGGCCAGGGCGCGCCGGCCCAGCCGGCAGCGCAACCGGCCGGCCCGTCCAGCACGCGCAGCGACAACACCACCAATTACGAAGTCGACCGCACCATCAGCCACGTCAAGCAGGCGATCGGCGGCCTGAACCGCATGTCGGTGGCGGTGGTGCTCAATTACCGCAACGACGAAAACGGCGTGCCGCAACCGCTGCCGCAGCAGGAGCTGGACAAGCTGACCAGCCTGGTGCGCGAGGCGATGGGCTATTCCGAAGCGCGCGGCGACAGCCTGAACGTGGCCAACAGCCAGTTCAACGACGTCGAGCCGGAAATCGCCGTGTGGCGCGACCCCGACAACATCGCGCTGGCCAAGCAGCTGCTGTGGTACCTGGTGCTGGGCATCATCCTGCTGTGGCTGTGGCGCGCCATCGTGCGCCCGCTGATGCGGCGCCACCTGGACCCGGTCATCGAATCGGTCACCGAAGGCCCGGATGCCAGCGAGGTCGACGCCCAGGCCGCCGCGGCGGCGCGCGAGCAGCAGCTGTCGCGCTACGAAGAGAACCTGGCGATGGCCCGCAAGATGGCGCAGGACGACCCGCGCGCCGTGGCGCTGGTGCTGCGTACCTGGATAGAGAAAGATGGAAAACAGTGACGGCCTGACTCGCAGCGCCATCCTCATGATGTCGCTGGGCGAAGACGCCGCGGCCGAGGTCTTCAAGTTTCTGAGCGCCCGCGAGGTGCAGCAGGTCGGCGCGGCGATGGCCGGCCTCAAGCAGGTCACGCGCGACATGGTCAGCAGCACGCTCGAGGACTTCCGCCAGGAAGCCGACCAGTTCATGGCGGTCAACCTGGGTTCGGACGACTACATCCGTTCGGTGCTGACCAAGGCATTGGGCAGTGACCGCGCCGCCGGCCTGATCGAGGACATCCTCGAGCCGGGCGACGGCAGCAGCGGCATCGACTCGCTGAACTGGCTCGACGCGACCACGGTGGCCGAGCTGATCGGCGACGAGCACCCGCAGATCATCGCCACCATCCTGGTGCACCTGGAGCGCGACCGCGCCGCCGGCGTGCTGGCCTTGCTGACCGAGCGCCTGCGCAACGACGTCATGATGCGGATCGCCACCTTCGGCGGCGTGCAGCCGTCGGCGCTGTCCGAGCTGACCGACGTGCTCAACGGCATGCTGGCCGGCCAGGGCGCCAAGCGCAGCAAGATGGGCGGCGTGCGCACCGCGGCCGAGATCCTCAACATGATGAGCAATGCCGACGAAGAGGCGGTGGTCGCCAGCCTGCGCGAGCGCGACGCCGACCTGGCGCAGAAGATCGTCGACGAGATGTTCGTGTTCGACAACCTGATCGAGGTCGAGGACCGCGGCATCCAGCTGATGCTCAAGGAAGTCGAGAACGACAGCCTGATGATCGCGCTCAAGGGCGCGTCCGAAGACCTGCGCGACAAGTTCCTGCGCAATATGTCCAGCCGCGCCGCCGAGACATTGCGCGAAGACCTCGAGGCCCAGGGCCCGGTGCGCATGTCCAAGGTCGAGGCCGAGCAGAAGAAGATCCTGCAGGTGGCGCGCCGCCTGTCCGAGAGCGGCCAGATCGTGCTGGGCGGTGCCGGAGACGACGCCTATGTCTGACGCCCCCTACGCCGGCCTGGAAGTACGGGAGCGGCGACGCTCCTGGCGCCGCTGGCAGATGGAGGCGTTCGATCATCCGGAGCAGGCCGACGACGAGTCGCTGCCCGCCGAGCCCAGCGCCGACGAGCTGGCCGCCGAACGCGCGGCCGAGCTCGATGCCGCGCGCCGGGCCGGTTTCGAGGCTGGTCGCCAGGCCGGCCATGCGCAGGGGCTGGAGCAAGGCCGCGCCACCGGGCTGGCCGAAGGCCGCGAAACCGGCCGCGAGCAAGGCCTCGCCGAAGGACTGGCCGATGGCCGCGACGAGGCCGCCCGCCAGGCGCAGCGGCTGGCCGCGCTGGCCGATGCCTGCGCCGACTCGCTGGTCAAGATCGAGGCCCAGGTCGGCCAGGCGCTGCTGTCGCTGGCGCTGGACGTGGCGCGCCAAGTGGTGCGCGACGCACTGGCCGTCGAGCCCGAGCGGGTGCTGGCGGCGGTGCGCGAAGTGGTGCATTTCGATGTGCGCGGCGCCGCGCCGCTGCGCCTGTGGGTGCACTCGCAGGATCACGAGATCGTGGCGCGCCACCTGGCCGACGACCTCAAGGCCGGCGGCTGGAAGCTGCTGGTCGACGACAGCCTGACGCCCGGCGGTTGCCGCGCCGAAACCGCCTACGGGTCGATCGACGCGACCTTGCAGACGCGCTGGCGCCGTGTCGCCGCGTCGCTGGGCAAGGCCGATGAATGGGATGACGGCGCGGCAGCGCCGGACGGCCACGGTGGTCATGACGGCCATGGTGCTCATGACAGCCATGCTGGTCAGGATGACCATGATGACGGCCCCGCCGGCCCGGAGCGCGCGCGATGAACGCCGCCGCGAGCCGCGCCGTTCCCCACGAAGGACCCGCCCCGGTGGCCGCGGCCGATGGCTTGCGGCCGGCCTCGGTGCCGGTGGTCGAACGCTGGGCCACGCAACTGCAGATCGGCTCGATCCGCGCCGCCGGCACCGACCCGTGGTACGTGACCGGCCGCATCGTGCGCGCCACTGGCCTGGTGCTGCAGGCGACCGGCCTGCGCCTGCCGGTCGGCGCCGCCTGCCGCATCGAGATCGCGCCGGGCCATGACCACTGGGCCGATGCCGAGGTGGTGGGATTCGACGGCGAGATGCTGTATCTGATGCCGCAAAGCGACATCGCCGGCCTGCCGCCGGGCGCGCGGGTGATCCCCGGCGAGCCGCCGGTGCAACGCGCCATTCCGCTGCCACGCAAGGCCGAGCTCAACGGCAACGCCAAGCCGGCGCGCGGCCGCCACCTGCCGGTCGGCAACGCGCTGCTGGGCCGGGTCGTCGATGGCGCCGGGCGCCCGCTCGATGGCCTGGGCCCGCTCGAAGGCGCCGACCTGGCGCCCTTGACCGCGCCGCCGATCAACCCGCTGACGCGCGCGCCGATCGACCAGGCGCTCGATGTCGGCGTGCGTGCGATCAACGGCCTGCTGACGGTCGGCCGCGGCCAGCGCATGGGCCTGTTCGCCGGCTCCGGCGTGGGCAAGAGCGTGCTGCTGGGCATGATGGCGCGTTATACCCGCGCCGACGTGATCGTGGTCGGGCTGATCGGCGAGCGTGGCCGCGAGGTCAAGGAATTCATCGAGCACAACCTGGGCCCCGAAGGCCTGCGCCGTGCCACCGTGGTGGCCGCGCCGGCCGACGTCTCGCCGCTGCTGCGCCTGCAGGGCGCCGCCTATGCGACGCGGCTGGCCGAGTACTTCCGCGACCAGGGCCTGGACGTGCTGCTGATCATGGACTCGCTGACCCGCTATGCGATGGCGCAGCGCGAGATCGCGCTGGCGATCGGCGAGCCGCCGGCCACCAAGGGCTATCCGCCGTCGGTGTTCGCCAAGCTGCCGGCGCTGGTCGAACGGGCCGGCAACGGCGCGCCGGTCAACGGCTATCGCGCCGGCTCGATCACCGCCTTCTATACGGTGCTGACCGAAGGCGACGACCAGCAGGATCCGATCGCCGACTCGGCGCGCGCGATCCTGGACGGCCACGTGGTGCTGTCGCGTTCGCTGGCCGAGGCCGGCCATTACCCGGCCATCGACATCGAGGCGTCGATCTCGCGCGTGATGAACGCGGTGGTGCCGGCCGAGCAGTTCGCGCAGGTGCGGCGTTTCAAGCAGATGCTGTCGCGCTACCAGCGCAACCGCGACCTGATCGCGGTCGGCGCCTACGCGCCCGGCAACGATGCGCAGCTCGACGAAGCGATCGACCGCTACCCGTGGCTCGAGGCCTTCCTGCAACAAGAAATCCACGTGTCGGTCGACTATGACCAGGCCGTCGCCCAACTGTCCGGCATCTTCCCGGGAGCCCCACATGGCCGATAAGCTGCCGCTCGATACCCTGATCGACCTGGCGCGCGAGCGCACCGACGAGGCCGCGCGCCGGCTCGGCCAGTTGCAGGGCGCCCGCCAGAACGCCGCGCATCAGCTGACGATGCTGCAGGACTACCGCCAGGACTATCTTGAACGCCTGCAACAGGCCATGCAGACCGGCATGGCGGCGGCCGATTGCTACAACTACCAGCGCTTCATCGCCACGCTGGACGACGCGATCGGCCAGCAGACCATGGCGCTGGGCCGCGCCGACAAGCAGCTCGAAGGCGGCCAGCAGTCGTGGCGCGACGAGAAGCGCCGCCTGAACTCCTTCGATGCGCTGCTGGCCCGCCAGGCGCGCCTGCAGGCCCAGACCGAGGCACGCACGGAACAGCGTGCCAACGACGAATTCGCCGCCCGCCTGATGCGCCACCCCGCCGGCGTGCATTGATCGGCCAGCCCCGGAAATCCAGACCATGAACGATATCGTCAGCCTTACCGCAGTGCCCTCGGCGCCGTCGGCGCCCGCCTCGCCGGCCGTGCCGGGCGGCGCGCCCGACAGCCCGGCGTTCTCGCAGGTGCTGGCCTCGCAGCGTGGCCGCTCGCCGGCCG
>JAEZBO010000051.1 GCA_023427085.1 Pseudomonadota bacterium
CTCTTGCCCGCCGCGCCTTTGCCGGCGTCGGCTCCGGCCGCTTCGGCCGGGCCGGGCGCGGCCGTGGCGCCGGCCGGCTGCCGCGGACGCTGAGCCAGCCATTCATCGTAGCCACCGACGTAGTCGCGCCACTGGCCACCGCCTTCGCTGGCGATGGTCTGGGTCACGACGTTGTCGAGGAAGGCCCGGTCGTGGCTGACCAGCAGCACGGTGCCGGTGTAGTCCTGCAGCAGTTCCTCGAGCAGCTCGAGCGTTTCGATGTCCAGGTCGTTGGTCGGTTCGTCCAGTACCAGCACGTTGGCCGGCCGCGCGAACAGCCGCGCCAGCAGCAGCCGCGCGCGTTCGCCGCCCGACAGGCTGCTGACCGGCGAGCCGGCGCGCGCCGGTGAGAAAAGGAAGTCGCCGAGGTAACTCATGACGTGCTTGCGCTGGCCGCCGATCTCGACCCACTCGCTGCCGGGGTTGATCACGTCGGCCAGCGTGGCGTTGTCGTCCAGCTGGCTGCGCATCTGGTCGAAGTAGGCCACCGATACGTTGGTGCCGATGCGCACGCTGCCGCTATCGGGCGCGAGTTCGGCCAGGATCAGCTTGAGCAGCGTGGTCTTGCCGGCGCCATTGGGGCCCAGCAGGCCGATGCGGTCGCCGCGCATGATGGTGGTGCTGTAGTCCTCCACGATGACGCGCTCGTCATACCGCTTGCCGACATGCTTGAGTTCGGCCACCAGCTTGCCCGAGCGCGCGCCTTCGGCCACCGCCAGCGACACGTTGCCCTGGCGCTCGCGGCGTTCGCCGCGGTCGCGCCGCAATTGCTCGAGCCGGCGCACGCGGCCTTCGTTGCGGGTGCGGCGCGCCTCGACGCCCTTGCGGATCCAGACTTCTTCCTGGGCCAGCAGCTTGTCGAAGCGGGCGTTCTCGAGGCGTTCGGACTCGAGCCACTGGGCCTTGCGCTCTTGCCAGGCCGAGAAGTTGCCGGGAAAGCTCAGCAGCTTGCCCCGGTCCAGTTCGACGATGCGAGTCGACACGGCATCCAGGAAGCGCCGGTCATGGGTAATGAACAGGACCGCGAAGTTGGCCTCGCGCAGCATCGTCTCCAGCCACGCGATGCCGTCGAAGTCCAGATGGTTGGTGGGTTCGTCCAGCAGCAGCAGGTCGGGCTGGTCGGCCAGCGCGCGCGCCAGGGCCAGGCGCTTGCGGGTGCCGCCCGACAGGCCCTGCGCGGGTGCGTCGGGCGAGAAACCGAGCTTTTCGATCAGGCCGCGCACCCGTGCCGGCCGTTGCCAGTCTTCCGAGTCGGGATCGTAGGGGCCGAACACCGCGTCATAGAAGCTGCCGCTCTCATCGACGTCGGGCTCCTGGTCGACCGTGGCGATGCGCAGGCCGCCGTTACGCGCGATGACGCCGTCGTCGGGCTCGGACTCGCCGGTGAGCAGCCGCAACATCGACGACTTGCCGGCGCCGTTGCGGCCGATCAGGCCGATGCGCTCGCCCTGCACGATGGTGAGGTCGGCGTGATCGAGCAGGGGGTGGTGACCGAAGGCCAGTTGCACGTCGGTCAGGGTAATGAGGGTAGCGGCCATGGGCGAAAACCAGAAGGCAGGACCGCGGCGCGGCCATCTCTTGCCAAAACACGCATTGTCGCAGGTCGGCGCGATCCGACTGCCTTCCGGGGCGAGCGGCTACAATGGCGACGCAAGACGAGCCGGGCAGTCGCGGTGCAACGCATCGAGGAAGGTCCGGACTCCGCAGGGCAGGATAACGGCTAACGGCCGTCCGGCCAGCGTGGCGCCTCGGCGTCGCGCGGGTCGAGGAACAGGACCACAGAGACGAGTCTGCGGCGCGGGCGCCTTTCGGGGCGCACCGGTACGGCCATCTCCGTACCGAGCGGATTCGCAAGAATCCGTCAGGCCGCAGGGTGAAACGCGGCAACCTCTATCCGGAGCAACATCAAATAGGCATGCGTGCGGCTTCGGCCGCGACGGGCGGCCCGCCCGAGCATGCGGGTAGATGGCTAGAGCGCGCCAGCAATGGCGCGTCCAGAGGAATGACTGCCGGCCCGGGCAACCGGGCTTACAGAATCCGGCCTACAGGCTCGTCTTGCTTCTTCGAATCTTGCAACACCCTGAACGCCGCCCATTGGGCGGCGTTTGGCGTTCAAACGACCGTGAAACCGGCCGTTCCCGGGCGTTTCTTGAAGAGGGACTTTGAGTTAATTCGCTAAGCAATTGATTTCTAGCGACATTTCCTTCGGCCCAAATATTACAAATTGTCCTAAGTCCTTGTTGTCATTGGAAAAAACCCAGATATCGCTTGACCACCTTGCACCCTTACCTTAGAGTGGGAAAAAGTAGGATTTTGTGCAAAAAAGTGGGGAACTAGGGTGTTCCAAGGAAGCAGCGCGCTGACGTTAGATGCCAAGGGGCGGGTCACGATACCCACCCGGCATCGTGACGCCCTGGCCGCGCAGTGCGAGGGACGCCTGACCCTGACCCGGCATCCGGACAAGTGCTTGCTGGTGTATCCGCGGTCGGTGTGGGAGAAAAAGCGCGAGCAGATCGCCGCGCTGCCCATGCAGGCCCGTGCACTGCAACGCCTGATGCTGGGCAACGCGCAGGACGTGGAACTCGACGGCACCGGGCGAGTCCTGGTCGCGCCCGAACTGCGGGCCGCCGCTGGTATGACACGCGAAGTGATGCTGCTCGGGATGGGCGCGCACTTCGAACTATGGGACGCCGCTGAGCTGGCTCGTCGCGAAAGCGAGGACCTGGCCCAGGACATGGCGGGTGTGTTGGACCAGTTTTCGTTCTGAAACCAATATGGAATTCGTGCATCGGCCCGTCCTGCTGGCGCCGACCGTAGACGCGTTGCTGGCGCCCCCGGACGCCGCGCGCGAGTCGGTCGGCGAGGCGGACGACGCGCGTCGCAACGGCGTGTACGTCGACGGCACCTTCGGGCGCGGCGGCCATTCGCGCCTGCTGCTCGAGCGCCTCGGTCCGTCCGCGCGGCTGGTGGTGTTCGACAAGGACCCGCAGGCCATCGCGGTGGCCCGGGCGCTGGCCGCCACCGATGCGCGCGTCGAGGTGGTGCACGAGGGCTTCGCCGACATGGTCGACGAACTGGCCGAGCGGGGCATCTCGCAGGTCGACGGGGTCATGCTGGATCTGGGGATTTCCTCGCCCCAGATCGACGACGCGCAGCGCGGTTTCTCGTTCATGCGGGATGGCCCGCTGGACATGCGGATGGATACGTCTCGGGGGCAGACCGCCGCCGAGTGGCTGGCGCAAGCCAGCGTTGATGACATGCGGGAGGTCATAGCAGGCTATGGCGAAGAACGGTTTGCTTTTCAGATTGCAAAGGCGATTGCTGCTCGCAGCGCAGTACGGCCGCTGCTTACCACGCTCGAACTCGCCGAGCTCGTGGCAGGGGTCGTCCGTACGCGCGAAAAGGGCCAGCATCCGGCCACTCGCACCTTTCAGGCTCTACGGATTTACCTCAATCGGGAACTCGAAGAGCTCGCGAGCGCCCTCGAGGCAGCTCTGAGCCTGCTCAAGCCCGGTGGACGCCTGGCCGTGATCAGCTTTCATTCGCTCGAAGACCGCATGGTCAAGCAATGCATCGCCGCCGCGGCCACGCCGGCGCAGGCGTATGCGCGCCTGCCGCTGCGCGAGAGCGAAATGCCCAAGCCGGTGATGCGCAAGCTGGCGCGCGTGCTGCCGGCCGACGACGAGGTCGCTGGCAATCCTCGTGCGCGCTCGGCGGTGTTGCGGGTCGCCGAACGCACCGCCACGCCGCTGGGCCAGGGCCAGGCGGCCGAATTCGTGCGCGGGCCGCAGGCGGGCGAGCCCGCCGGGCGCGGCAAGCGCGCCGGACGGCGGAGCTGACGCGATGGGGCGCATGATCCTGCTCACGGCCGGCCTGCTGATGCTGTCGGCCATTTCGCTGGTGACCAGCCGCTACCACGCGCGCGAACTGTTCGTCGAGCTCGAGCGCAGCAATGCCCATGAGCGCGAACTCGACGTCGAGTGGCGCCGCCTGCAGCTCGAGCGCGCCGACCTCGCGCGCAACGCCCGCGTCGACCAGTTGGCCGGCGCCCAGCTCAAGATGATTCCGGTGGTGCCCGAGCGCACCATCTACCTGAACCTGCCTGGCGTCACCGAGGGAGGCCCGGTGCAATGAAGCGCTTCGCCTTCTTCGAGAATCCCGTTCTCAAGGTGCAGCTGCCGACCTGGCGCGCGCGCCTGGTGCTGATCATGATTTCCTGCGGCTTTCTGGCGCTGGCCGGCCGCGCGCTGTACCTGCAGGGCCTGACGACCGAGTTCCTGCAGCAGCAGGGCGAGCGCCGCTACGAGCGCACGCTGACGCTGCCCGCCACGCGCGGCAAGATCCTCGACCGCAACGGCGTCGTGCTGGCCTCGAGCGTGCCGGCGCGCGCGATCTGGGCGATCCCCGACGATACGCGGCCGATCGAGCCGGGCCAGATGCAGGCGCTGGCCAAGATGCTGGACGTGCCGATGGCCGAGCTCAGCGGCAAGCTGGCCGATGGCGACAAGAACTTTGTCTATCTGAAGCGGCAGGTCCCGATGGACATGGCCGACAAGATCCGCGCGCTGGGCCTGCCGGGCATCCACCAGCAACCCGAGACGCGCCGGGTCTATCCCGAAAGCGACGTGTCCTCGCACATCGTCGGCTTCACCAGCGTCGAGGACAAGGGCCAGGAAGGCGTCGAGCTGGCCTTCGATACGCTGCTGTCGGGCAAGCCCGGCAGCCGCCGTGTCATCAAGGATCGCCTGGGCCGCGTGATCGAGGACGTGCAGGCAGTCAACCCGCCGGCCGATGGCCGCGACCTGCACCTGTCGATCGACAGCCGCTTGCAATACCTGGTCTACAAGGCGCTGCAGGATTCGATGACCGAGCAGCGCGCGGCCGCGGCCGCCGCGGTGGTCATCGACGTCAAGACCGGCGAGATCCTGGCGCTGGCCAACCTGCCCAGCTTCGACCCGAACCGCCGCGACACCTTGCGCGGTGCGGCGCTGCGCAACCGGGTGCTGACCGATACCTTCGAGCCCGGCTCGATCATGAAGCCCTTCGTCGCGGCGCTGGCGCTCGAACTCGGGCGCATCAACCTGAGCACCACCTTCGATACCGGCAATGGCCGGTTCCGCTTTCAGGGCGCCACGATCAGCGACGTCAGCCGCAACGGCGTGATCGACGTGGCCGGCATCCTGCGCCGCTCCAGCAACATCGGCATGACGATGATCTCCGAACGGCTGGAGTCGCGCGAGATGTGGAACAAGTTCACCGAGCTGGGCCTGGGCCACGCGCCCAACACCGGCTTCCCGGGCGCGGCCGCCGGCCGCCTGCGGCCGTGGGAACGCTGGCGCACCATCGAGAAGGCCACCATGGCCTATGGCTATGGCCTGTCCGTCTCGCTGATGCAGATGGCGCGCGCCTACACCGCGTTCGCGCGCGACGGCGACATGGTGTCGCTGACCCTGATGCGCCGCGACAGCGAGCCGACCAGCGTGAAGGTCTATCCGCCCGCGCTGTCCAAGGAAATCCGCGCCATGCTCGAGGCCGCCGCCGGTCCCGACGGCGCCAAGCTGGCGCAGGTGCAGGGCTACCGCGTGGCCGGCAAGAGCGGCACGGCGCGCAAGATCGTCGACGGCCGCTACAGCACCAGCAGCTACCGCAGCTCCTTCGTCGGCTTCGCACCGGTGTCCGATCCGCGCATCGTCGTGGCGGTCAGCATCGACGAGCCGCAAGCCGGCGCCTATTACGGCGGCCGCGTCGCCGCGCCGGTGTTCTCGAGCATCGTCGGCGGCAGCCTGCGCATGCTGGGGGTGCGGCCCGACGCCCCGTTCCAGTCCACCGTGGTGGCCGGAACCAAGCTGGAGGCGCCGCGATGACCGCCGACCTGCTCGGCTGGCTGCGCGAACGCGTGGCCGCCAGCGCGCACCTGTGCATGGATTCGCGCCGCATCGAACGCGGCGACGTGTTCGTGGCCTGCCCCGGCGTGGCCGGCGATGGCCGCGCCTACATCGCCCAGGCGATCGAGCGTGGCGCCGCCGCGGTGCTGGCCGAGGCCGGTGACGAGCCGCCGACCGCGCCGACCGTGCCGTGCCTGGCCGTCAGCGGCTTGCGCGCGCAGCTGGGCGAGCTGGCCCACCAATGGTATGGCCGGCCCTCCGAAGCCGTGACGGTGATCGCGGTGACCGGCACCAATGGCAAGACCTCGTGCACCCAATGGATCGCCGCGGCGCTCAACCGCCTGCAGCATCCCTGCGGCGTGATCGGCACGCTGGGCACCGTGATGCCCGACGGCGCCGCCGCACCGGGCGTGCTGACCACGCCCGACGTGCTGACCGTGCACCGCACGCTGGCCGCGATGCGCGACGCCGGCGCCGAACTGGTGGCGATGGAAGCCTCGTCGATCGGCATCGAACAGGGCCGCCTAGATGGCGTGCGGGTGGCGGTGGCCGGCTGGACCAACCTGAGCCGCGATCATCTCGATTACCACGGCTCGATGGAAAACTACGAGCAGGCCAAGACCCGGCTGTTCGCGGCGCCGTCGCTGCGCCACGCCGTGGTCAATGCCGACGACGCCGCCGGCGCGCGCCTGCTGGCGCGCCTGCCGCAAGGCGTGGCGGCCAGCTACGGCATCGGCCCGGCCGACGGATCGCCGGCGCCCACGCTGTGGGCACGCGACATCCAGGACGGCACCCACGGCATGGTGTTCACGCTCGGCGCGCGCGAAGGCGACGTGCAGATCGTCAGCGGCCTGGTGGGCCGCCACAACGTCAGCAATCTGCTGCTGGTCGCCGGCGTGCTGCGCGCGCTGGGCGAAACGCTCAAGACCACCGCGATCGCGCTGTCCGAGGCGCGGCCGGTGGCCGGCCGCCTGCAACCAGTCGCGCCGCTGCTGGCCGACGCCAGCGGCCCGATGGTGGTGGTCGATTACGCGCACACCCCCGACGCGCTGCAGCGGGTGCTGGATGCGCTGCGGCCTGCCGCGCTGGCGCGCCAGGGCAAGCTGGTCTGCGTGTTCGGCTGCGGCGGCGACCGCGACGCCGGCAAGCGCCCCGAGATGGGCAAGGTCGCGGCGATGCGCGCCGACCGGGTGGTGGTGACCAGCGACAATCCGCGCAGCGAATCGCCCGAGGCCATTATCGATGCCATCGTCGCCGGCGTGCCGGCCGGGCTCGACGTGCAGGTCATCGGCGATCGTGCCCATGCGATCCTGCGCACTCTCTGGACCAGCGATGCGCGCGACGTCGTGCTGCTGGCCGGCAAGGGCCATGAAACCTACCAGGAAGTCGCCGGCGTGCGGCAGCCTTTCGATGACCGCGAATGGGCCCGGCTGGGCTTGAGCTGGTCGCCGTCGCACCCGATCAGCACCGACAGCCGCCAGTTGCAGCCCGGCCAGATCTTCGTGGCGCTGCGCGGCGACAACTTCGATGGCCACGACTTCGTGCCGCAGGCGCATGCGGCCGGCGCCTGCGCCGCGGTGGTCGAGCGGCCGGTGCCGGGCGCGCAGGTGGCCCAGATCGCGCTGGGCGACACCCGCGCCGCGCTTGGCAAGCTGGCCGGCGCCTGGCGCGCTCATCACGCGCTGCCGCTGGTGGCGGTGACCGGCAGCAATGGCAAGACCACCACCAAAGAGATGATCTCGGTGATCCTGGCGGCCTGGGTCGGCGAGACCCATCGCCTGGCCACCGCCGGCAACTTCAACAACGACATCGGCGTGCCGCTGACGCTGCTGCGGCTGGATGCGCAGCATCGCGCCGCCGTGGTCGAGCTGGGCATGAACCATCCGGGCGAGATCGCCGGGCTGGCGCGGATGGCCGCGCCGACGGTCGCGCTGGTCAACAACGCGCAGCGCGAACATCAGGAATTCATGCACACCGTCGAGGCGGTCGCACGCGAGAACGGCGCGGTGCTGGCGGCGCTGCCGGCCGACGGCGTGGCGGTCTATCCCGGCGACGACACGCATGCCCGGGTGTGGGACGAACTGTCGGCCGGTCGCCGCACGCTGCGTTTCGGCCTGGACGGCGACGGGCTGGACGTACGCGCGACGCAGGTCGCCACGCGCGAGGACGGCATCAGCTGCGTGCTGCATACGCCGGCCGGCCAGGCCACGCTGCACCTGAACGTGCACGGCCTGCATAACCTGCGCAACGCGCTGGCGGCCACCGCCTGCGCGCTGGCGGCTGGCGTGCCGCTGCCCACCATCGTCGCCGCGCTGGGCGGTTTCGCACCGGTCAAGGGCCGCATGCAGCATCGCAAGCTGGCCGGCGGCGGCGTGCTGATCGACGACAGCTACAACGCCAATCCGGATTCGGTGCGGGCCGCGATCGAAGTGCTGGCCGGCATGCCGGCGCCGCGCGCGCTGGTGCTGGGCGACATGGGCGAGGTGGGCCAGAACGGCCCGGCCATGCACGCCGAGGTCGGCGCCTACGCCCGCGAAAAGAACATCGATCTGCTGCTGACGCTGGGCCAGGCCTGCCACGATGCGGCGCGCGCCTATGGCGCCGCGGCCGTGGCCGCCGACAGCGTGGCGCAGATCGTCGAGGCGCTCGAACGCGCCAAGCCCGCCAGCATCCTGGTCAAGGGTTCGCGCTTCATGCGCATGGAGCGGGTCGTGTCGGCCTATCTGGACAACAAGAACTCTCAGGAAAACTCCCATGCTGCTTGAACTGGCACGCTGGCTCTCAGACGACCATGTCCGCGCGTTCGGCGTCTTCGAGTACATCACGCTGCGTGCCGTGCTGGCCTGCGCCACCGCCTTGCTGATCGGCCTGGTGGCCGGCCCGGCGGTGATCCGCAAGCTGACCGAAATGAAGATCGGCCAGGCCGTGCGCACCTACGGCCCCGAAAGCCACCTGGTCAAGACCGGCACCCCGACCATGGGCGGCGCGCTGATCCTGATCGGCATCGCCGTCAGCACGCTGCTGTGGGCCGACTGGACCAACCGCTTTGTCTGGGTGGTGCTGCTGGTCACGCTGGGTTTCGGCTGGATCGGCTGGGTCGATGACTACCGCAAGGTGGTGCACCGTGATCCCGAGGGCATGCCGGCGCGCCAGAAGTTCGCGCTGCAGGCCATCATCGGCCTGGTGGCCGCCGTCTACCTGGCCTTTGCGGTCTCGGCGCCGGCCAACACCGATCTGTGGCCGCTGTTTCGCGACTGGGTCATGAGCGGCTTCACGATGCCGCTGCCCACGCGCGCCGACCTGATCGTGCCGTTCTTCAAGAGCGTCAGCTATCCGCTGGGCGTGTTCGGTTTCGTCGCGCTGACCTGGTTCGTGATCGTCGGCACCAGCAACGCGGTCAACCTGACCGACGGCCTGGACGGCCTGGCCATCATGCCGACCGTGATGGTGGGCAGCGCGCTGGGCATCTTCGCCTACGTGGTCGGGCGGGTCGACTATTCGAAGTACCTGCTGTTCCCCTACATCCCGGGCGCTTCCGAACTGATGGTGATCTGCGCGGCGCTGGCCGGTGCCGGGCTGGCCTTCCTGTGGTTCAACGCCTATCCGGCCCAGGTGTTCATGGGCGACGTCGGCGCGCTGGCGCTGGGCGGCGCGCTCGGCACGATCGCGGTGATCGTGCGCCAGGAGATCGTGCTGTTCATCATGGGCGGCGTGTTCGTGGTCGAGACGCTGTCGGTGATGGTGCAGGTGACCTGGTTCAAGTACACCAAACGCAAATATGGACAGGGCCGGCGGATATTGCGCATGGCCCCGCTGCATCATCACTTCGAGGTCGGTGGCTGGAAGGAGACCCAGGTGGTGGTGCGTTTCTGGATCATCAGCATGATGCTCGTGCTGGTCGGTCTTTCTTCGTTGAAGCTGCGTTGACATACATGGAACACAGCCTGGCCCGCGCCGCCGCGTCCACCGTCATCCTGGGATTGGGAGAGACGGGGGCCGCGGCTGCCCGCTGGTTGGCGCGCGCCGGCACGCCGCTGCGCGTGGCCGATACG
>JAEZBO010000075.1 GCA_023427085.1 Pseudomonadota bacterium
GCCAGGCGCCACCGTGGCGCCCCGCAGGACCGGGCGGCTGGCCTCCGGGCTCGCGCGCCCGCCGCTCAGGCGGCCTGCTTGGCCGGCTCGGCTTCGATGCGGCGCGGCTCGGCGGCCACCGGCGCACCGACCGTGATGCCGATGCGGCGCGGCTTGGCTTCCTCGGGGATCTCGCGCTGCAGATCCACGGTCAGGATGCCGTTGGCCAGGTTGGCGCCCACCACCTTGACGTGGTCGGCCAGCTCGAAGCTGCGCTGGAACGGCCGCGACGCGATGCCGCGATGCAGATACTGGTTGGCGTCGTCGCCCTGGCGGCGGCCGGCCACCACCAGCACGTTGCGTTCCGAGGTCAGCGTCAGTTCGTCCTGCGTGAAGCCGGCCACCGCCATCGTGATGCGGTAGCGGTCGTCGTCGACCTTGATGATGTCGTAGGGCGGCCAGTTGTCGACGGCGTCGACGCGGCGGGCCTTCTCGAGCGCGCTGAGCATGCGGTCGAAGCCGATGCTCGAGCGGAACAGGGGGGTGAAGTCGAAATTCGTGCTCATTGCCAAATCCTTTGTTTAAGCAAGATGGTCTTACGGGAGTGCGGACCGCCTGCCCTCGTGGCACGGCGATCCTGGCCGGCCCTCCATCGAGCGACCGGTACTGTCCTTGATGGGGATGGCCGCCGGGCATTTCAAGAGCTGCTTGCCTATACTGTCGGCCTGAACCCAGGAGCCTAATTCATGAGCACCCCGATCAATCCGCTGTCAGACATCTTCGCCGTGGCGCCGCAGCTCGGCCCCGAACACATGAGCGCGGTCGCCGCCGCCGGCTATCGCAGCGTCATCATCAACCGCCCCGACTTCGAAGGCGGTCCCGACCAGCCCACCGCCGCCGACGTCGGCGCCGCCGCCAAGGCGGCCGGGCTCGAGGTCGCGTACCAGCCGGTCGTCAGCGGCGCGATGACGCAGGACGACGTGGCGCGTTTTTCCGAACTGCTCGGCACGCTGCCGGCGCCGATCCTGGCCTACTGCCGCTCGGGCACGCGCTGCTCGGTGCTGTACCGCGCCGCGACCGGTCAGGGCTGAACCGCCAGGGCGAGGTCCGGATGCCGGGCATCCGTGCGCCGGGGCCGTATGTCGCAGCCCGCAGCCCGAACGCCGCCAGTCCTTGGCCCGGCAACGTTTGTTTGCGAAAACGCAAGCGGGGCGCCGGCCTTATCCGTTAGCATAAGGACACGTCCCCACTTTTAGGAGCAGGCGAATGTTCAAGAAAATCCTGATTCCCACTGACGGTTCGCCGCTGTCGGCGCAGGCCGCCAATGCCGGTGTGACCTTTGCCCGATCGACCGGGGCCGAGCTGGTGGCGCTGCACGTGACCCAGCCATTCGCCGCCACCATCGGCTTCGACGGCATGGCCGCCGCCTATGCCATCACCGACGAGTCGTACGAAAAGGCCGCGGCCGACCAGGCCGACAAGTACATCGAATCGGTGCTGCACCGCGCCGAGACCGCTGGCGTCAAGGCCACGCGTGTGTCGGTGTCCAACTTCAACGTCGCCGATGGCATCGTGCAGGCCGCCGAAGAGCACGGCTGCGACCTGATCTTCATCGGCAGCCATGGCCGCAGCGGCCTGTCGCGCCTGCTGCTGGGCAGCGTCACCGCCAAGGTGCTGTCGCTGGCGCACACCGGCGTGCTGGTCTACCGCGTCAAGGAAGACAGCAAGAGCTGATCGCCGCGCAGCCGGGCCGGCGCGGCCGGGCCTGCCATGCAGCAGCCGACACCCCAGGACCCTGGCACCCGCCAGGCCCTGGGGTTTTTTCATCGCCGCGGCGCCCCAGCCGCCGGCAAGCAAGAACCGGCGCCCGCGCGCTCAGTGAAACAATACCGCGGTCTTCTGCAAGGTCATCCAGATCCCCCACGCCAGCGGGATGCAGACGGCGGCCCACGCAAAGCCCACCAGCGCCACCGGCGTGCGGGTGGCCGAGCCCTGGCCATGCACCTCCGCGGCGGCCGCGCGATCATGCGCCAGCGTCTTCTCGCGCTGCAGCTCCTCGTCGTTCATGAAGTACTTGGGATCGACCGGGCGGATCGCCAGGTTGCAGAGGAAACCCAGCACCAGCATGCCGGCCAGGATGGTCATGGTGACGTCGTAGACCTGCGCGCGCGGCACGCCCAGCGACAGCTGGTACTCGCGGATGTAGTTGACCAGCACCGGGCCGAAGATGCCGGCCGCCGACCAGGCGGTCAGCAGGCGGCCGTGGATCGCGCCGACCATCTGCGTGCCGAACAGGTCGGCCAGGTAGGCCGGCACCGTGGCGAAGCCGCCGCCGTACATCGACAGGATGATGCAGAAGGCGCCGACGAACAGCGCCAGCTGGCCCATGTGGCCGGTCCACGGGATCGAGGCGTACAGCACGAAGCCCAGCACGAAGAAGACCGAGTAGGTCAGCTTGCGGCCGAGCTTGTCGGACATGCTGGCCCAGAAAAAACGCCCGCCGATGTTGAACAGGCTGAGCAGGCCGGTGAAGCCGGCCGCGATCGCCGCGATGGCGGCCAGCTGCTGCGGGTTCAGTTCGGTGTAGCCGAGGTTCTGGTCGATCAGGCGGCCGCCGAACACCTCCTGCAGCAGCGGCGAGGCCATGCCGAGGATGCCGATGCCGGCCGTGACGTTCAGGCACAGCACCGCCCACACCAGCCAGAATTGCGGAATGCCCCAGACCCGCCGTACGTGCACGTGGCCCTTGGTGATCATGGCGTTGTTGGCCTGCGAAGCGGGCGGCGTCCAGCCTTGCGGTTTCCAGCCCGAGGGCGGCACGCGGTAGCCCATCGCGCCCGATATCATGAAGACGAAGTAGATGATCGCCATGGTCAGGAAGGTCTGCCACACGCCGACCGAGGTGGGCGTGGCGTAGTGGCGCATCAGCAGGTCGGCCAGTGGCGCGCCGATCATCGCGCCGCCGCCGAAGCCCATGATGGCCATGCCGGTCGCCATGCCGCGCCGGTCGGGAAACCACTTGATCAGCGTGCTGACCGGCGAGATGTAGCCCAGCCCCAGGCCGATGCCGCCGATCACGCCCGAGCCCAGCCACAGCATCCACATCTGGTGCAGGTAGACACCGGCCGCCGAGATCACCAGGCCGCCGCACCAGCACAGCGCCGAGACGACCCCGGCCTTGCGGGGGCCGGCGCGCTCGAGCCAGCCGCCCCACAGCGCCGCCGAGCAGCCCAGCAGCACGAAGAACAGCGTGTACATCCAGCCCATCGTCGAGATGCGCCAGTCGCACGCGGTGGTGAACAGTTCGGCGATCAGGCTCATGTTGGCCGGGCAGGCCAGCGGCGCCGAGCCGCCGACCGCCTTGGACAGCGGCAGCCAGAAGACCGAGAAGCCGTAGGCCATGCCGATGCACAGGTGGATGGCGAGCGCGGCCGGCGGCACCAGCCAGCGGTTGAAGCCGGGTCCGGCGATGGTGCGTTCCTTGTCGAGCAGGCCCGGGCGGCCCGGCTGATCCAGCGTAGGGGTGGCGGTGTTCATGGCGGCATGACTCCTTGGGGTCCGGCGTTCTGAAGCGCCGGGTGTCGAGGTTCGCGCGATTCGCGGGCGCGCAGGCACCCGCCGCCCGGCGCGCGCACGCCTGGCGAAAAAGACGAGGACGGTATCGGTTTTAGGGCGTCAACAGGACGTGACGGGGGCGGGAGTCAGCCGGGCGAGGTTGCTGAGGATGGCGTCGCGCACGCTGTCGGACAGCCGCACGTCGTCGCACTGGCCATCGGGCTGGCCGGCCAGGAAGTCGAGCAGCGCGGTGCGCATGCGCGGTTCCCAGAATTTATGGATGTGGTTGGCGATGCCTTCGCGCGCTTCGTCGCGGTCCGGCATGGCGTCGAAAAAATCGCCGATGCGGTTGGCCATGCGGATCAGATTGCGGATGTCCATGCCTGCCCCTCAGGGATTGCCGCCAGTTCGCAGCCGGTCGGCGTGGGTATACAGCGTGCAGCCCTGGCCGCGCACGAAGCCGATCAGCACCAGGCCGGCCTCGTCGGCCAGGCGCGTCGCCAGCGCGGTGGGCGCCGAGACCGCGGCGAGCACGGCCGCGCCCATCCAGGTGGTCTTCTGCACCATCTCGAAGCTAGCGCGGCTCGACACCATCACGATGCCGCCACGCGGGTCCTGGCCGGCCCGCATCATCGCGCCGACCAGCTTGTCCAGCGCGTTGTGGCGGCCGACGTCCTCGCGCACCGCGAACAGCTGGCCCTGCGCGTCGGCCCAGGCCGCCGCATGCGTCGCACCGGTGCGATCGTGCAGCGACTGGCTGCGCCGCATCGCGTCCTGGATCGACAGGATGGTCGCCAGCGACAGGGGCGGGCCCTCGGGCACGCGGCGCAAGGGCCGCACGACCTCGGGCAGCGTCTCGACGCCGCACAGGCCGCAGCCGGTGCGGCCAGACATCGCGCGGCGGCGGTCCTTCAGGCGGGCGAAGCAGGCGCTGGCGATCTCGAGCTCGACCACCACGCCCTGCGGCTCGTTGCGCAGCTCGATGTCGCGCACGTCGGCGATCGAGTCGATGATGCCCTCGGTCAGCGAGAAGCCGACCGCGAAGTCTTCCAGGTCGGCCGGCGAGGCCAGCATGGTGGCGTGGCTGATGCCGTTGTATTCGAGCGCGACAGGGGTCTCTTCGGCCAGGCTGTCCGGCTGCGGCGCCAGCACGCGGCCGTCGCGCACGCGCAGCACCGAGGCCGAGACGTCGACGCTGCGTTCGGGTGCCTGGGTGGCCGAGCAGGACAGCAGGGGATCGTTCATGGTTCTCTTGGCTTACTTGCCCGACGGCACGGCGTCGGCGTCGCGGGCGCGTTCGCGCAGCAGCTGCTGCTGGATGTCGGTGAAGCGCGACCACTGGCGCTGCCAATCCGACGGCTGCGAGACCCGCATGACCTGCACCGCGGTGACCTTGTACTCGGGGCAATTGGTGGCCCAGTCCGAACTGTCCGTGGTGACCACGTTGGCGCCGGATTCCGGGAAATGGAAGGTCGTGTATACCACGCCCGGCTGGACCCGGTCGGTGACCTCGGCGCGCAGCACCGTTTCGCCCGAGCGGCTCTGCACGCCGACCCAGTCGCCGTGCGCGACGCCGCGGTCCTCGGCGTCCTGCGGGTGCATTTCGAGCACGTCCTCGTGATGCCACATGACATTGGGCGTGCGGCGCGTCTGCGCACCGACGTTGTATTGCGACAGGATGCGGCCGGTGGTCAGCAGCAGCGGATAGCGGCTGGTCGAGCGTTCGTCCGACGGCACGTACTGCGTGATCATGAACTTGCCCTTGCCGCGCACGAAGGCGTCCACGTGCATGATCGGCGTGCCGTCCGGCGCCGCGTCGTTGCAGGGCCACTGGATGCTGCCCAGTTCGTCGAGCCGCTGGTACGACACGCCGCTGAAGGTCGGCGTGAGCCGGGCGATCTCGTCCATGATCTCGCCCGGATGGCGGTAGTGCATCGGGTAGCCCAGCGCGTTCGACAGCGCCATCGTCACTTCCCAGTCGGCCAGGCCGTTGCGCGGCTCCATGACCTTGCGCACCCGCGAGATGCGCCGTTCGGCATTGGTGAAGGTGCCGTCCTTTTCCAGGAACGACGAGCCCGGCAGGAACACGTGCGCGTACTTGGCGGTCTCGTTCAGGAACAGGTCCTGCACCACGATGCACTCCATCGCCGACAGCGCGGCGGCGACGTGCTGGGTGTTGGGATCGGACTGCACGATGTCCTCGCCCTGGCAGTACAGGCCCTTGAAGCTGCCGCCCAGCGCCGCATCGAACATGTTGGGGATGCGCAGGCCCGGCTCGGGCTGCAGCGTCACGCCCCAGGCGGCCTCGAAGATGCCGCGCACGACCGGATCCGAGATGTGCCGGTACCCAGGCAGCTCGTGCGGGAACGAGCCCATGTCGCACGAGCCCTGCACGTTGTTCTGGCCGCGCAGCGGATTGACGCCGACGCCTTCGCGGCCGATGTTGCCGGTCGCCATCGCCAGGTTGGCGATCGCCATCACGGTGGTCGAGCCCTGGCTGTGCTCGGTCACGCCCAGGCCGTAATAGATCGCGCCGTTGCCTTGGGTGGCGAACAGCCGCGCGGCGCCGCGCACCGCCTCGGCCGGCACGCCGGTCAGGTCGGCGGTGGCTTCCGGCGAATTGGCCGGCCGCGCGACGAACTCACGCCATTGCTCGAAGGCCGGCCCTTCGCAGCGCTCGGCCACGAAGGCCTGGTCGATCAGCCCCTCGGTGGCGATCACGTGCGCCAGCGCGGTCAGCAGCGCCACGTTGGTGCCCGGACGCAGTTGCAGGTGGAAGTCGGCGCGGATGTGCGGCGAGCTGACCAGCTCGATGCGGCGCGGATCGATGACGATCAGCCGCGCGCCCTGGCGCAGCCGGCGCTTGAGCCGTGACGCGAACACCGGGTGGCCGCTGCTGGGATTGGCGCCCATCACGATCACCACGTCGGTCTTCATCACCGAATCGAAGGTCTGCGTGCCGGCCGATTCGCCCAGCGTCTGCTTCAGGCCGTAGCCGGTCGGCGAGTGGCAGACCCGCGCGCAGGTATCGACGTTGTTGGTGTTGAAGGCGGCGCGGATCAGCTTCTGCACCAGCCAGGTTTCTTCGTTGGTGCAGCGCGACGAGGTGATGCCGCCGACCGCATCGCGGCCGTAGCGGCCCTGGATGCGGCGGAACTCGCTGGCCGCGTGGCCGATCGCTTCGTCCCACGACACCTCGCGCCACGGATCGGCGATGCTGCTGCGTATCATCGGCTTGAGCACGCGTTCCTTGTGGGTGGTGTAGCCCCAGGCGAAGCGGCCCTTGACGCACGAGTGGCCACGATTGGCCTTGCCGTCCTTCCACGGCGTCATGCGCACCACCTGCTGGCCCTTCATGTCGGCCTTGAACGCACAGCCGACGCCGCAATAGGCACAGGTGGTGATCACCGAGTGCTCGGGCTGGCCCAGTTCGATGACGGATTTTTCTTGCAGCGTCGCGGTCGGACAGGCCTGCACGCAGGCGCCGCACGAGACGCACTCGCTCTGCAGGAACGCTTCGTCCTGGCCGGCCGAGACCCGCGAGCCGAAGCCGCGGCCCGAGATCGTCAGCGCGAAGGTGCCCTGGGTTTCCTCGCAGGCGCGCACGCAGCGGCTGCAGACGATGCACTTGCTGTCGTCGTAGCTGAAATAGGGATTGGAGTCGTCGACCGTGCCGTGCAGGTGGTTGGCGCCGTCGCTGCCGTAACGCACGTTGCGCAGGCCGACCACGCCGGCCATGTCCTGCAGCTCGCAGTCGCCATTGGCGGCGCAGGTCAGGCAGTCGAGCGGGTGATCGGAGATGTACAGCTCCATCACGCCGCGGCGCAGGCCGTGCAGTTTTTCGTTCTCGGTCTGCACCACCATGCCTTCCTCGACCGGCGTGGTGCACGAGGCCGGATAGCCGCGCCGGCCGTCGATCTGCACCAGGCACAGGCGGCACGAGCCGAAGGCCTGCAGGCTGTCGCTGGCGCACAGCTTGGGGATGTTGATGCCGGCCAGCGCGGCGGCGCGCATCACCGAGGTGCCGGCCGGCACCGTGACGGTCTGGCCGTCGATGCGCAGGCTGACCTGCTGATCGGCCTGCACCGCGGGCGTACCCAGGTCGAGCTCCCGGGTGATGACGGTTTCCAGCATGCCTGTCTCCTTGACGGCCAGCGGCCGCTTGTTGCCGTTCAGACGGCCGGCGCGTGGTGGCGCGCGCTGTCGGTGATCCCGAAATCCTCGGGAAAGTGGTTCAGCGCCGACAACACCGGATACGGCGTCATGCCGCCCAGCGCGCACAGCGAACCGCCCAGCATCGTGTCGCACAGGTCACGCAGCAGCGTCACGTTGTGTTCGCGCTCGCGGCCGTCGCGGATCCGGTCGATGACCTCGGCGCCGCGCGTCGAGCCGATGCGGCACGGCGTGCACTTGCCACAGGACTCGACCGCGCAGAAACTCATCGCGTAACGCGCCATGTGCGCCATGTCGACGGTATCGTCGAAGGCCACCAGCCCGCCGTGGCCGATCATCGCCGACACCTGGACATAGGCCTCGTAGTCCAGCGGCACGTCCCACGCCGATCCCGGCAGGTAGGCGCCCAGCGGGCCGCCGACCTGCACCGCGCGCAGCGGCCGTCCCGACGCGCTGCCGCCGCCGAAGTCGTACAGCAGCTCGCGCAGCGTCAGGCCGAAGGCCTTCTCGACCAGGCCGCCGTGTTTCAGGTTGCCGGCCAGCTGGAACGGCAGCGTGCCGCGCGAGCGGCCGACGCCGTAGTCGCGATAGGCCTGCGCACCGTGCGCCAGGATGGTCGGCACGCAGGCCAGCGTGATGACGTTGTTGATGACGGTGGGCTGCCCGAACAGCCCGGCGATGGCCGGCAGCGGCGGCTTGGCGCGCACCACGCCGCGCTTGCCCTCGAGGCTCTCGAGCAGCGCGGTCTCCTCGCCACAGATGTAGGCGCCGGCGCCCACGCGCACTTCCAGCTCGAAGACGTGGCCGCTGTGCTGGATGTCCGGTCCCAGCCAGCCGGCCGCGCGGGCCGCCGCGATGGCCTGCCGCAGCGTCGCGATCGCATGGGGATATTCGGAACGCACGTAGAGATAGCCGCGCGTCGCGCCGGTGGCGAGGCCGGCGATCACCATGCCCTCGATCAGCAGATAGGGATCGCCTTCCATCAGCAAGCGGTCGGCGTAGGTGCCCGAGTCGCCTTCGTCGGCATTGCAGACCACGTACTTGCGCGCGCTCGCGGCGGCCCGCACGGTCTGCCACTTGATGCCGGTCGGAAACGCCGCGCCGCCGCGGCCGCGCAGGCCGGACTCGGTGACCTCGTCGACGATCTGGCCGGCGCTCATCGCCAAGGCGCGGCGCAGGCCCGCCAGGCCGCCGTGCGCCTCGTAGTCGGCCAGCGACAGCGGGTCGATCACGCCGACCCGGGCGAAGGTCAGCCGCTCCTGGTTCTTCAGGTAGGGGATCTGCTCGGTCAGCCCGAGCGCCAGCGGGTGCTCGCCGGCCCCGGCCGGCTGCGTCAGCCAGCCGGCATCGAACAGCCCGGCGACGTCGTCGGGCTCGACCGGGCCATAAGCCTTGCGGCCCTGCGGCGTGGCCACCTCGACCAGCGGCTCGAGCCACAGCAGCCCGCGCGAGCCGTTGCGCACCACGTCGATGTCCAGGCCGCGCTGGCGGGCCTGCGCCGCGATCTGCCCGGCGACGGCGTCGGCGCCGACGGCCAGCGCGGCGGCGTCGCGCGGCACGTAGATCCGGATCGGTGTCGTCATGGCGCGCTCCGTCATGCCGAGGCCGAGGTTGAGGCCGAGACCGAGGCTGACGCCTGCGCTGGCGCTGTCGCCAGTGCGGCCAGCAGGCGGTCGAAGCGGGCGGGACTGAGCCGCGCATGCGGCTGGCCGTCGATCAGCGCCGACGGCGACTGCGCGCACAGGCCCAGGCAGTAGACCGGCTCGAGCGTGACCGCGCCGTCGGCGCTGGTCTGGTGGAAATCGCAGCCCAGCGCCCGCCGTGCATGGTCGGCCAGCGCATCGGCGCCGCGCGCCTGACAGGCTTCGGCGCGGCACAGTTCGATCACGTGACGGCCGGCAGGCGTGCTGCGAAAGTGGGGATAGAAGGTGATCACGCCATGCACTTCGGCGCGCGAGAGGTTGAGGGTGTCTGCGAGGATCTGGGCCGTTTCCGGCGGGATACAGCCCAGCTCGTGTTGCAGGGCATGCAGGATGGGCAGCAGCGGCCCTTCGGTACCGCGGTACTGCAGCGCGATCCGCCTCGCCGTGGCGGCTGCCGCGCCCAGCGGGCGTTGCGGGTCGGTGCCGACGTTGCCGAGAGGGCCGCGGGCCCCGCCGGTCGACCCCAGGTCGACGGCTGCGGGACGCAGCGCCTGGCCGGATGAAGACATGCTTCGCTCCTTGTTTGGGGCGGCTCGCGCAGGGTCGGGCCCTGAACTTGCGTGCCGCCAGTCTCCGAACTATTATGTTTTTCTGCGCATATAGGCTGGGTGTCAGACCCGGCTTTGCGCTGGTTGCGCTTACTCTAATCCCGGCGATCGGGCCGTTCAATAAGAAATAAATGACATATGTCTTTCGTGTAGGCCTGCGCCCCGAGTGGACCGTGTCGACCGACGCGCAGTCCGGCGTGCCGCTGCAGGAAGTCCTCGCGCTGCTGGCCGCCATCGACGCCACCGGCCATATCGCCGGCGCCTGCAAGGCCTGCGGCATGTCGTACCGGCATGGCTGGGGCATGCTGCGCCGCTTCGAGGAAAGCTTCGGCACTGCGCTGCTGATCACGCGGCGGCGCCAGGGCACCCAGCTGTCGCCGTTCGCGCAGCGGCTGCTGTGGGCCAATCGGCGCATCGATGCCCGGCTGATGCCCACGCTCGAGAGCCTGGCGTCCGAGCTGCAGGAAGAGCTCGAGCGGCTGCTGCCGCAAGCCGGCCCGCATCTGCGCCTGCACGCCAGCCACGGCTTTGCGGTCGAGGCGCTGATGCAGCACATGGGCGGCCGCACCCCGGGGCTGGAGCTGCGTTACCGCACCGCCATCGAGGCGCTGGCTTCGCTCGAGCGTGGCGAATGCGACCTGGCCGGTTTCCAGGTGCCGCTGGGCGAATTCGAAGCGCCGATCATGGCGCGTTACGCCCAGTGGATCGACACCGACAACTATCGGCTGATCCATCTGGCGGTGCGTAATACCGGCCTGTTCGTCGAGGCCGGCAATCCCAAGCAGATCCACGACATCGCCGACCTGGCGCGGCCCGAGGTGCGTTTCGTCAACCGCCAGATCGGCTCGAGCACGCGCCATCTGGTCAGCCTGCTGCTCGAACGCGCCGGCGTGCCGGTCAGCGCCGTGCAGGGCTACGAAAGCAACGAGTTCACCCACATGGCCATCGCCGCGCACATCGCCAGCGGCATGGCCGACACCGGCGTGGGCGTCGAGACCGCGGCCTGCCGCTTCGGGCTGGACTTCCTGCCGCTGGTGCGCGAACGCTATTTCTTCGCGATCCGCCACAGCAGTCTGGACACGCCTGCCATGCAGGACCTGCTGCGCATCATGCGCAGCCCGGAATACGTCGGCTACGTACAACAGCTGGTCGGCTACGACGCCAGCCGCACCGGCGAGCTGCAGACCTTCGCCCAGGCCTTCGGCGACGCGCGTGCGCCGTAGGCCGCCAGGGCCTATCATCGACATCATGAACCGCATCATTCCCGTCCTCGACCAGCGCCAGCTGGGCCTGCCGATGCGCGCCGGCGCCGGCGCGCAGGCCGGCCAGCCGCCGCTCGACATGCTGGCGCGGCCGCTGCGCGACCTGCGCATCTCGGTCACCGACCGCTGCAATTTCCGCTGCGGCTACTGTATGCCGCGCGACGTGTTCGACAGCAACTACCGCTTCATGCCGCAGGCCGAGCTGCTGTCCTTCGAAGAGATCACCCGGCTGGCCGGCGTGTTCGCCGAGCTGGGCGTCGAGAAGATCCGCCTGACCGGCGGCGAGCCGCTGCTGCGCAAGCACGTCGAAAAACTGATCGCGATGCTGGCCGAGCTGCGCACGCCGGCCGGCAAGCCGCTGGACCTGACGCTGACCACCAACGGCGTGCTGCTGCAACGCAAGGCCCAGGCGCTGCGCGATGCCGGGCTGCGGCGCGTCACGGTCAGCCTCGACGCGCTCGACGACGATCTGTTTCGCCGCATGAGCGACGCCGACTTCACCGCCACCGACGTGCTGCGCGGCATCGAGGCGGCCGAGCGCGCCGGCCTGGCGCCGCTCAAGGTCAACATGGTGGTGCGCCGCGGCGTCAACGATCACCAGATCCTGCCGATGGCGCGCCAGTTCCGCGGCAGCGGCCACGTGCTGCGCTTCATCGAATACATGGACGTGGGCAACACCAACGGCTGGAACATGACCGAGGTGGTGCCCGGCGCCGAGGTGCTGGCCCGGCTGGGCGCGGCGTATCCCTTGCGCCCACTGTCGCCGCAATACGCCGGCGAGGTCGCCGAACGCTGGGCCTACGAAGACGGGCAGGGCGAGGTCGGCGTCATCACCAGCGTCACGCAGGCCTTCTGTGGCGACTGCAACCGCGCCCGGCTGTCGCCCGAGGGCCGGCTGTTCCTCTGTCTGTTCGCCAGCCGCGGCCACGACCTGCGCGCGCCGCTGCGCGCGGGCCAGGACGATGCGATGCTGCGCCAGACCGTGGCCGGCATCTGGGGCGCGCGCGACGACGCCTATTCGCAGCAGCGCGGCCGCGAGCCGGCCGGCAGCGGCAGCGCGCCGCGTGTCGAGATGAGCTACATCGGCGGCTGAACGGCTGCCGCGGCCGCGCCGGACCCCGCGCCACGCCGGGTCGCGCGCCACGCCTGGCCTCGCGACGCTGGGGCGCCGGGCCCGGCACCACCCCGACGCGCGCAGGGGATTCAGGTTCTTGCATGCTGCAACGCGGTACAGTCCCGCCCCTTGGTGATGGGTGGCGATACGCGCGCACGCTGACGCAGGGCTGAACCGGCCGTGCGCAGCGCAGGGTCCAGGCAGGCCCGCGCCGTCAGGCCGCCCGGCTCAACCCTACAGGAAACCCTCCTATGTCTATCGCTCGTCAAGGCCCGTCCGTACTCGCCACGGCCTGGCTGCTCGTGCTGGGCGCATGCATTCTCGCGGCCGGCGTGTTCTTCGCCTGGTTCGGCTACCAGCTGGTGGCCCTCAAGGGCAGCTATTACTTCTTCCTGGCCGGCATCGGCCTGTCGCTGTCCGGCATCCTGCTGGCGCTGCGCCGCAGCGCCGGCGCCTGGCTCTACGGGCTGGTGCTGGCCGCCACGGTGATCTGGGCGCTGGCCGATGCCGGCCTGGATTTCTGGCCGCTGGTCTCGCGCCTGCTGGTGCTGGCCGGCCTGGGCGTGGCTGTGATGCTGTCGGTGCCGCTGCTGCGCCGCCACGACGGCAAGCGCATCGCCGGCCGCGCGCACCGGCACCTGGCCGTGCTGCTGGTGCTGGCCTGCGTGGCCACGGTGGCCGGCATGTTCGTGCCGCACGCGCCCAAGCGCGGCGCCGCGCCACTGGCGCTGCAGCCGGTCGATCCGGCGCAGCGCCAGCAGGACTGGTCGCACTACGGCAACACCGCGGGCGGTTCGCGCTTCGTCGCGCTCGACCAGGTCACCCGCGACAACGTCGGCGGCCTGCAGGTGGCCTGGACCTACCGCACCGGCGACACGCCGGTCAGCCCGGGTGGCGGCGGCGCCGAAGACCAGCAGACCCCTTTGCAGATCGGCAACCGGGTGTTCCTGTGCACGCCGCACAACAACGTGATCGCGCTGGACGCCAGCACCGGCCAAGAGGTCTGGAAGACCGAGATCGATGCGCGCCAGAAGAAATGGATGCGTTGCCGCGGCCTGGCCTATTTCGACGCGCAGGCGCCGATCGCCCAGCCGACCGAGTCCGGTTCGTCGCCGGTGCAGGCGGTCAGCGTGGCGCCCGGCGCGCTGTGCCAGCGCCGCATCCTGATGAACAGCGTGACGCCCGAGTTGATCGCGCTCGACGCCGACACCGGCGCGTTCTGCCCCGACTTCGGCGTCGGCGGCCGGGTCGACCTGCGTGCCGGCCTGGGCCAGGGCGCCGATCAGGGCCAGGTCTATCCGACCTCGGCGCCGACGCTGGCCGGCACCACCATCGTGGTCGGTGGCCGGGTCGCCGACAACGTCGGCACCGACATGCCGGGCGGCGTGGTGCGTGGCTTCGACGTGGTCAGCGGCGCGCTGCGCTGGGCCTTCGATCCGGGCAGGCCCGAGGATCAGGCCGCCCCGGCGGCCGATGCGACCTACGTGCGCTCGACGCCGAACGTGTGGGCGCCGATGTCCTACGACGCCGCGTCCAACACCGTGTTCATGCCGGTGGGCAGCGCGGCGGTCGACCTGTGGGGCGTCAAGCACACCGCGCTGGACCGCAAGTACGGCGCGTCGATGCTGGCGGTCGATGCCAGCACCGGCCAGGAAAAATGGGTCTACCAGACCGTCCATGACGACCTGTGGGACTTCGACGTGCCGATGCAGCCGAGCTTCGCCGATTTCCCCAATGGCCAGGGCGGCACCACGCCGGCGCTGATCTTCGGCACCAAGGCCGGCCAGATCTTCGTGCTGGACCGCCGCAACGGCCAGCCGCTGACCGAGGTGCAGGAGCGCCCGGTGCCGGCCGGCAATATCCCGGGCGAGACCTATTCGCCGACCCAGCCCTTTTCGGTCGGCATGCCGGCGATCGGCGCCGACGACCTGAAGGAGTCGGACATGTGGGGCGCCACGCCGTTCGACCAGCTGCTGTGCCGCATCCACTTCAAGTCCAAGCGTTATACCGGGCTGTTCACGCCGCCCGGCACCGACCCGTCGCTGAACCTGCCTGGCTCGCTGGGCGGCATGAACTGGGGCGGGCTGTCGATCGATCCGGTCAACGGCTATCTGTTCGTCAACGACATGCGCGTGGGCCTCGAGGTGCAACTGATCGAGGCCGATCCGAGCGTCGCCAGCGTCAAGAGCGACGGCAACGAAGCCGCCGCGATCAGCCGCCCGGTGGCGCTGGCGGGCACGCCCTACGCCATCAACGCCAAGGTGCGCTTCATGTCGCAGCTCGAGATCCCATGCCAGAAGCCGCCGTTCGGCACGCTCAGCGCGATCGACCTGAAGACGCAGCAACTGATGTGGCAGGTGCCGGTCGGCACCGTGCGTGACACCGGCCCCTTCGGCCTGAAGATGGGCCTGCCGATCCCGATCGGCATGCCGACCATCGGCGGCACGCTGGCCACGCAGGGCGGCCTGGTGTTCATCGCCGCGACGCAGGACTACTACCTGCGCGCCTACGACAGCGGTACCGGCAAGGAAGTCTGGAAGGCCCGGCTGCCGGTCGGCAGCCAGTCGACGCCGATCAGCTATCAGTCGCCGCAGGATGGCCGGCAGTACATCGTGATCTCGGCCGGCGGCGCGCGCAATTCGCCCGATCGCGGCGATTACGTGATCGCCTACGCCTTGCCGAAGTAGGCAGTGCCGGCGCGGCAAGGCGGCCGGCCGACCCGGCCGCCACCGGCCCGCATCAGACAAAAAGGCCGCGTCCCGGGACGCGGCCTTTTGTCGTCCGGCATACCGGCGCGGCGCTCAGCTCAGCCAGTGCCTGAGGTCGTAATAACGCACCAGGTCGCCGTCGTTGACGGTGGTGCCGGCCGGCAGCCGCACCAGGCCATGCGCCCACGGCAGCGAGCTGATCACGTGCGAGCCCTGCTGCGGATACAGCACGAACTGGCGCTCGCCGCGTTCGTTGACGCGCGACTGCGCGCGCATGAATTCCTCGCGCTCGTCGCGCAGCGGCTTGGGGGTGCTGACCGTGCCGGCATCGATGGCCGGGAACACCTCGGCGCGGCCCTGCATGCGGCGGATCAGCGGCGAGACCATCAATGCGAACACCACGTAGGCCGACACCGGATTGCCGGGCAGGCCGATCACCGGCGTGCCGCGCACGTGCGACAGCGTCAACGGCTTGCCGGGTTTCATGCGCACCTTCCAGAGGTCGAGCTCGCCGCCCAGCTCGTGCAGCGCCGGCTTGACCAGGTCGCGTTCGCCGACCGACACGCCACCGACGCTGATCACGAGGTCGCATTCGTCGATCAGCTGTTCGAACGCGGCGCGCAGCGCACCGAGTTCGTCGCGCGCGTGCAGCACCCGCGGCACCTGCGCGCCCATGTTCTGCGCCAACGCCGCCAGCATCGGTCCGTTGCTGTTGTAGATCTGCTGGTCGGCGCGCGGCTGGCCCGGCGCGACCAGTTCGTCGCCGGTGGTCAGGATGCCGACCCGCAGGCGCGGGAACATCGGCAGCGCATCGAGGCCCTGCGAGGCCAGCGCGGCGATCTGCGCCGGGCCGATGAGGCTGCCGGCCGCCAGCAGCCTGGCGCCGCGGGCGACGTCCTCGCCGCGGCGGCGCACCCATTGGCCGGGTTGCGGCGCGCAGGCGATGAAGACCTCGCCATCGGATTCGTTGCAGTCTTCCTGGATGGCGATGGTGTCGGCGCCGGCCGGCAGCAGGCTGCCGGTGAACAGCCGGGCGGCCTGGCCGGGCGCCAGCGGCTCGGGCGCGGCGCCGGCGTAGATGCGCTGCTGCACCGGCAGGCCGCGGCCCTCGGCGTAGTCGGCGGCGCGCAGCGCATAGCCGTCCATCGCGCTGTTGTCGGCGGGGGGCGCATCCAGCCGCGCCAGCACGTCCTGCGCCAGCACGCGGCCGTTGGCGTCGGCCAGCGCGACCGTCACGCTGTCTTGCGGGGCGCTGGCCGCGCTGGCCAGTTTCTGCTGGGCGGTGTCGAAATCGAGCATCTGCGGCCTTATTCGTGGTCGCCGAAATAAGTGGCGAAGTTGCACGGCTCGTGTTCGCTGTCCAGCTGTTCGAGCAGGATGCGTTCCCAGGCGGTGCGGCAGGCGTTGTTCGAGCCGGGCAGGCAGAAGATCAGCGTGTCGTTGGCGATGCCGCCCAGCGCGCGCGACTGGATCGTCGAGCTGCCGATGGCTTCGAACGAGACCTGACGGAACAGCTCGCCGAAGCCGTCGATGTTGCGGTCCAGCAGCGGCGTGACCGCCGCCGGCGTGTTGTCGCGCGGCGAGAAGCCGGTGCCGCCGGTGGTCAGGATCACCTGGATGGTCGCGTCGGCGATCCAGTCGCTCAGCACGCGGCGGATCTGGTGGATGTCGGCCTTGACGATGTCGCGCTTGCGGCAGTCGTGGCCGGCATGCGCGAGGCTCTCGGCCAGCCAGTTGCCCGCAGTGTCGTCGCCGGCGGTCCGCGTGTCGCTGATGGTCAGTACCGCGCAGCTCAATGACTTCTTGCTCATCGTGTAGGCTCCTTGGTCAGCCGGGGATCGTCTTCCCATTGGCTATTCTTGTTGAGATCCTGGTCTTTGGCCTGGACCCAGAAACGCTGGCCGTCGGCCAGCGTCTCGCGCTTCCAGAACGGCGCGCGGGTCTTGAGCGCGTCCATGATGTATTCGCAGGCCTGAAAGGCATCGCCGCGGTGCGCGCTGGCGGCCGCCACGAAGACGATCTGCGCGTTGCGCGGCAGCGCGCCGTAGCGGTGCAGCACCACGTAGCCCTGCAGCGCCCAGCGCGCCATCGCGGCGTCGCCGATCTCCTGCAGCTCGCGCTCGCACATGCCGGGATAGTGCTCGAGATACAGCGTCTCGGTGACCTGGCCGGGGCCGTGGTCGCGCACATAACCGGTGAAGGTCGCGATGGCGCCGGCCGCGCCCGCGCAGGCTTCGTGCAGCGCGCGCTGCAGCGCCGCGGCGTCGAAGTCGGACTCTTGCACGATCACGCGGCGCATGCTCAGCCTCCGGTCACGGGTTCGAACACCGCGACTTCGTCGCCCGGCTGGATCACGGCGTCGGGCTTGCGGTGGTATTGGTTGATGGCCAGCTTCAGCCGGCTGGCCGGCGCCAGCTCGGGATAGCGCGCCTGCAACTGCTCGAGCAGCGCGGCGCCGGTACAGGGCTCGGGCAGCGGCCAGGACTCTTGGCGGCGGCCGGTCAGGTCGGCGACGCGGGCGAAATACAGCAGTTCAATGTTCGGCACGCCATTCGCCACTTTTGCCTCCGGATTTGGACAGCAGCGCGATCGACTCGATCACGATGCCCTTGTCGGCCGCCTTGCACATGTCGTAGATCGTCAGCGCGGCGACGCTGGCGGCGGTCATGGCCTCCATCTCGACGCCGGTCTGCGCGCTGGTGCGGCAGGTCGCCAGGATCTCGACCGTGGCGGTCTCGGGGTCGAGCGCGAAGTCGACGCCGGCAAAGGACAGCGGCAGGCTGTGGCACAGCGGGATCAGCTCGGCGCAGCGCTTGGCCGCCAGGATCGCCGCCACGCGGGCGGTGTTGAGCACTTCGCCCTTGCCCTGGCCGGGCTGGGTCAGCAGTTCGTAGGCCTTGCGGGTCAGGCGTACGCGGCCGCGCGCGACCGCGGTGCGGGCGGTGGCCGGCTTGGCGCCGACGTCGACCATGCGGATCTGGCCGGACTCGTCGAGGTGGCTGAGAGTAGGGGTATCGTCGTTCATGTCGCTGGAGGCTGGCCGGACGCAACAGGCGGCCCGGCGGGGCGGTCGGCCCGAAGCGTCAATCATAGTCGAGCCTGAGCGGCGCGGGGCCCCGCCGGCGGTTCGTAGCAGGGGCTTACACACGGCCCCTACTAAGGGCCCCGCGCGGCATTCTATGATTGCACCTGGAGGCCGCCCCGCGGGGGCGTCCCGTCCCAATCACGGAGAAAACAATCATGACGATCAAAGTCGGCGACCAGGTTCCCGATGGCACCCTGACGGAATTCATCGAGACCGAAACCGCGGGCTGTTCGCTCGGCCCCAACGCCTTCAAGGTCGCCGATCTGGTCCGTGGCAGGAAGATCGCGCTGTTCGCGGTGCCCGGCGCCTTCACGCCGACCTGCTCGGCCAAGCACCTGCCCGGCTTCGTGCAGAATGCCGAGCAGTTCAAGGCGGCCGGCATCGACGAGATCTGGTGCGTGTCGGTCAACGACGCCTTCGTCATGGGCGCCTGGGGCCGCGAGCAGCAGACCGGCACCAAGGTGCGCATGCTGGCCGACGGCTCGGCCACCTGGACCCGCGCGCTGGGCCTGGAGCTCGACCTCGACGCGCGCGGCCTGGGCGTGCGCTCGCAACGCTATTCGGCGCTGCTCGACGATGGCGTGGTCAAGTCGCTGAACGTCGACCCGGCTGGCAAGTTCGAGACCAGCGACGCCGATACGCTGCTCAAGCAATTGCGCGCCTGACGCGCTGACACCCGGGCGCCCCGCGCGGGGCGCCCCTGCTCCTGCATTGCGCTACACCATGCTTGCCACGCTCACGTCGTTCTCGTCCCTTTATCTGACCACCTTGTTGATGATGACCGGCATCGGTCTGTTCAACACGTACATGGCGCTGCGCCTGAACAGCGAGGCGGTCAGCGCGATCTGGGTCGGCGGCCTGATCGCCGCTTACTACGGCGGCCTGGTGCTGGGTGCGCGTACCGGCCACAAGCTGATCATCCGCGTCGGCCACATCCGCGCCTACGTCGCCTGCGCGGCGATCTCGACCACGATGGTGCTGCTGCAGACACTGATCGAGGTGCTGCCGGTCTGGCTGGTGTTCCGGGTCATCGCCGGCATCGCGATGGTCACGCAGTTGATGGTGATCGAAAGCTGGTTCAACGAGCAGACCGAGAACCAGCAGCGTGGCCGGGTGTTCTCGTTCTACATGCTGATCTCCGGCCTGGGCACCGTGCTCGGGCAACTGGCGCTGACGCTCTATCCGACGCTCGATCTGCGGCCGCTGACGATCGTGGCGATCTGCCAGGCCATCTGCTTGGTGCCGCTGGCGCTGACGGCGCGGTCGCACCCGGCCGCGCAACTGCCGACGCCGCTGGACGTGCGTTTCTTCGTCGGCCGTGTGCCGATGTCGCTGGTCGCGCTGTTCGTGGCCGGCAACCTGTCCGGCGCCTTCTACGGCCTGGCGCCCGTGTATGCCGCGCAGCAGGGCTACAGCACGTCGCAGGCCGCCATCTTCGTGGCGGTCGCGGTGGCGGCCGGGCTGCTGGCGCAATGGCCGATGGGTTGGCTGTCCGACCGGCTCAACCGGGCCCGCATGATCCGCGTCAACGCGCTGCTGATCGTGGTGCTGGTGCTGCCGTTGTGGGGCTGGCTGAACCTGCCGTTCTGGCTGCTGCTGGTGCTGTCGGGGGTGTTCGGCGCGTTGCAGTTCACGCTCTATCCGCTCGGGGCGGCCTTCGCCAACGACCACACCGAGCCGGAGCGGCGCGTCGGCCTGGCGGCGATCCTGCTGATGGCCTATGGCCTGGGCGCCTGCCTGGGTCCGCTGGTCGCCGGCGCGTTCATGGACTACGGCGGCTCGGGCATGTTCTTCGTGTTCAATTCGCTGTGCGCGGCGATCCTGGTCGCCTTCATGCGGCCCGAGAAGGTCACCGGCGAGCACCGGGTCGACGAGGCGCCGGTGCAGTTCGTGCCGTCGCCCGAGGGCCTGCAGAGCTCACCGATGGCGGCGACGATGGACCCGCGCTCCGATCCCGCGCACGACGTCTATGTCGAGACCGTGGCGGTCGACAACACGCCGGTCACCGAGACCGAAGGGCCGCCGGCGCCGCCGGCCGCCCCGGTGGCGCCGGATGGCCCCGAGGCGCCGGCCGGTGCCGAGACCCGGGTCACCACGCCCGAGTCGGCGGTCGCCGCGCTGGGCTCGGCCTTTGCCGGCAAGCCGGCGACGGGGCCGCAGGACAAGCCGGGGCACTGACGGGATCATCCCGCGATCACGCGGGGATCACCACGGAATCAGCACCGCCACGGCGCCGATCGCCAGCGCCACGCCGATCCAGTTGCGCGGCGACAGCTTCTCGTGGAAGAACGCCGCGCCGACCAGCGTGCCCAGCGTGATCACGCCGATGTTCATGGCCGAGAACACCAGCGCCGGATCGCTGGGAAACTGCTGGTGCGCGCGGATGTAGAACAGGATGTTGCCGAAGTTCGCCAGGCCCAGGATCAGCCCGCCGCCGGCGTGGCGCCAGGCCCAGCGCACGCGGCGCGCCAGCAGGTAGCCGACGATCACGATGCCGGCCAGCACGAAGGCCGCCAGCAGGCCGCCGGCGAACTGCGTGCCGGCGCGCGCCATCTGCTTGAACAGGATGTCGATCACGCCGTAGCCCAGCCAGACCGCCAGCGGCCAGGCCCACGCGCCGCGCCCGCCGTGGCCGTCGGGTCCGTTCTGGTCGCGCCCGATCAGGCAGGCCAGCGCGCCGAAGGCCACCGCGATCCCCAATGCTGTCTGGCCCGACATCGACTGGCCGAATAGCAGGAAGGCGGCCATCAGCGGGATGAACAGCGACAGCCGCTGGGCCGCATCGCTGCGCACGATGCCGGCATGGCGCACCGAGGCCGCCATCGCCAGGAACACGCTGGGCAGCAACACACCCAGCGCCAGCAGCACGGCCCACGGCGTGGCCGGGCGCAGCAGGTTGTCGAGCGTCGGTTGCAGCACCACCACGCATAGCGTGCTGGCGACCGCATAGTTGACGGCGACCGCTTGCCGCACGTCGATGTCGTAGCGGCGCGCGACCTTGAGCAGGACGGAAACAAAAACGCTGCAGCAGATGCTGGCGACGAGATAGATCATGCAGATTCCAGGAGGTCGGGGGTCGTGCCGGCGTGCTGCGCCGTGTCCACCCGCAGGCCCAGGCGAGCCAGCAAGGCCTGGTCGGCCTGCACCTGCGGGTTGGTGGTGGTCAGCAGGGTATCGCCGTAAAAGATCGAATTGGCGCCGGCCATGAAACACAGCGCCTGCAGGGATTCGGGCATCTGCTCGCGGCCGGCCGACAGGCGCACGCGGGCGCGTGGCATGGCCAGCCGCGCGACCGCGATGGTGCGCACGAACTCGAAGGGATCGAGCGGCTCGGCGTCGGCCAGCGGCGTGCCGGCCACCCGCACCAGGTTGTTGATCGGCACCGATTCGGGATAGGGCTGCTGGCGCGCCAGTTGCTGGATCAGGCCAGCCCGTTCGCGGCGCGATTCGCCCATGCCGACGATGCCGCCGCAGCACACGCTGATGCCGGCCTCGCGCACGCGCTGCAGCGTATCGAGCCGATCCTGGTAGGTGCGGGTGGTGATGATGCGGCCGTAGAACTCCGGCGACGTATCCAGGTTGTGGTTGTAGTAGTCCAGGCCGGCATCGGCCAGCTCGCGGGCCTGCGCGTCCTCGAGCATGCCCAGCGTCATGCAGGTCTGCAGGCCCAGCGCCTTGACCTCGCGCACCATCGCGGTCACCGCCGCCATATGGCGCGGCTTGGGGCTGCGCCAGGCCGCGCCCATGCAGAAGCGCTGCGCGCCGGCGGCCTGCGCGCGGCGCGCGGCGGCCACCACCTGGTCCAGCGGCATCAGCTTGTCGGCGTCGACGCCGGTCTGGTGATGGGCCGATTGCGGGCAATAGGCGCAGTCCTCTGCGCAGCCGCCGGTCTTGATGGACAGCAGGCTGGCCAGCTCGACGACCGCCGGGTCGAAGTGGCGGCGATGGATCGTTTGGGCCTCGAACAGCAGTTCGGTCAGCGGCAGCGCGTACCAGGCCAGGATCTGCTCGATGGTCGGGGCGGCGGTCGCGGCGCTGTCGGTCGGGGTGGCGGTCGCGGCGCTGCGGGTCGCCGCGGCGCCTGTCGTGGCGGTATCAGACGGTGCGGGCGCGACGCGGCGTGCGGCCGGCGAGGCGGTGAGGACGGCGGAACAGGAAGACATGGCGGCTCCACTAAAGCGGGGCTGGTACGAAGCGGGGCGGGTACGCGCGCTGCGCACCGGCCGGGCAGGGCGAGGCGATCTTAGAGGCGCGTCGGGCGGCCGGCAATCCGGGGGGCGGCAGGATCGCCACGAGGCTTGAAAGAGCTTGCCGGAGCATCGGCGATGTTTGCGCTAACAGTGCTGGATGATGCTTCGAACCATCCGGCCTGCGAAGTTGAAACGTTTTGTATCTTCGTGGCCGCGCCGCATCGTTCGTTGGGTGGGCCAGCGGCCGGACCAGGACTTTATGTCGGTCCATGGCGCCGGGGTGGGACAGCTTGGTCCCGCCGCCGCCCCGTCAGCCCGCCGCCCTGTGTTGAAATGCGCGGCTGTGCGGCCCGTTGCGCCGCGTCCGTTCAGCCAGACCAGGACCCCAGCATGAAAATGAGCGACATCCCCTTCGGCGTCACCGACTGGAACACCGTCGAAGTCACCGAGCACCCCGGCGAGACCGGCATGGCCTATTGGCGCACGCGCCATTTTGGTCCCGACGACAACCGCATCCGCGTGCGCCGGGTCGAATACTCCGCCGGCTACCTGGCCGATCACTGGTGCAGCAAGGGGCACGTGCTGTTCTGCCTGCAGGGCGAACTCGAGACCCGCCTCGAGGACGGCCGCCGTTTCGTGCTGACCGCCGGCATGAGCTACCAGGTGGCCGACCAGGCCGAGGCGCACCAGTCCTATACACGCGACGGCGCGACCTTGTTCATCGTCGACTGATCCGGCGAATGCCACGGCCCGGCGCGGTGAGTGACCCGATGCTATTAATGTAGCTACAATAAATCATCGAATGGTCATCACCTTCGACCGGGCCAAGGACGCCGTCAACCTGTGCAAGCACGGGGTGTCGCTGTCTCTGGCCGGCCGGATCGATTGGCCAGCCGTGCTGGCCAAGCCCGATGCCCGAGCCGATTACCGGGTATTGCGCGAAATCGGCTATGCGGTGATCGACGCGCGCCTGTATTGCGTGGTCTTCACCCAGCGGGGCGAGGCCATGCCTGTCATCAGTTTGCGTAAAGCCAATGCCAGGGAGGTCGGCGAGTATGTCTGCATCCAGCAAGAAATTGATTGTGCCGACGGCGGATGAAGATGCGCGGATCCGGGCTGGCATCGATGCCGATCCCGACACCTATGAATTGGATCGGCAGGAGTTTCAGCAGTTGAAGAAGGTCGGGCGGCCTCGGTCCGCCGCGCCCAAGGTGCTGCTGAGCGTCAGATACGATCGGGATGTGGTCGACGCTTTCAAGGCCCAGGGGCCGGGTTGGCAGCGCCGTATGAACGCCGCCTTGCGCGATTGGCTCAAGACCCACGGCCCGGCCTGAAGGCCAGCTAGCCGCGCAGCCTATCCCAGCGCAAGCGCGCGCGGGTATCCGACAGGCGCCAGATCGCCAGCCGCACCGCCGCCATGGCCGCCAGCGCGCTGCCGCTGGCCAGCAGCAGCATCAGCAGGATCTGATACTTGGCCGCTTGCAACGGCTCCATGCCGGCCAGGATCTGGCCGGTCATGATGCCCGGCAGCGTGATGATGCCGGCCGCCGTCATCTGGTTCAGCGTCGGCAGGATGCCGGTCATCACGGCGCGTTGCGCCACATGGCTGAAGGCTTGGCGATGGCTGTGGCCCAGCGCCAGGCGCGCTTCGATGGACGCGCGTTCGCGCCGCAGCGACTCGAACAGATCGTGCAGCGACAGGCTGGCCGCGTTCATCACCGCCCCCAGCACGATGCCGGTCAGCGGGATCAGATGGCGCGGATCGTGCCACGGGTCGGGCCGCAGCGCAGTGGCCAGCGCCAGCAGCGTCACGCCCATCGTGATGGTGCCGACCACCGCCGCCGACGCGCCGATGGCCCAGCGGCCGGCCAGTCCGTGCCGCTGCCGCGCATGGACCGCCTGCGTGGCGGCCACCAGCATCACCGCGACCACCAGCGCCGTGAGCCAGCCTGACGACAGCGCCAGGACTTTGTTCAGGATCAGGCCGACCAGCAGCAACTGCCCGATCATCCTGGCGGTGGCGATCAACATCGGCCGGTGCACCCGCAAGGCCAGCGCGATTGACGCGGCGGCGCAGGCCAGCAGCAACAGCGCGGCGGCGGCCAGGTCGAGCGGCTGCAGCACGATCGCCGAGGACGTGGCGTTCATGCGCTGCGTGCCAGGCTGTGTGCGTCGAGCCGGTAGCACGCATCGCCGAGCCGGCGCGCCTGTTGCGCGTGATGGGTGACCAGCACGATGCCGACCCCGGCCGCCTTCAGGTCCAGGATCGCCTGCTCCATTCGCGCGGCATTGACGGGATCGAGCGCCGAACTCGGTTCGTCCAGCAGCAGGAAACGCACCTCGTCGTGGACGCTGCGCGCCAGCGCCAGGCGTTGCCGCTCGCCGGTCGATAGCCGGGCCACCGGCGCGTCCAGCAGCTCGGGCGACAGACCCAGCGCCGGCAACAGCGCCGCGGCGCGTGCCGGGTCGCGCAGGTGCGCGCGCACCGACTCGTCCCACCAGGCCGGCTCGGCGGCCACGTAGGTGACCCGCCGGCGCCAGGCCGTCGCGGCCATCGACGCGCGCGCCTGGCCATCCAGGCTGGCTAGGCCATCGTGCGGGTCGAGGTCGGCGATCCAGCGCAGCAGCCGCGACTTGCCGGCGCCCGACGCGCCCATGATCACCGCGCAGTGGCCGGCCGGCACCTGCAGGTCATACGGGCCCAGGCCGCCAGCGCGCAATGCCTGCAAGACCAGACCGGTGCCGGGCGATGGGGCGGGAGAGGGTGGGCGGATCATCAGGACGGGGGCGGACGCGGCGGCTGCCGTCCGCGCAGTGTACCGAAGCGGCCGGCGATACACTGGAAGCTGCCCGCAGGTGCCGGCCGATGGCCGCGGCCTGTCCTCAATCGCCTTTCGTGCCGACGATGCTACTGCCGCAAGACCGCGCGTCCCTGACGCCATCCGTCGCCGCCTGCGCGCGCGTCGCCGCAGGCCTGGCCGCCGCACTGTTGCTGAGCGCCTGCGCGCCGCGCTACCAGCCGATGGGCGAGGCGCGCCAGCCCCCGCAACTGGCCGATGCGGCATTGATCGCCGCCGACGGCTACCGGCTGACCTTGCGTGCGTGGCTGCCGGCGCGGCCGGGCGACATCGACGCCGTCGTCGTCGCGCTGCACGGGCTCAACGATCACTCGCTGGCCTGGGACCGGCCGGCCCGCCACTGGGCCGAGCGCGGCGTGGCCACCTACGCCTATGACCAGCGCGGCTTTGGCGCCAACGCCGAGCCGGGCATCTGGCCGGGCGCCGAGACGCTGATGGCCGATCTCGACGGCGCGGTCGACGCGGTCGCCGAGCGGCATCCGGGCAAGCCGATCCTGCTGGTCGGCGAAAGCATGGGCGGCGCCGTGGTGCTGGCGGCGCTGGCGCGACCCGCGTCGGCCAACGGCGGCCCGGCATTGGCCGGCAAGATACGCGGCGCGGTGCTGTCGGCGCCGGCGCTGTGGGGCGCCGACAGTATGAACTTGGTCTATCGCGCCACCTTGTGGGTCTCGTCGCGCGTGGCGCCGGGCATGCGGGTGCAGCCGCCGGCCAACCTGCGCATCACCGCGTCCGACAACCTGGCGATGCTGCGTTCGCTGGGCAGCGATCCGCGCGTCCTCAAACGAACCCGGATGGACACGCTGGCCGGCATGGTGTCGCTGATGAGCCTGGCCGAAGCGCGCATGGATCAGTTGCCGGCCACGCTGCCGCTGCTGGTGCTGTACGGCCAGAACGAGGAGGTGCTGCCGCGCCCTTCGGTCACGCAGGTGCTCGAGCGCTGGGATGGGGTGATGCCGGGGCGGGCGATCCAGCTGGCGATCTACGAGCAGGGCTATCACATGCTGATGCGCGATATCTGCGCTCCGGCGGTCTGGCATGACGTGGGCCAGTGGCTGCGGCAACCTGGCGCGGCACCCGACTACGGGCTGGGACGATCTGCTTGGCTGGCCGACAAGCCGCGTTCTCCGGGGCCCGTGGCGCAGGTCGAGCGGGTCGATTGTCCGGTCGGCATCGCGCCCTTGCAGTGGGGCGATGTGCCGCTGCGGGCCCAGCAGCAGGAGGCGAACGGCGCGCAGGTTCAGCACGATCTGCCGGCTCAGCGCGACACCGATGCGCAGCGCGGCGCGCCTACGCAGGCCGCGCGCGCACGCTGACGTGTTGGCCGGTCCGGCGGCTGCAGGCGCGCGAGCGTGCCTTCAAGCACACGCCCGCGCGATCGGGGGAACACTCCACGTGCGAACCGGCCGCGCTTATTTCGACTTGGCGGCCGCCTTGCTGTTGCCGCCGCCCTTGGCGATCAGCGTCAGCTTCTCGTCGGTGGCCTTCTCTTCGGCCAGCGTGGCCTGCAGCAGCGACACGGCATTCACCGACGCGTCGCTTGTGCAGCGCAGCCGCGAACGGACGCCGCGTTGCAAGCTCGTCGTCACTGTTACGACTGACGGGCAACGGTAGGGCGTTGCCGGAAGTGGTTACCAGGCCTGCCGGTGACCCCCGACCGCCGTTGCCTATACTCGTTCAACCTAGAACCCGAAGGAGAGCGAGTTGCGCATCACGCGTGTTCCGGCCAGTCAGATCGAGGAACTGGCCGCATTCGAAGTCCTCACCTATCCGCAGGCGCTGGCGCGCCTGGGTGTCCCGTATCTGTTCGACGAGAACGAAACGGATGACATGAGCGAGTACGAGCGCGAGGAGCTGGCGTACATCTGGTATGTCCAAGGTGATGTCGTGCTGCGCGATAACCTGTCGCTGCACCTGGAATACGGTTCCTATGTGCTGGCCATCGACGGCAACCTGCGCGTGCCGGGCCATCTGGACATGAGCTTTTACGTGACCGGTGACGTCGACGTCGATTACCTGACGCTGCTCGATACGCAGGTTTGCCTGGGCACTGAAACGGTCCGCTATCTGCAGACGCAGATGGCCGAGGACGACAACACGGTGATGCGGTTCCGGCGCAGGTTGATCACGGCGCCGGTGTTCCTGTGCCATTACCACGATCCCAGGGGCCACGATTACTCGCCGCGGACGGCGCTTTTTGCCCAATACGAGGCCTATCTGGTCGAGCCTTACCAGCCCGAGCGCGAACGCTTCTTCCGCTGGCATGATTGGGCCTACGCGTTGCAGGATGACCTGTACGACCCGCTCGAGGAGGGCGAGTCCAATCAGTTTTATCTGAAGCCGCGGAAAATCTACGAGCGGCTGCGCGATGGCGGCTCGATCTATCGCGAGGGCTTCGATTTCGCCGCTATGCCCTGGCATGCGCGCAGCGTGACGGCCTTGCATGACCGCAAGGACTGGCGCGAGGCGTATCTGTGCGCCAGGCAGGCGGCCCAGCTGGCGCCCGGCTTCGCGGCGGCCTTCATCACGATGGGACTGGCGCTGAACCACGCAGGTGACTGGCAGTCGGCCGAACGCGCGTTCAAGCAGGCGGATGCGGTCTTGTCGCCACGGGTCGAATATCAGAAGGCCTGGGTCGGGCGCTGGCTCGAGAGCTTTGCCGCGCGGCGACAACGGGGGGACACATCGGCGCCGCCACCGGACTGGATCGATCAGGGCGTGGCGGATCTGTAGCCGCCGCAAGAGGCGCATGGCCGATGCGGGCATGCGCCGATTCATCTTCCAAAGCCTGGAACACAAAACAGAAAGGGCTTGCATGATCGACATGCAAGCCCTTGAATTTTGGCGGAGCGGACGGGGCTCGAACCCGCGACCCCCGGCGTGACAGGCCGGTTTTCTAACCAACTGAACTACCGCTCCGCAGCGGTTACTACTTTGACTGCAGCTTGAAAAAAGCTGGCGTCCCCTAGGGGATTCGAACCCCTGTACTCACCGTGAAAGGGTGATGTCCTAGGCCTCTAGACGAAGGGGACAGGACCGTGCAGTTTACTACCGTAAAACCTTACTACGACTACCTCTTCGCATTCAGTGGTGGAGGTAAGCGGGATCGAACCGCTGACCTCTTGCATGCCATGCAAGCGCTCTCCCAGCTGAGCTATACCCCCAATCTGAGTGCCGTCACATCCGTTTCTTTGCACTGTCCTGCTCAGAAACTTGCTGTGTCAGCAGCGAAGAAACGAGATTATGCACAAGTTTTATGGGGTGTGCAAGTCGTTCGAAGTTTTTTTGATAAAAATCCGAAAATTTTTTTGTGCGGTCGGATCGGGCGCGTCAGCGCGGCTTGTAAGGCGTGTGTTCGTTGAGCTCGTCCACGTAGGCGTCCAGCCCCGCGCTCTCGCGTTGCAGGAAGTCCTCGACCGCCTCTGCGAACCCCGGGTGCGCCAGCCAGTGCGCCGACGTGGTGGTGACCGGCATCAGGCCGCGTGCCAGTTTGTGCTCGCCCTGCGCGCCGCCTTCGAACACCGCCACGTCATGCTCGATGGCCCACTGCAAGGGCGTGTAGTAGCACAGCTCGAAATGCAGGCTGTCGACCGTATCGAGCGCGCCCCAATAGCGGCCGTACAGCCGCCGCGTCCCGTCGACGGTGTCGAGCAGCAGCAGGCTGGCGGCGATCGGCGCGCCATCGCGATAGGCCAGCGCCAACACACAGTGATCGGGCAACTGCGCGCCCAGGTAGGTGAAGAAGCCGGGCGTGAGGTAGGGCGCCTGGCCGCGCTGCTGGTAGGTGTTGGCATAACAGCGGTAGAAGAAGCGCCAATCCTCGGCGCCGATCTGCGCGCCGTGCAGCACGCGGATATGCACGCCGGCCTGCGCGACCTTGCGGCGTTCGGCGCGGATCTTCTTGCGTTTGGGTTGCGACAGGCTGGCCAGGAAGGCTTCGAAATCGGCCCAGCCCTGGTTGCGCCAGTGAAATTGTGTGCCGGTGCGGGGCATGAAACCAGCCCCTGCCAGCGCCTGCGCATCGGCGTCGGCCGGAAACAGCACGTGCAGCGACGAGACCCGGCTCTCGCGGGCCAGTTGCAGCAGCGCCTGCGCCAGATGCTGGCGGACCTGCGCGTCGCGCGCCAGCAGCCGCGTGCCGCCGACCGGCGTGAACGGGATCGCGCACAGCCATTTGGGGTAGTAGCGCAGGCCATGGCGTTCATAGGCCTCGGCCCAGGCCCAGTCGAACACATATTCGCCGTAGGAATGCGTCTTGAGATACAAGGGCGCGGCGGCCACCAGTTCGCCGGTGTCGTCGTCGCGCATCAGGGCGTGGCGAGGGATCCAGCCCTGTTCGGCGCCGACGCAGCCGTGCGTCTCGAGACCCGCCAGAAAGGCGTGGCTGAGCAGGCAGCCGGCCGGCGCGGCCAATGCATCCCATTCGGCGGCGGCGACCTGCGACAGCGCTTCGACCAGTTCGAGCCGGTAGCCGGGCATGGCAGGCGGTCCCGGCGTCACCGGCCCGCGCGACGGCGCCAGGCCAGCACCAGCAGGCCGGCCAGGCTCAGCAGCACGATCGGCAGGTTGCCGGCGTGGGCATACGGCGTCAGGCCGGTGGTGCCCTGGATGGCCAACCCCAGCACGCCGGGCCGCATGGCCGGCAGTTGCTGCACCAACTGGCCATTGGCGTCGATCGCGCCGGTGGCGCCGGTGTTGGTGGCACGCAGCATCGGCCGCGCCAGTTCGACGCTGCGCATGCGCGAGATCTGCAGGTGCTGGCGCAGCGCCCACGAATCGCCGAACCAGCCCAGATTGCTGAAGTTGACCAGCACGTTGGCGCCGGGCGACCCGTCGGCGCCGGGGAACAGCGCCGGCCGCAGTTCTTCGCCGAACACGTCCTCGAAACAGATGTTGGGCGCGACCTGCTGGCCGGCCAGCGCGAACGGCGTCTGGCGCACCGGGCCGCGGTCGAAGTCGCCCAGCGGAATCGACATGGCCTGCACGAACCAGCGGAAGCCGTAAGGGATGAATTCACCGAAGGGCACCAGGTGCCGCTTGTCGTAGCGCTGCGCCGGCTGGCCGGCGATCAGCGCGGCCAGGTCGGTGTCGGCATCGATCGGGATCACGCTGTTGGTGTAGCGGCCCTGCTTGGCGTCGCGCAGCGGCGCGCCCATCAGGATGGTGCTGCCCTCGCGCGCGGCCAGGTCGCGCCACGCTTGCCACAGCGAGGCGGGCAGGCGGTCCTGGAACACCGGCATGATGGTCTCGGGCAGCACGATCAGATCGGGCGGCGGCGCATCGGGATGCGTGCGCGTGCCGGCCAGCTCGAGATGGCGCTGCAGGCCGTCCTGCAGCCGCTGCGGATCGAACTTGTCGTTCTGGTCGACCGCCCCCTGCACCAGCCGCACCTGCAAGGGCTCGCCTTGCGGGGTCCACCACTGCACCTGCGCCAGGCCCCAGCCTGCCAGCGCCAGCACCAGGGCGATCAGCGCGGGTATGGACTGCCTGGCCTCGACCGGGGCCGCGGCCAGCGCGGACGCCGATGAGCCCGTGCCGGAGCCGCCGGCGACGGCGCTGGCGG
>JAEZBO010000094.1 GCA_023427085.1 Pseudomonadota bacterium
GCCGCGGATCGCGGCCGGCCAAAACCTAGCTTGTTATCAAAAAAATCAGCGCGTCGGCGCGCCGGCGTCGGCCGGGGCATCGGACGGGCGCACCGGCGACGGCGGCTCGATCGGGTCGAAGTCGACCCAGCGGCCCTCGCGCCAGCGGCCGTTGGCACGCTCGACGTCCTTGCCGCCACAGGCCCGCAGCATGTCGGCGACATCGGTCTGCTGGCCCGGCTCGACATGCACCGCCAGCAGCACGCCCGACGGGCGCACCGGCGGCGAGTCGCTGGTCTGCGACGACTTGGCGAAGGCTCGTTTGGCCTTGCCGGCGACCGACAGCGCGCCACCCAGCGCGCCCAGGTAGGCACCGACGGCGGCGGCAGCGACGACGATCCAACCGGCCTGACCGAAGGCCATCAGCAGGCCGGCGCCGACGACCGCACCGACAGCCCCGAAGGCGGCCGCACCGCCCCAGGCACCGCCCTCGGCGCCCCGGGCATCCGGATCGGCCGCGCGGTCGCCGCCCACCGGATAACGCGCATGCGCGCCCGGCGGATTCACGAAAAAGATATTCAACGCGTCCTGCTCCCAGCCCTGGGCGAAGAAACGCGCGGCCGCGGCTTCAGCGGCATCGAAGGTGTCGAATCTAGCAGCCACGATCAGAGACATATCGAACTCCTTGAACGCGGAACGCTCCTGCCGCGTCAACGGCAGGCGCGTCCCTTGCGGTGAGGCCGCTGGCTGGGGATCAGCGTCGGCCGTTCAGGCAAGCGCATGCGGCGATGCAACCGACCACCAGGCCGGCCACCGCGACCACGCCCAGCGAGGTCCAGGTGTTTTCATGCACGTAGTCATCGGCGACGCGGGCCGCGCGGGCGGTGCGCACGCGCGCCACGTCTTCCCATTCGCGCGCGGTGCTGCGGGCGCTGGCCAGTTGGCGCTTGAGCTTGGTGCGGGCGCTGTCCATCTCGTCGCCGGTGTAGCTGGCGGTCGAGCGCAGCAGTTCTTCGGCGCCAGCGACCAGATCGTGGAAGCTTTGCTCGGCGCGCTCACGGCTATCGTCGAATTTGGTCTTGTTTCGGCTGAACATGATTTCTCCTGTGTGACGCCGCCCCGCGTGGGCAGCTGGCGTGGCGCAAAGGGCGCCGTGCCGGATTGGAACGCCTGTTTAGGCTGCTCGAGCATCCGATCGACCAGACGGCGACCGGACCGCGAGAACAGCTTCATTTTGCCCAGCGCCTCCGGTGACGGGCTGTGCTTTGGCTACTACCCGTAAGTGCCTGTATCGCACGCGGCAAGGCCCGGCAGGCCGCGCCGACGCTCGGTCCGCGGCGAGGCCGGTCTGTCCGCCATGGGTCCGGGCAGCGATACGCCCCCATAATTGGGGGCATACCGAAGGGAAGCGCACCGGCGGCGCCGGGCGGCCAACGCCTGCCAGCGGTGCAATGGGAAAACGGCAGCGCCGGGGATTTTTGTTGCAAGACGACACCGCCGGGGCAAGATGGCTGGCGTGCGTGACCAGGCCAACGTGCGTGGACGAAGAGGAAAATTTCGTGCTAGAATTTTCTTCTTTGCTGGGGTCGCGTATCGATGCATCGACGCGGCAAGGTGTCCAGGCACCTCCCACCAAGAAAAGGCGCATTAGCTCAGCCGGTTAGAGCGACGGAATCATAATCCGCAGGTCCCCTGTTCGAATCAGGGATGCGCCACCAGAATTCAAAAGGGCGTCCACGCAAGTGGGCGCTTTTTTTTTCGCCCGTGCCCCGGAGACCGCCCTGCTTGACACACCCAGGCGGCAGGCACAGACTGCAAGACAGCTAGTAGCGGCATACAGGCGCAGCGCACAAGAACCAACAAGCATGGCGCGCCCACGATAAGGCTAAAAGAAGCACCGCCGCGGCCGGGATATTCCCGTGCTCGCACTACTACAACTCGACCCCACGAGGAGACAAAAAACATGGGAACCACCGAGGCAAACCGCTACGCGCTCAGATCATCGCGCCGTGGCATCGACGGCCTGGGCTTCGCGATCTTCGGCATCCCCGTGCTGCTGGTCGGCCTGGGCCTGGCAGCCGTCTTTCTCGAACCCTTCTGGATGGCCGGCGTCACGCTGCTATCGGTGTGGATAGGCACGATCGCCTGTGTATTGATCGTGCAAAGGCTACGGCGCCAGCCGCGCTGATCGCTGCCGGTCGATGATCCGGCGCGCTGCCGCCGGAGCCTGAAGCCCGATCCGCGCCGGCCACTACGCGCCCCGTCACGGCGGGGCGCCTGATCTCCCGACCCGTTCTCCGTCCGCGTCCCGTCCAGGCACGCGGCGGCGTCGTTGCATCGGACGAAATGATGGCCGCGTCGGGCCTCAGAGGCGCATGCGCGTGGCCGTCGCCGCCGCGTCGGGCCACAGACACGGTACCCATAGCCGCAACCGTCGCCGCCGCGCCGGCGCAACGCCTTCGCTTTTTTGGCGGCAGCCGTAGCCCGCTGCCTGATGACGGCTGCCGTTACTTTCCGTAAAGACCGTGGCGAAATCGCAACCTTTTCGCCGCGGTCTGCTCGGGGTTTTCCCGATCGAGCCTGACTCAAGTTTCGATAAACGGCCAACTCTGCCCGCTGTCCTCTCGTTTGCGCCGCTTGGCCGAAGGTTAGCTTAGCGAATGTAACCACTTGGTAACAGCGGCGGAAACATGAAACAAAATTTTCCGGTCACCGATCAAGAGTTCGTCCTCGGTGACGAGCAATACCTGATTTCCAAGACCGACCTGAAAGGCCGAATCACCTATTGCAATCCGGCCTTCATCGAGATCAGCGGCTTTTCCCGCGACGAGCTCATCGGCAAGGCGCATAACATCGTGCGCCATCCCGACATGCCGCCCGAGGCATTCCAGGACATGTGGGACACCCTCAAGGCCGGCAAGCCGTGGCTGGCGGCCGTCAAGAACCGCCACAAGCAGGGTGGTTTCTATTGGGTGCTGGCCAATGCCATGCCGGTGATGGAGAACGGCACGGTCACCGGCTATGCCTCGGTGCGCGTCAAGGCCAGCCCCGAGCAGGTGCGCCAGGCCGAAACCTTCTACACCCAGATCCGCGAGCAGCGCACCGGTGGTTACGCACTGCGCCAGGGCCAGCGTGTGCCGGTCGGCTGGCGCCGCGCGCTGCACCTGCTGGCGCAACCGCTGCGGCGCGGCGCGCAGGCCGGCATGCTGCGGCTGGCGGCCGGCATCTGCGCGCTGGCGGCGGTACCGACCTCGATGGCCGCCGGCCATGCCGAGGCGCCGGCCACGATGATCTGGACCGGCTATGGCGTAGCCTGCGTGCTGTACCTGCTCGCGACGCTGGCGCTGGCGCGCCGCATCACCGCGCCGCTGGCCGGCGCCGAGGAAGTCGCGCGCCAAATCGCCGCCGGCAACCTGATCAACGACATCGATCCCTCGCGCGCCGGCGAGATGAAGAACCTGTACTTCTATCTGGACATGATGCGCAAGAGCCTGATCGGCATCTCGTCCGAGGTCATCGGCAAGACCGCCGACCACGTGCGCAGCATTTCGCAGTTGCGCGAGAGCAGCGAGAGCCTGGCGGCGCGCACCGACGCGCAGTCCGGCGCCTTGCAGGACACCGCCGCCAGCGTCGAACAACTGACCGCGACGGTGCTGCGCAACGCCGAGGGCGCGCAGGCCGCCACCGGCCTGACCCGCGAGAGCCAGGCGCTGGCCAGCGAGGGCGGCACCGTGGTCGGCCAGCTCAGCGCGACCATGCACGAACTCGATGGCAGTTCACGCAAGATCTCCGAGATCGTCACGCTGATCGAAGGCATCGCGTTCCAGACCAATATCCTGGCGCTCAACGCGGCGGTCGAGGCGGCCCGCGCCGGCGAGCAAGGACGCGGCTTCGCGGTGGTCGCCGGCGAAGTCCGCAACCTGGCGCACAAGAGCTCGGCAGCCGCCAAGGAAATCAAGGAACTGATCGACAAGTCGGTGCAGCGCATGTCGCTGGGCTCGGAGCAGGCGCGCCAGGCCGGCGACGCGATGCAGCGCATCCTCGACGCGGTGCACCGGGTGTCCGATCTGGTCGACGAAATCTCGCAGGCCAGCGCCGAGCAATCGGGTGGCGTGCAGCAGATCAGCAGCGCGGTGGCGCGGATGGACAGCGTGGCGCAGCAGAACGTCTCGCTGGTCAGCGACCTGTCCGGCGTGGCCCACCACCTGGATCACGAATCCAAGGCGCTGGTCGATGCGATCACGGTGTTTCGCACGCCGCGTGGCGCTGCGGCGCGGCAGGCGGCGCGGGTACCCGCCGCGACGGATCACGACGATGACGAGGCCGTCACCTACACGGCGGCGTTGGGGACGCCGCGCCGGCTGGCGCTGGCCGCGGCGCGCTGACGCAAAAAAGCCTGGCGGGCGTCGCCGCGCGTCACGGATCTTGTCGATCCGCGGCACGCGAGCAAACGACCGCCAGGCTTGGCACCGACTGACGGGTCCGCGGCGCGAGACGCGCTACGGCCCCGGTCATCAGTTGCCCGACAGACGCAGGTCGGGGGTGACCTTCGAACCGTCGATGGCGACACCGGCAGCCAGGCCGGCGTTGTTCAGCACGAAGCCGACCACCGGCTGGCGCGCCGTGTTGGTGTCGATGCTGCCGTTGGCGCCGATGGTGGCGACCGCCACGTGAGCGTCGGCACCGACGGTCCAACCGTCGCTGTTGCGGAAGCGCTGCAGCGCTTCATCGGTCATGAACAGCAGCACGGTCGCACGCGATTGGGCGCCGGCCTGGAAGCCCAGCGAGCCGCCCGCCACGGTGTAGTACGACTGGGGCTTGTTGCCCACGCGCAGCACGCCCTTGCCGTATTCGCCGCCCACCACGAAGCTGGCGCCCAGCACCGACGGGAAGATCAGCACGCCCTTGGCGTCCTGGACCAGTTGCTTGGAACGCGGCGCGGCCTGGTACAGGCGCGTCAGCGTGGCGTCGGCGCCCGAATTGATCTCGGCGCGCTGCTCGGCCGGCGTGGCACGGGCTTCGGGCGAGTTGGCGGTGGCCGAACATCCCGCGAGGACCAGGCTGGCGGCCGCCAGGGTGGCTGCGGCCAGGCCGCTGCGGGGCAGGAAAGCGAATTTGCGGGACATGGACTTCTCCTTTAGAAAATCTGGAGTCCACTCTACGCCGAGTCCATGTGACCCGAGTAAGCAAAACCTGACAGATTTCCTGGACTTGCAACCAAAATCCGAGCGGCGCCGCAGTTCACCCCGCGCTCCCCCGCCGCACGGCATGGCACCGGGCCAAACACTGTTTCAAACGAGGCGCCTCAGCAATCAGAACAGGTCCGATGGCACGGCGACATCGGCCTGCCCGGCCTCGATCCGCAGGCCCTCGGCCTCGTGCAGGATCGCCGCCAGGCCCAACACGCCGATGCAGGGATAGGCGCCCGCCACCAAGGCCGCCGAGCCACGCGCCAGCGCGCCTACCAGCGCCGCGGCCGCCAGCGTCGGCACATAGGGCCCGTCGCCCCCTGCCGCGATCAGTTGCCAGCGGCGTCGCCGCGCCTGGCCGCTGGCGTCCAGGCCGTCGACCTGCACATGCATCGCCCCCGCCTCGCTGCCCCAGCCGATGAACAGGTCGGCCATGCGCTTGAGGGGCCGCGCATGGCGCGACCAGTCCCTGACCAGGCCGCGCGCCGCGCACCAGGCCATCAGGTTCATGCCGCGATGCAGGAACACCAGCTCGAGCCCGGCGCCAAAGGCCACCGCCGGCCGCCCGGCATACCTGTCCGGCAACAGATCCAGGTCGGGCACGTCGCAGGGCGACAGCAGCCGGCTGCCGACCACGCCACCGTAGTCGTGGCGGCGCGCGCCCAGCCAGCCGGTCGTCCCGGCGGCGTTGGCGGCGATCGGCTGGCCGGTATAACGCAAGATCGCCTGCACCGTGGCCAGGCCCCGCTCGCTGCGGTTGCCGGGGCTGATGCCGACGTCGATCCGATCGACCCGGGCCCAGCCTTCGGTCAGCGCATCGGCCGCCGCGCTGGACAAGGCCGGCACCGAACTGGCGCCACTGACCACCACCACGCCGGCGGCGCGCGCGGCGGCGTCGAGCGCGGTGATGCCGGCGACGAACTGGCGGCCGTCGGCCAGATCGACGTAGTGCACCCCGGCGGCGATGCACAGGCGCGCCATGTCGTAGGACTGCCCCTGAAACGGACCGCAGGTATGCACCAGCACGTCGGGCGCCAGTGCGCGCAGCTCGGCGGCAAAACCCGGCGCCATCACGTCGCAGGCATGGCCCCGCACCCGCGCCGGCGCCTCGCGCAGGCTGTCGGCCAACGCCTGTGCGGCGGCGCCGGACCGGCCGGCGATCACGATCTCGGCGTCCGGCCGGCGGGCCAGCCGCCGCACCAGCCGCGAGCCGAACAGACCATAACCGCCGGTCACCACGATGCGTTGCGTCATGCCTGCCCCCCGGGCCCTCGATAGCCGACATGGTAGCGGCAGACCTGGCCTGGCCTTGCGCAGGGCTTGGCCGACCAGGTATCTCGCCAAGCCGCCAGACGTAGGATACACTTCGTACCTACCTGGTATCCCACCGGGATTTGACCGAATATGATCACCGTGATTTCCGTAGCCGCCCCGCCGCCGATCGACGAAGACGCGTCGCTCAGCGTGTCAGAGCGCACCTACCAGACGCTGCTCGATCGCATCGTGTCGCGCCAGATCCGCGCCGGCGAGGTGATGGAAGAACGCCGTCTGGCGATCGAACTGGCCGTGTCGCGCACCCCGATGCGCGCCGCGCTCAATCGCCTGCTCGGCGAAAACATCCTCGAGCGGCTCTCCAACGGCACGCTGGTGGTGCAGCAGTTCGGCGCCACTGAACTGCTCGAGCTGCTGCAGATCCGCCGGCTGCTCGAAGGCGAAGCCAGTGCGATGGCGGCCGGCCGGATCCCCAGCGCGCTGCTCGAGTCGGTCCGGCAGCGGCTGCTGGCGGTGACGCGCGGCGAACCGGCCGACGCCAGCGACTGGACCGCCGACAACGAAGTGCACGAGCTGATCTCGGGTTACTGCGGCAACCGCTCGCTGGCCGGCATGATCGCCGACGCCCGGCGGCGCGTGCGCATGTGCAACGTCGAACGGGTGCCGGCGCGCCTGATCCAGGCGCGCGAGGAGCATCTGGCCATCGTGCAGGCGCTGCTCGACGGCGACGCCGAGCGCGCCCGCGACGCGATGCAGGCGCATCTGGACAGCGTGCGCGCCACCTTCATCACGACCTTGGGGTACCTGAACCGTGGCGCCTGAACCGTCGGCTGCGCCCATCACGGTGCACGCATCCGTGCTGACCAGCGAGGCCTTCGCGCCGTTCGGCGAAGTCATCGAGCACAGCGGCGCCCAGCGTCGGCGCCATCTGGCACTGCCCTTCGATCACGACGGCCCGGCCGTGCGCCCGGCCATGTGGGTCAGCCGGGTCGATCAGGCCGTCACGCTGCCCTACCAGTTCGACCTGCTCGAGCGCCATGCGCATAGCGCGCAGACCTTCATCCCGCTGACCGGTGCCGCCTACCTGGTGGTGGTGGCGCCCAGCAGCGCCGATGGCGCGCCCGACCTGGCGCGGCTGCGGGCCTTCGTGGCCAGTGGCGCGCAAGGCGTCTGCTATCGCCGCGGCATCTGGCATCACGGCCTGTCGGTGCTGCAGGCGCCGGCCCAGTTCGCCGTCACGATGACGTTGACGCCGGATGCCCACGACGACGAGTTCCTGTCCCTGGCCACTTCGGTGCGCATCGTGCGCGCCGCCGACCCTGCCTTGCCGGAGTCCCGCGCATGAACCACTCCCCCATCCGGTCGCCGCGTGATTTTGTCGGCTACGGTCCCAATCCGCCCCATGCGCAATGGCCTGGCGGCGCGCGGCTGGCCTTGAACTTGTGCATCAACTATGAAGAAGGCGGCGAGCCGTCGATGACCGATGGCGACGAAGCCTCGGAAAGCGGCCTGACCGAGGGCGGCGCCGGCGGCTTCAGCGGCCGCGACCTGGCCGCCGAATCGATGTTCGAGTACGGCAGCCGGGTGGGATTCTGGCGGCTGATGCGGCTGCTGCGCGAACGCGCCATGCCGGCCACCATCATGGGCTGCGCGCTGGCGCTCGAACGCAATGCCGAAGTCTGTCAGGCCATCCGCGACAGCGACTGGGACGTCTGCGCGCACGGTTATCGCTGGGAGCGCCACCAGAACCTCAGCCTGGACGAAGAACGCGAACGCATCCAGCGCACCGTGCAATCGATCGAGAAGTCGGTCGGCAAACGGCCCGAAGGCTGGTACTGCCGCTACGGGCCGAGCGTCAACACACGCCAGCTGGTGGTCGAGCATGGCGGTTTCCTGTACGACTCGGACGCCTACAACGACGAACTGCCCTATTACGTCGCGGTCGGTGGCCGCACGCACCTGGTGCTGCCCTACGGCCTGGTGCACAACGATGCCAAGTTCATCCGCGGTGCGATGGCGACCGCGCAGGATCTGTTCGAGGTGCTGCGCGACGCCTTCGACATGCTGTACCGCGAAGGGGCCAGCCAGCCTCGCATGATGTCGGTCGGACTGCACCTGCGGCTGACCGGGCATCCGAGCCGCGCGCTCGGCCTCGAACGTTTTCTCGACCACGTCGCCTTGCACCGCGACGTATGGGTCTGCCGCCGCGCGGACATCGCCCGCCATTGGCTGGCCACCCATCCTCCCGCCTAGGTTCTACCCGACGGCCCGTCCCGTGGTCCGCCGCTCATCGATAACAACACCGGAGACACACCATGAGCAAACCCCAACGCCTTACCGTGCAGGCCAGCCTGCTGATCGGCGCGCTGACGCTGGCGCTGACCGCCCCGCTGGTGCACGCGCAACAGGCCTATCCCGACAAGCCGATCCGGCTGATCGCGCCGTTTCCGCCGGGCGGAGCGGCCGACACGCTGGCGCGCGCGCTGGCCAAGAGCATGAGCGAGACCACCGGCACGCCGGTGGTGGTCGAGAACCGCGCCGGCGCGGGCGGCACCATCGGCACCGCGACGGTCGCCAAGGCCGCGCCCGACGGCTATACGCTGCTGCTGGGCAATGTGTCGACGCTGGCCACCGCGCCCAGCCTGTACGCGAAGCTGCCCTACGATCCGCTGCGCGACTTCACGCCGATCTCGCTGGTGGGCCGCAGCCCGCTGGTGTTCGCGGTATCGCCCAAGCTGGCCGCCAAGACGCTGCCCGAGCTGATCCAGCAGGCGCAGGCCAAGCACGGCGCGCTCGACTACGGTTCGTCGGGTGCCGGCAGCATCACGCACCTGACCGGCGAGCTGCTGAACATCACCGCCAAGGAATCGATGGTGCACGTGCCCTACAAGGGCAGCGCACCGGTCGTGATGGCGTTGATCTCGGACGAACTCGACGTCGGGGTGACGCAGGTGGCCGAGATGCTGCAGCAATACCGCGCCAAGCAGGTCGGCGCGCTGGCCATCACCGGCACGCAGCGCCTGCAGGCGATTCCCGAGGTGCCGACCGCCAAGGAACTGGGCGTGCCCAATCTCGAGGCGACCACCTGGTATGCGGTGGTGGCGCCCAAGGGCGTGCCGCCCGAGGTCGTGAAGGCCCTGCAGCCGTTGATGGCGAAGGCGCTGGACAACCCGGCGATCAGGCAGCGCTTTGAAGGCGAAGGATTGATACTGGAATCGTCGACGCCGCAGGCGCTGGAAACGCTGATGCGTCAGGAGGTGGCCACCTGGGCCGAGGTGGTCAAACGTTCGGGCGTCAAGCTCGACTGACGGCAGCGGCGGGCCCGATCAGGGCCCGAAGAAAAATGGCGGCGTCCGGTGGGCGCCGCCATTTTTCATCACTTCTTCTTTTCGGGCACGGTCCAGAAATAGACACGGCGGCCGTTGACGTCGAGCGTCTCGTCGGGCTCCCAGTCGCCCATGTCGAAGGCGTGCGAGACGATGCGGGTGCCGGGCTTGAGCTCGAGCAGCTTGGGACGCAGCTTGAGGTTCAGCGAGTTCAGCAGATAAAGCGAGATCACGGTGGCTTCGGAGAAGTCCTGCTCGAACAGGTCGGCCTGGAGGAACTTGACCTTGTCGGTGACGCCGTTCTTCTTGGCGTTCTCGTTGGCTTCCTGGATGCGTTGCGGATCGATGTCGAAACCCACGCCGCGCGTGCCGTACTGCTTGGCCGCGGTGACCGGGATGATGCCGTTGCCCGAGCCCAGGTCGTAGAGCACGTCGTTGGGGCCGACCTTGGCCACCTTGAGCATGGCGTCGACGACGTCTTGCGGCGTCGGCACGAAGATCACGTCAGGGGTGCGTGCCTGCGGCGCGTTCTGCGCCATCGCGGTGCCGGCCACGAAGAACGAGGCGGCGATGAATCCGAAGATCCGGTGTACGGGCTTGATCACGACAGACTCCTTGCTTGAGGGAAGAGAAGGCTCATCCGCGCGCGGCGAACGATGAACGGAAACACAGCAGCACCGCGCCCAGCGCCAGCACGCCGATGCCCACCAGCGCACCGATGCCGGTGTACATGACGCTGGAATACAGCAGGTACAGGCAGACCGCGATGAACAGCAGCGGCGTGAACGGATAGAGCGGCACGCTGAACGGACGCGGCCGGTCGGGCCAGCGGCGGCGCAGGATCAGCAGCGACACGCCGGTCAGCGTGAAGAACAGCCAGAACACCGGCGCGGTGTAGTCGACCATGGTCGCAAAACCGCTGCGGGTGACCGCGCCCAGCAGCACCAGCGCCAGCGAGATCACGCCGATGGTGACCAGCGCGTTGGTGGGGCCGTCGTGACGGGCGTTCCAGTGGCCCAGGAAGCGGAACATCGGCTCGTCGCGGCCGAAGGCATAGATGGTGCGCGCGCCCAGCAGGATGGTGGCATTGGCCGAGGTCAGCGCCGACACCGCGATCAGCACGCTGATCAGTTGCGCGCCCCGCTCGCCCATCAGCACCCGCAGCATGTCGGCGGCTACCGCATCGCTGCTGCCGGTGGCCTCCAGGCCCAGCACCCGCACGAAGGCCAGGTTCACCAGCAGATAGGTGATGGTGATGATGGCCAGGCTCCAGAACAGCGCCCGCACCAGGTTGCGCTTGGGGCCGGCGACCTCGGCCGAGACGTAGGCGGCTTCGTTCCAGCCGCCGTAGGTCAGCATCACGAAGACCAGCACCAGGCCCCACTGCGTGGTGCCGCTCAGGCCGCTGCTGCCAGCCGCTGCGGCCGCGGCCGCCTGCGGATCGGGCGTCATCAGCAGGCCGGCGGCGATGATGAACAGCACGCCACCGACTTCGAGCAGGGTCAGGAAGTTCTGCGTCCACTTGCCCGAACGCAGGCCGACCAGGTTGATCGCGGTCAGCACCAGCACCATGCCGGCCGCGTACCAGGCCGCCGAGAACTCGCCCAGGCTGTAGACCTGCGTCGCGTAGTCGCCGAACACGTAACCCAGCAGCGCGATCGAACCGGTCGGGATCACCGTCAGCCGCGCCCACGCGAACAGGAAGGCCAGCCGCTCGCCATAGGCCAGCCGCAGGAAGTGGTAATCGCCGCCGGCGTTCGGATGCGAAGTCGCCAGCTCGGCGTAGCACAAGGCGCCGGCGACCGAGATCAGGCCGCCGATCAGCCAGGCCAGCAGCATCTGGCTGACCGAACCGGAGTTGGCCGCGACGATGGCCGGTGCGCTGAAGATGCCCGCGCCGATGACGATGCCGATGACCAGGGCCATGACGTCGATGGTGTTGAGCAGGCGGCGGGGGGAAGGATCGGAACCCGGGGTGGCCAGGTCGGGGGCACGGCTGTCTTGCGCGGACTCGCTCATCAAGTATCCGATTAGTAGAGGTTTGCAGAAGAAGGCCGCGGAATACGCAAGAAACCGGCTAGCCGCCGGCATGCGTACGGTGTCTGCCTGGCAGGACCGGCACCGGGACTGGCCCGGAAGACCCGGATACAGAGGGTCGCTCAAGCAGGAAGTTCCGCGAATCTGACAAGGAACTTAAAATTGTTCCGCAAAACATGCAAGCGGCGGCATGTGCGCAGGTGTGTCAGCGGCACGCGCCGGCCGTGCCATGGCCCTGGCGCGGCCAGGTCTCAGCGTGTCGAGCGGCCGCGGCGG
>JAEZBO010000165.1 GCA_023427085.1 Pseudomonadota bacterium
GCGCCAGCCGTCGCGCCCGACGGCGTCACGGCAGCGCCCGGGGCGCCGGCGCCGTCCAGCGGCGGCGCGGGTTCCTCGCGCAGCCGCTCGATGGCCTCGAGCGTCTCGTTGGCGCCTTGCGTGCTGACGTCGGCCGCAGCGGCGTTTTCGCTTTCTATACGTTGCTGGGTGCGCTGATTGAGCACCACCAGGCTGATTCGTCTGTTAACGGCAGCGTAAGGATCATCTTTAACCAGGCTCATGCTCGAGGACAGGCCCATCACCCGCAGCACCTTGCTTTCGGTCATGCCGCCGGCCACCAGTTCCTGGCGCGACGCGTTGGCGCGCTCGGCCGAGAGCTCCCAGTTGCTGTAGGCGCGCTCGCCGCGCGCGTACTGCACCGCGTCGGTATGGCCCGAGATGCTGACCCGGTTGGGCAGCTCGTTGAGCGCCGGCCCCAGTTCGCGCAGGATGTCGCGCATGTACGGCTGCACCGTCGCGCTGCCGGTCGCGAACATCGGCCGGTTCTGGTTGTCGACGATCTGGATGCGCAGGCCCTCGGTGGTCATGTCGATCAGCAGCTGCGGCTGGAAATTCTTCAGCACCGGGTTGTTCTCGATCATCTGCTCGAGCTTGCGCTGCAGGCCCTCCAGGCGCTGGCGGTCACGCCGCTCGCCCTGGCTCTGCGCCTCGAGCCGGGTGCCGTCGGCGCGGCGCACCTGCCCCAGGTCGCGCAGCGGGTCCATGCCGCCGCCCGGCACGATGGTGCTGTTGGCGCTGGAGTCCGGCCCGCCGGTGATCGCGACCTTCAGCGGCATGCGGAAATAATCGGCGATGCCGCGCAGGTCCTCGCGCGGCACGATGCTGACCAGCCACAGCACCAGGAAGAACGCCATCATCGCGGTGATGAAGTCGGCGTAGGCGATCTTCCAGCTGCCACCGTGGTGGCCATGGCCGCCGCGCGACTTCTTGCGGCGCACGACGATACGGTGATTCGAGTTCGGGTTGTTCATGCCACGACCCGTCAGCCCTTGGCACCCGCGCTCTTGGCCTGGCGCACGTGCTCTTCAAGCTCGGAGAAGCTCGGGCGCACCGACGTGAACAGCACCTTGCGGCCGAATTCGACGGCCAGTTGCGGCGGATAGCCGTTCATGCTGGCCAGCAAGGTGGTCTTGACGCATTCCAGGATCTTAAGCATCTCGTCGTTGCGCCGCTCGACCCGCGAGGCCAGCGGACCGACAAACCCATAGGCCAGCAGGATGCCCAGGAAGGTGCCGACCATGGCCTTGGAGATCAGGTCGCCCAGGATCGCCGGCGGCTGATCGACGGCGGCCAGCGCCTTGATCACGCCCAGCACCGCCGCCACGATGCCGAAGGCCGGCAGGCCGTCGGCCACCGCGCGCAGCGCCTGGGTCGGCACGTCGAGTTCGTGGCGATAGGTCTCGATGTCCTCGTCCATCAGCGTCTCGATCTCGAACGGGCTCATGTTGCCGCTGATCATGATGCGCATGTAGTCGGTGATGAACTCCATGAGCTTCTCGTCCTTGGCGATACGCGGGTACTCCGAGAAGATCGGGCTGGCGGCCGGGTCCTCGATGTGCGACTCGATCGCCATCAGGCCTTCGCGACGGGCCTTGTTCAGCAGCATGTACATCAGGCCCATGAGCTCCATGTACACGGCCTTGTCGTAGGGCGCGCCCTTGACCGTCTGCGGCAGCGCCTTCATGACCAGCTTGAGCGATTTCTGGCTGTTGGCCGCCAGGAACGCGCCGAACGCGGCGCCGCCGATCAGCGTGAATTCCAGAGGCTGGTACAAGGCGCCCAGGTGACCCCCCAGGCCGGCGAAGCTGCCGAACACGGCCACCAGCACGATGACATAGCCGATTACGATTAACACACCATTCCTCTGTCGTGACGGGACGTAGACGCCAGCATGATCCCCCCTAAGCCCGATCGGGAAAACCGGGTTTAGGGGGGATATTTCGTGGCTTATTGGCGGTTATCGGACCCTAAAGGTCGGACGAAGCCCCGCGTGGCGCGGGTTTCAGGCGCGTTCGGCGACGGCGGCCGGCCGTGCGGCGGCCTTCTCGCGCGCGGCGGCACGCGTCTTGCCCGCGCGGGGAGGCGGACGGCAGATCGCGCAGACGAAGTCGCCTTGCGGATCGTGGGCATGGGCGACGAAGTCGCCATTGCACTGGCGGCAGGCCGACAGCTGCAGCATGCCGCTGTCGTAGAAGCGCACCAGCATCCAGGCCCGCGTGAAGCTGAGCACCGGTTCGTCCTTGTGCTCGGCCGACGCGTGCTCGAGATAGAGCCGGTAGGCGTCGATGATCGCGCGGATGCCCTTGCTGGGCGTGCGCTGGATCATGAAGCGGTAGACGTTGTAGAACAGCGAGGAATGGATGTTCGGCAGCCAAGTCATGAACCAGTCGACCGAAAACGGCAGCATGCCCTTGGGCGGCGAGCAACCGCGGATCTCGCGGTACAGGCGGGCCAGGCGGTCGTGGCTGAGGCTGGTTTCGGCCTCGAGCACCTGCAGTCGAGCACCCAGCTCGATCATTGCGCTGGCCAGACGGATCTCGTCGGCCTCTTTACTGACACTTTTGATTGCCATGATGGTTTCGCAGGCTGTGCAGCGTCAGCTAAGGGTTTCGACTGGCTGTTTGGCCAGCAGGATCGTGGCGTGTGCCTGCTGCAAGGCGCCGCCCAGCACATCGTGCGTGAGTGCCGAAAGAAGGCTGTAATCGTCAAAGCGGAAGCGGCACAGCAGCGAGCTCGAACCCGCCAGCTTGACCAGCTGGGCCGGCGACAGGCGCATGATGATGTCGGCTACTTCGTTGCTGAAACCCAGGCGAAACACCCCGGCGGAATAATCGTCCCGCAGCATGCGCTGCGCCAGCAACAAATAGGACAGATTCACCTCACGGATGTCGCTCAGCAACGTGTTGTCGGCCATGTTCATATCTCAACCCGGTTGTGGAGAGCGGTCGCGAAAAACTATGGTCAAGCGCCGGCTCTCCAGGAGTCATAGTCGGCACATTGCTTGTAAATATGCTGAAATGTATCATTTCTTCGCACATTTGCTTCAATGTACCACATAAGGTTTCATTTTCCTTGGGAAATATGACAAATGCTGTTGAAATTACAATAGACAGCCACAAAAGACATAACTTGATACTTGAAAACCACAATGTTTTGGTGGTCTTGAAAGTTCGATGTTTATTGGCTAGACGTTTTGTCCGGGCGTTAAGACGGCCTTTTTTGCGCGGCGCGGCGCGTCCGCCCCACCCGGCCGCGCCGCCCCCGGACAAGCTGGCGCCCCACCCCACCGGCAATCTTGCGAATAGGCGTCCAAAAGCGCATGTGCTTGGCTGTTGCTGCCCGCTCGCCCTGTCACACAATGGCCGGATCAGATTCCGTCCTTTTCAGCATGCCCCCTGCGCAAGACCGTCTCGTCGGCCAGCACGCCCCTCTGGTGCGTCGCCTGGCGCTGCAACTGCTCGCCAGATTGCCGGCCAGCATCGAGCTGGACGATCTGGTGCAGGCCGGCATGATCGGCCTGCTCGACGCCGCGCGGCGCTACCGCGCGCTGCCCGAGGCGCAGTTCGAGACCTACGCCACCGCCCGCATCCGTGGCGCCATGCTCGACGAGCTGCGTTCACAGGATTGGCTGCCGCGCAGCGTGCGCAGCAAGGCCCGCCGCATCGAACAGGCCATCCAGAAGCTCGAACAGGAACTGGGCCGCAGCCCGACCGAAGCCGAGATCGCCGCCAAGCTCGATCTGCCGATGCCCGAATATCACGAGCTGCTCAGCGATGCGCAAGGCGTGCAGATCCTGCATTACGAAGACTTCGGCCGTGACGACGATGCCGATTCGGACTGGCATGAGCGGGCCGCGCCGACCGACAGCGCCGCCGACCCGCTGTCGCAACTGCTGGCCGGCGACCTGCGCGGCGTGCTGGTGCAGGCCATCGAGGCACTGCCCGAGCGCGAAAAGCTGCTGCTCTCTCTTTATTACGAGCAGGGCCTCAACCTGAAGGAAATCGGCGCGGTGCTGGGCGTGACCGAAGGCCGCGTCTGCCAGTTGCGCACGCAGGCCACCACGCGTATCCGCGCCAAGCTCAAGGATCATGCCTGGCACGAGCTGCCCACCGGCATGAGCAGCGCCCAGCTGATCTGAACCGCGGCTGCAACGAATCGCAAATAATTTGCGACCTTCGCCTAAAGCCGATAACCGCACTGCCGTTACCCAGACATCAGGCCAGCAAGCCTGCCAATCTCGGCAAGCTGCCGGCCCGATAGTCAGGGCGGCCCAGCTGCCCGGTTCGATACGCTTCTTGGGAGCCCCAAATGTCTGTCATTCAAACCAACTACCTGTCGCTGGTTGCGCAAAACAACCTGCAAAAGTCGCAGTCGCAACTCGGCTCCGCCATCGAGCGCCTGTCGTCGGGCATGCGCATCAACAGCGCCAAGGACGACGCCGCTGGCCAGGCCATCGCCAACCGCTTCACCGCCAACATCCGCGGCCTGCAGCAAGCCAACCGTAACGCCAACGACGGCATCTCGATCGCTCAGACGACCGAAGGCGCGCTGAACGAAATCAACAACAACCTGCAGCGCGTTCGCGAACTGACCAACCAGGCCGTCAACGGCTCGAACTCGGGCACCGACCTCGACTCGATCCAGGCTGAAATCAAGCAACGCCTGGACGAAATCGACCGCGTTTCGGAACAGACCCAATTCAACGGCGTGCACGTCCTGGCCAAGGACAACAGCCTGTCGATCCAGGTCGGCGCCAACGACGGCCAGACGATCAAGATCGATCTGCAAGCCATCAACTCGAACACGCTGGGCCTGACCGGCTTCAACGTCAACGGCAAGGGTTCGGTCGCCAACGAGGCCGCCACCGCCGACTCGCTGAAGCTGGCTGGCAACGTCTCGATCGACAACACCGATCCCGCCAACCCTGTCTACAACGTGCAAGTGGCCAACAAGGCCCTGACGGCTGCCGACGCACTGGGTCAGCTGAAGGATGGCGATACGGTCACCTTCGCTGGCGAGACCCCCTTCGGTACCGGCACGGTCGCCGCAGGCGCCTACACCGCCGACGGCAAGGGTAACTTCAGCTACGACGTCGACGGCCTGAGCGCCGCCGACGTGGGCAAGGCCCTGGCGCCTGCCGCTGGCTCGGCCTCCACCAGCGCCAAGATCGAAATCGGCGGCAAGTCCGTCGACGTTCAGATCAGCGGCTCGGGCAACATCACCACCGCCAACGGCGCCGCGCTGTACATCGACGAGCAGGGCAACCTGACCGAAACGATCAGCGACGCCGACGTGACGAAGTACGCCGCCGCCACGGTCGCCAACCTGACCGCCGCCATGACCGGCGAGGACATGACGGCCATCGACGGCACCACCGCGCTGACCGCGACGGGCGCCAACATCGCCACCGCCTCGATCGAGCTGGCCAATGGCACGACGTTCACCGGCACCGGTGACGTGGCGACCGGCATCGACGTGACCGGCGCACAGGTTTCGGCCCAGCAACTGCTGGCCATGGAAGCTGACGATGCCGCCGGCATGACGCTGAACGGCCTGGAAGTCGGTGGCGCGCCCGTCGTCGTCACCATCAACACCGCCGCCGGTGTCACCAGCGTCGAAGCAGGCGGCGACGCCGTCTACGCCGATGCCGATGGCGCCCTGACCACCGACGAGCAGACCAACACGCAAGTGTTCGTCCGTTCGAACGGCGTCATCACCGACAACCAAGCCAACCAGTACTTCGTCAACGCCGCTGGCGACCTGACGACCGAAGCCGCCACCGTGTCGGATCGTACGACCGACCCGCTGAAGGCGCTGGACGCCGCCATGTCGACCGTCGACAGCCTGCGCAGCGACCTGGGTGCGATCCAGAACCGCTTCGAGTCGACCATCACCAACCTGAACAACACCGTCACCAACCTGTCGGCTGCGCGCTCGCGCATCCAGGACGCAGACTACGCCGTCGAAGTGTCGAACATGACGCGCGCGCAGATCCTGCAACAGGCTGGTACCTCGGTGCTGGCCCAGGCCAACCAGGTGCCGCAAGGCGTGCTGTCGCTGCTGCGTTAATCGTAGCGAAGCCGGCTCTTTCCCTCGAGGGCCGGCTGCAGTACAAAAAACACGGCCACGCATCTGCGTGGCCGTGTTGTTTTGCGCTGCTGAATCGGCGCCCCGAAGGCGCCGCGGGTTTATCGATGACCTGCCAGCACGCCCATCTTGTGCAGATGCGTCAGCGTGATGCCGACCATGTTCTGCGCCGTCGCATCCAGATTACGCTGACCGGTCAGCGGCTTGTCCCCCGGACCGGCGACCCGGCCGTCGGTGAGCGCATCGCGCAGTGCCGTGCGCATCTGCGACACCGGTGTCTTGCCGTCGAGCATCGCATACACCAACATCTGCGCCTCGCTGGTGCGAAGCTTGATGCTGCCGTGCCAGCGGTCGAACAGGCCGACGCCAAACTGCGGATCCTGCTGCAGACGACGCTGCAGGACACTCCAGCCCCTTGGCAAGCCCGGGTGTTCGCCAGCCTCGCCAGGCAGCGACGCTTCGCTGGCCAGGCCCACCCGCAGCAAGCCCAGCCGGTAGATCGACGCCAGCGCCTCGGCCAGGTTCTCTTTTGCCGCGGCGTGATCCGGCGCCGATTCTGGCGCCCATTGCTGTTGCAGCGCAGCCCACGACACGGCCGACGGCCACGCCTGGCTCAGCGTCGCGATCACGCGCTTGACGAACGGATCGATCACCGACAGCTTGCGGCCGCCCTGGTTGACGTAGGTCTCGCGGTTCGGGTCCAGCTCGTCGGGGTTCTGCTGCGTGTCGAACCAGGCCGCGAAATGCAGATCTTCCAGCGCCTGCAGCCTGGGCAGGTCAGCGATCTGCTCAGCGCGGTCGGCATGCACCAACAGGCTCTTGCGAAACATGCGGCCCACGGCAAAATCCAGATATTGCTGGCGCATCGCCTTGGGCTGGCCCATCGCGATCAGGCTGAGATTGAGCCGCACGTTGTCGCCGTAGGTCACCGGCATCTCACTCTGCGCCTCGGCATCGCCGACATAGGCAAGCCCGCTCTGCTGCGCCATGTCGACGAACTCGACCAGGTAGCACGGCGTGTTGACCGCCTCCAGGTGTTCATGCGCGATGTAGTGATCCGACTGCGTGCGCAACTGCTGCACGGCCGCCCGCATTGACGGCGCCAGCGGATTGCTGGCGGCCAGGCCCTCCGACAGCAGGTTCAACACCGCGCGCGCACTGCCGACCCGGGCGTCTTCCGAGGCGGCGCCATGACTGTGCATCAGCATGGCATCGCGCAGAATGTCGCCGGCTTTCCAGCCCGGATAGGTGTTGTAGCTGACGTAGGCCACGCCCAGCGGGGCAAGATTCTGGCGGCAGACGCGCAGCAGCGCCTCTTTGACCTCCAGCGGCACCCAGCTGAACACCCCATGCGCGATGATGTAGTCGAACTGCCCGAACTCGGCCGTGATGTCGGTCAGGCTCATCGCGTGCAGCGTCAGGTTGTCGACGCCCAGTTCTTCGATCAGTTGCTGGCCCTGGGCCACCTGCACCGGCGAAATGTCGACACCCACGACCGTCGCCTCGGGATGCATCAGCGCGAAGGGCAACAGGTTGCCCCCCGCCGCGCACCCCAGCTCGAGCACCCGTGCGTGCCGAAGCGGCACGGTTTCGATGCCGTACAGATGCGCGGTCGCTCTCAGGTGGCCCGGCGCCGTGTACGGAAAGGCGTTGGATTGATAGGGTTGCTTGTCGTAGGCGTCAGCGATCTGCTGCGCGACTTCGGGTGCGTTCATGAGCGGGCGTTCCGAAAGGAGGTTTCCGGACAGGGCCGGACCAGGATGCCAGCAGCGTAGCAGCGCGCCCTGCCCGCTATTTGCTCAAAAACACGCCGTTTTGGGGGCCTATATCGCCGAAGCCGGGGCACGGAGACGGCTTGCCGCGTCAGGGCCCGCCGGTTCGAGTCCGGCGAATCGTGTCAATCCGTGCGTATCGAGCGAGGCCGTGCGACACGCGGAGGATTCATTCACGCGACCTTCTACGACCCGACCGGGGGCGCGACAGCAACTGTTCGACCGCCCGCTCGACGGCAGCGGGCGCCTGAACTATCGAGTCGCTCAACGAAAAGGCGCCGCGTGCCTGGTCGATGATCGCAGCGATACTCACGCCGGCGCGGTGCGAAGCCAGCGGCGCAAGCGCCTCGCTCAAGAGTGCCTCCCAGCGACCGGCGATCAGGCGGCTGGTCTGCAGCAGATAATCCGCCGCCTCTTCAGGCGATAGACCAAAGTGGCCGGCAGCGGCGAGCAATCGCTCTGGCGACGCATCGGCGAGGCCATCCGCGCCGGTCGCCATGGCCAGTGTCGGCGCGCCGTCCCGACCGGAGTCAGCGGGTTTCCAGATGGGCGTGATATCGAACGCGGGCGTCAGGCGCCAGGCCCCATCGACGTACCGTAGCCCGTGGTTCCTGGGATGGTCATCGATATTGCCCACCAACGCGTTGAAGGCCATGCGTCGCCAGAGTTCCTGCAACTGCAGCGCCAGCGCATCGTGCCCGCCGTCACGTCCCCATACCCGCAGCTTGTCCGCCAGGACCAGATACGAGCGCAAGGGATGCCCGGCAACAGCGGCGGGAGGCAACTGCAACACGGTATGGGCCGAGGCATACAAGGTGCGTAGCGGCTGCCGCGGGTCACCCGAGCGGTCGAAGCGTTCGACCAGCAGGACCTGATGCGGACCGACGGTACGCAGCAGCACTGGCGCCGTGTGCAAGCGGGCCTGCGTCGCCAGGCTCATCACGGTGTATTCGAGCGCCGGCATGCCCTGGCGATCGCCGCGATCCTGCATCTTGACCAGCCACAGCCGCCTGTCGAAGACAAAAGTGGCTTTGGGACGCTCTCCGCCTGCACTGGTGCCGACGTCACCATTGGCCCGTCGCATGGCCCGCGACGGCGGAGCGTCGTCTTCCAGACGCTCCAACTCGTGCTGCAAGCCATCGATATCGGGGGCGACCCAGCTACGCTTACGATCGATGTCCCGGCACACCTCGATCGCCCCTACGCCATCGGCGGGCCCCAGCTCGAGCAATTCGATATCGTTCAGGTCGCGCTGGTAACTGGCTTGCCATTGCGCATTGAGGCGGTCTTGTCCATAACCCGCCGGCCTGGCATCCATCAACACGCCTGGCAGCGTGTCGGTTCTGAGCTCCTGCTTGTTGAGCCGAAGCTGAAACGGGTCCAGCGCCACGCTGCCACCATCGCGACCGGCTTGCTTGTAAGCCGCACCGTAGCGAAAACGATAACGACCGGCTTCGACATCCAGGCGAGCGGCCTCGATGGGCTCGGCCATCCCTGGCAGCCATGCCCAAACCGGCGTGGTGTCAGCCATGAGACGGCTTCCTGACCACCTGCACGCGGGCCGCCAGCGGCCGGGGCTGCAGAGCGTCTCGCGCGTACGCGGCCAGGGCTGGATCGGCGCCTAGATCGAACAGGCTGTCGGCTTGATCCAACAGATCCAGGGCGGACATCAGCTTGAACAGATTGCCGACCGCGACGCCAGCCTGACCGGCCTCGACCGCCGCCACGGTGCTGACGCCGACATCGGCCAGATGAGCGAGATCCGCTTGTGTCAGCCGCCGCGCCTTGCGTACGGTGGCCGCACGCAGCGCCAGACCGTCCAGCGCGCGCTGGACCAGCACGGGGACCGGTGACGCGCCAGGTCGACGCATGGAATTCTTTGCCATGACAACGATATTAACTGAATTTTCGTTGCCATCACAAAGAAAAAGGCCTGACCGCCAAAGCAGTCAGGCCGGTAGCCAGGCGACAGACGGCGACAGGATCGCCGGGCGTCGCGCTGACGTTACTTCTTCTTGACGGGCGGCAGGTCCGTGCAAGTGCCCTTGGCGACCTCGGCGGCCATGCCCACCGACTCACCCAGCGTCGGGTGCGGGTGGATGGTCTTGCCGATGTCGACCTTGTCGGCGCCCATCTCGATGGCCAGCGCCACCTCGCTGATGAGGTCACCGGCATGGGTGCCGACGATGCCGCCGCCGACCACCCGATGCGTCTCGGCATCGAACAGCAGCTTGGTGAAGCCCTCGTCGCGGCCATTGGCGATCGCGCGGCCCGAGGCGGCCCACGGGAACACGCCCTTCTCGACCTTGATGCCCTGCTTCTTGGCTTCGTCTTCGGTCAGGCCGGCCCACGCCACTTCGGGATCGGTGTAGGCCACCGACGGAATCACGCGGGCGTCGAAGAACGACTTCTCGCCAGCGATGGCCTCGGCCGCCACGTGACCTTCGTGCACCGCCTTGTGCGCCAGCATGGGCTGGCCGACGATGTCGCCGATCGCGTAGATGTGCGGCACGTTGGTGCGCATCTGCTTGTCGACGTCGATGAAGCCGCGCTCGCTGACCGCGATGCCGGCCTTGTCGGCGCCGATCTTCTTGCCATTGGGCGTGCGGCCCACGGCCTGCAACACCAGGTCGTAGCGTTGCGGCTCCTTGGGCGCGCCTTCACCCTCGAAGCTGACGTAGATGCCGTCCTTCTTGGCCTCGGCACCCACGGTCTTGGTATTGACCATGATGTTGTCGAAGCGCGGCGTGTTGTGCTTTTGCCAGACCTTGACGAGGTCGCGGTCGGCGCCCTGCATCAGGCCGGGCAGCATTTCGACCACGTCCAGCCGCGCGCCCAGCGTCGAATACACCGTGCCCATTTCCAGGCCGATGATGCCGCCGCCGATGATCAGCATCTTCTTGGGCACGAACGGCAGCGTCAGCGCACCGGTCGAGTCGACGATACGATCGTCCTTGGGCAGGAACGGCAGCTTCACCGATTCGCTGCCGGCCGCGATGATGGCGTTGGCGAACTTGAGGGTCTGGCTCTTGCCGTCGTCGGCCTTGACCGACAGATGGTGCGGATCGAGGAACTCGCCGACGCCGGTCACGACGGTGACCTTGCGCGCCTTGGCCATGCCGGCCAGGCCGCCGGTCAGCTTGCCGATGACGCTGTCCTTGTAGCTGCGCAGCTTGTCCAGGTCGATCTTGGGCTCGCCGAAGCTGATGCCGTGGGCAGCCTGCGCACGCGCCTCGTCGATGACGGCGGCGGTATGCAGCAGCGCCTTGGACGGAATGCAGCCGACGTTCAGGCAGACGCCGCCCAGCGTCGAATAACGCTCGACCAGCACGACCTTCAGGCCCAGGTCGGCGGCACGGAATGCCGCCGAGTATCCGCCCGGGCCGGCGCCCAGCACCAGCACGTCGTAGACGGCGTCGGCGCCGTCCGTGTGCTTGGCGGCGGCCGGCGCCGCGGCCTTGCTTTCCGAAGACTTGGCAGCGACGCCCTTGTCGTCGGCCTTGTCGGCCTTGTCGGTCTTGGCGGCAGCCTTGTCGTCGGCCTTGCCGGCCGGCTTGGCATCCGCCTTGCCCGCGCCGGCGTCCTTGGCCGCACCGGCCTCGATCTCGAGGATCACGCTGCCCTTGGCGACCTTGTCACCGACCTTGATCTTGATCGACTTGACCACGCCGCCTTCGGACGCCGGGATCTCCATCGAGGCCTTGTCGGACTCGACGGTGATCAGGCTCTGTTCGGCCTCGATCGTGTCGCCTTCCTTGACCAGCACCTCGATGACTTCCACTTCCGCAAAGTCGCCGATGTCCGGGATCTTGATTTCGCTAGTCTGGCTCATGAAGACTCCGTTTACAGCGCGATGCGGCGGAAATCGGCCATCAACGCACCCAGGTAGGCGTTGAAGCGCGCGGCCGAGGCGCCGTCGATGACGCGGTGGTCATAGGACAGCGACAGCGGCAGCGTCAGGCGCGGCTGGAACTGCTTGCCGTCCCAGACCGGCTTCTGGTACGAACGCGACACGCCCAGGATCGCCACTTCGGGCGCGTTGATGATGGGCGTGAAGTGCGTGCCGCCGATGCCGCCCAGCGACGAGATCGAGAAGCAGCCGCCCTGCATTTCGGCGGGCGAGAGCTTGCCGTCGCGGGCCTTCTTGGCCAGTTCGCCGGTCAGCGTGGCCAGCTCGGCGACGCCCTTCTTGTCGGCATCGCGGATCACCGGCACGACCAGCCCATTGGGCGTGTCGGCGGCGAAACCGATGTGGTAGTACTGCTTGAGCACCAGGTTGTCGCCGTCCAGCGAGGCGTTGAACTCGGGGAATTTCTTCAGCGCCGCGACCACGGCCTTGATCAGGAAGGCCAGCATCGTGACCTTCACGCCCGACTTCTCGTTCTCTTTGTTCAGCGTCACGCGCAGCGCTTCGAGATCGGTGATGTCCGCTTCGTCGTTGTTGGTGACGTGCGGGATCATGACCCAGTTGCGGTGCAGGTTGGCACCCGAGATCTTCTTGATGCGCGACAGCGGCTTGGCTTCGATCGGACCGAACTTCTCGAAGTCGACCTTGGGCCACGGCAGCAGGCCCAGCGCGGCGCCATCGGCGCTGCCGCCGGCTGCCGTCGCGGCGCCCTGGCCGGCGCCGGCCAGCGCCTTCTTGACGTACTCGCGCACGTCGTCCTGCGTGATGCGGCCCTTGGGACCGGTGCCGCTGACCTTGGCCAGGTTGGCGCCCAGTTCGCGCGCGAACTTGCGCACCGACGGCGAGGCGTGCGCCAGGCGCGCGCCTTCGTCCTGGTCACCGTCCTTGAGCGCCTGCGCCGGTTCGGCGCGTGCGCTGCCGCTGGCCGGCTTGGCGGCTTCGGCGGCCTGCGCCTTGGGCGCCGCGTCGGCCTTGGCGGCCGGCTGCTCGTCCGACTTGGCATCGGCCGGCGCGTCCTGCGCGGCGGCTTCGCCGGCGGCCTCGACCTGCGCGATCACGCTGCCCTTGGCGACCTTGTCGCCGACCTTGACCTTCAAGGACTTGAGCACGCCGCCCTGCGAAGCCGGGATCTCCATCGAGGCCTTGTCGGATTCGACGGTGATCAGGCTTTGCTCGGCCTCGATCGTGTCGCCTTCCTTGACCAGGATCTCGATTACCTCGACCTCGGCGAAATCGCCGATGTCGGGCACCGCGATATCGGCCAGGCCGCCGCCGGCCGAGGCCTTGGCGGCAGGCTTGGACTCGGCCTTGGCGGCCGGTTTTTCCTCGGCCTTGGCGGCGGGCTTGTCGGCCTTCTCGGCTTTGTCCGCCTTGGCGTCCGGCTTGGCCTCTTCCTTGGCCGAGCCGCCGGCGGCGGCTTCGATCTCGACGATCACGCTGCCCTTGGCGACCTTGTCACCGACCTTGATCTTGATCGACTTGACCACGCCGCCTTCGGACGCCGGGATCTCCATCGAGGCCTTGTCGGACTCGACGGTGATCAGGCTCTGTTCGGCATCGATCGTGTCGCCTTCCTTAACCAGAATCTCGATGACTTCGACTTCCGCGAAATCGCCGATGTCCGGCACCTTGATCTGCGTGTTGCTCATGTCTCGGCCCCTCAGGCGTATTGCGGGTTGGCTTTTTTAGGATCGATGCCGTACTTCTTGATGGCTTCGGCGACCTTCTCGAGCGGCAGGTTGCCTTCGTCGGCCAGCGCCTTCAGGGCGGCCACGACGACGAAGCGGCGATCGACCTCGAAGTGCTCACGCAGCTTGGCGCGGAAGTCCGAGCGGCCGAAACCGTCGGTGCCCAGCACCTTGTAGCTGCGGCCCTTGGGCATGAACGGACGGATCTGGTCGGCGAACAGCTTCATGTAGTCGGTCGACGCGATGATCGGGCCGTCGGTCTTGGCCAGCTGCGCCGTGACGTACGGGACCGGCGGCTTCTTGTCGGTCGGGTTCAGCAGCGTGTGGCGCTCGGCGTCCAGGCCTTCGCGGCGCAGCTCGGTGAAGCTGGTGACGCTCCAGACGTCCGACGCGATGCCCCAGTCGGCTTCGAGCAGTTCTTGCGCGGCCAGCACTTCGCGCAGGATCGTGCCCGAACCCATCAGTTGCACGCGCTGCTTACCCTTGCCGGCGCTCTTGAGCTTGTACATGCCGCGGATGATGCCTTCCTCGTCGCCGGCGTTCAGGCCGGGATGGGGATAGTTTTCGTTCATCAGCGTCAGGTAGTAATAGACGTCTTCCTGGTCCTCGACCATGCGCTTCATGCCGTGCTGGATGATCACGGCGACTTCGTGCGCGTAGGTCGGATCGTAGGAGATGCAGTTCGGGATGGTCGAGGCCAGGATATGGCTGTGGCCGTCCTCGTGCTGCAGGCCTTCGCCGTTGAGCGTGGTGCGGCCGGCGGTGCCGCCCAGCAGGAAGCCGCGGGCGCGCATGTCGCCAGCTGCCCAGGCCAGGTCGCCGATACGCTGGAAGCCGAACATCGAGTAGTAGATGAAGAACGGCACCATGATGCGGTTGTTCGTCGAGTACGAGGTCGCGGCGGCGATCCACGAGCTCATCGCGCCGGCTTCGTTGATGCCTTCCTGCAGCAGTTGGCCGTTGGCCGACTCCTTGTAGTACATGACCTGGTCCTTGTCGACCGGGATGTACTTCTGGCCCTCGGGGGCGTAGATGCCGATCTGGCGGAACAGGCCTTCCATGCCGAAGGTGCGCGATTCGTCGGCCAGGATCGGCACGACGCGCGGACCGACTTCCTTGTCGCGCAGGATCTGGTTCAGCGTGCGCACGAAGGCTTGCGTGGTCGAGATCTCGCGGCCTTCCGAGGTCGGCTCGAGCACCGACTTGAACGCGTCGAGCGTGGGCGCCTTGAGCTGTTCGTCGGCCTTGACGCGGCGCACCGGCAGGTAGCCGCCAAGCTCCTTGCGGCGCTCGTGCAGGTACTTCATCTCGGGCGAATCCTCGGCCGGCTTGAAGTACGGCAGCTTCTCGAGCTGGTCGTCCGGGATCGGGATGGCGAAGCGGTCGCGGAATTCGCGGATCGCGTCCAGGTCGAGCTTTTTCTGCTGGTGGGTCGGGTTCTTGGCCTGGCCGCCATGGCCCAGCCCGTAGCCCTTGATGGTCTTGGCCAGGATGACGGTCGGCTGGCCTTCGTGTTTGGTGGCCGCGTCGAAGGCGGCGTACACCTTGTGGGGATCGTGGCCGCCGCGGTTCAGGCGCCAGATGTCCTCGTCGCTCATGCGCGAGACCAGTTCGAGCAGCTTGGGATGCTTGCCGAAGAAGTTTTCGCGCACGAACTTGCCGTCGTTGGCCTTGTAGGCCTGGTATTCACCGTCGACGGTCTCTTCCATGATCTGGCGCAGGATGCCTTCCTTGTCGTGCGCCAGCAGCGGATCCCAGTAGCCGCCCCAGATCAGCTTGATGACGTTCCAGCCGGCGCCACGGAAGTCGCCTTCGAGTTCCTGGATGATCTTGCCGTTGCCGCGCACCGGGCCGTCCAGGCGCTGCAGGTTGCAGTTGACCACGAACACCAGGTTGTCGAGCTTTTCGCGGGCCGCCAGCGCGATCGCGCCGAGCGACTCCGGCTCGTCCATTTCGCCGTCGCCGCAGAACACCCAGACCTTGCGCGCGCTGGTGTCGGCGATGCCGCGGGCGTGCAGGTACTTGAGGAAGCGTGCCTGGTAGATCGCCATCAGCGGGCCCAGGCCCATCGAGACGGTCGGGAACTGCCAGAACTCGGGCATCAGCTTGGGATGCGGGTACGAGGACAGGCCCTCGCCGTCGACTTCCTGGCGGAACTTGTCGAGCTGCGCCTCGGACAGGCGGCCCTCGAGATAGGCGCGGCCGTACATGCCGGGCGAGGTATGGCCCTGGAAGTACACCAGGTCGCCGCCGTGGTCTTCGTTCTCGGCGTGCCAGAAGTGGTTCTGGCCGCAGCCGATCATGGTCGCCAGCGACGCGAACGAGGCGATGTGGCCACCCAGGCCGCCGCCGTCGGGCGTGTCGTGCTTGTTGGCCTTGACCACCATGGCCATGGCGTTCCAGCGCACGTACGAGCGGATGCGCGATTCGATCTCGAGATTGCCGGGATGGCCGGGCTCGAGCGCGGTCGGGATCGTGTTGACGTAGGCGGTATTCGGCGAGAACGGGATGTGCGCCCCGGACCGGCGCGCCTGGTCGATCAGGCGCTCGAGCAGGAAGTGCGCGCGCTCGGGACCTTCACGGTCGAGCACGGCGGAAAGGGCATCGAGCCATTCCTGGGTTTCGAGGGAGTCTTCGTCGTTGGCGGCGGACAAAGCGCCGCCGTTCTGGGCGAAAGAGGACATCAGCGTGTCTCCAGTGGGGTTTTCGCGACCGTGCCAGGCATGTTCCGCCGGGCATACTCAAGTCCCCGGTTAGCCGGGCCGACCCTGTTTATATGTATCAGTAACGGCTGGGGATAGGGGTACCTTATCCGCGCATTCTAGGGGTGGGCTGCGCGGCCGGGCAAGCGAAATTTCACCTTGCGATATGTCTTTTCACAATGCGAAATTCAGCCAGGATTCAGCCTTCAGGATACCTGCCTGCAAACGTCTAGAATATGACGAACGCAAGTCCGAGCATTTATGGCCCCCGCCCCCAAATCCCTCATCGCCACGCAATTCCACGATCACGCCCGCCTGCGCCGGCGCGGCTGGTACTGGCTGACGCCGGTCGTCGTGCTGGTGCTCTATCTCTGTGTGATGGGGGCGTTCTTCTGGCTGCAGCGCATCCGCGACGACAGCGTGATGTTTGTCACCATCGACCAGGAACTGCGCCAGCAGCGGCTGATCTGGGTCGTGCTGGCGCTGTCCTGCGTGATCGTCATCAGCCTGCTGGCGCTGTGGCGCTATACCCGCTACCGCTCGGACGCCGAGGCCGCGCAGGTCGCCGAGACCAGCTTTCGGCGCGCGATGGAAAACTCGATGTCGACCGGCATGCGGGTGCTCGACATGGAAGGCCGCATCGCCTACGTCAATCCGGCCTTCTGCCGCATGATCGGCTGGAACGAGGCCGACCTGATCGGCCGCAGCGCGCCCTTCCCTTATTGGGTACCGGGGCGCCACGAGCAGCACCAGCACACGCTCGACCTGCTGATGTCGGGCAACGCGCCCAGCAGCGGCCTGGAGGTCGAGTCGCAGCGCCGCGACGGCTCGCGCTTCACCGCGCGCATGTACGTCTCGCCGCTGCTCGACCCCAACGGCGAGCAGATCGGCTGGATGACCTCGATGACCGACATCACCGAGCCCAAGCGCATCCGCGAGGCGCTGACCGCCGCGCACGAACGTTTCATGACGGTGCTCGAAGGCCTGGACGACGCGATCTCGGTGACTGCCGATACGCAGGACGGGCTCGAGCTGCTGTTCGCCAACCGCACCTACCGGCGCGTGTTCGGCGCGCAGACCGATGGCCACGAAGAGCTGCTGGCGGGCCGGCGCGGCCGCTTCACCGATGAGTCGGTCGAGGTCTTCGCGCCGTCGGTGCAGCGCTGGTTCGAGGTGCACCACCGCATGCTGGCGTGGACCGACGGCCGGCGCGTGCGGCTGCAGGTCGCGCGCGACATCACCGAGCGGCGCCAGCACGAAGAGACCTCGCGTGTGCAGCAAGAGAAGATCCAGCTCACCAGCCGCCTGACGACGATGGGCGAGATGGCCTCGTCGCTGGCGCACGAGCTCAACCAGCCGCTGACGGCGATCTCGAACTACAGCATGGGCGCGGTGGCGATGGTGCGCGCCGGCATGGTCGATCCCGAGCGGCTGCTGCCGGCGCTCGAAAAGGCCGCCGCGCAGGCCGAGCGGGCCGGCAAGATCATCAGCCGCATCCGCGAGTTCGTCAAACGCAGCGAGCCGCGCCGCCAGCCGGTGCCGATCGAGCGCATCCTCGACAACGCGGTGGGCTTCGCCGAGATCGACGCGCGCAAGCGCCGCATCGCCATCGAACAGCAGGTGCCGCCAGGCCTGCCCGAAGTGCTGGCCGATCCAATCCTGATCGAGCAGGTGCTGCTGAACCTGCTCAAGAACGGCCTGGAAGCCATGGAAAAGAGCACCGTCGACACCTTGCAGGTGACCGTGCAGCAGCACGAGAACCAGCTCGAGGTCGCGGTGATCGACGCGGGCCACGGCCTGGCCGATCCCGAACGCCTGTTCGAACCGTTTTTCAGCACCAAGTCCGAAGGCCTGGGCATGGGGCTGAACATCTGCCGCACCATCATCGAATCCCATCATGGCCGCCTGTGGGCGCAAGCAAACCCTACCGGCGGTACCATTTTCCGGTTTACTCTGCCGTGCGCCGCGCCAAAAGCGCCCGTCAAACACGATAAGTCCGAGGAGTTGCCCGCATGAACATGCCCTACCCGTCCAGCACCGTCTATATCGTGGATGACGACGAGGCCGTACGCGACTCGCTGCGCTGGCTGCTCGAGGCCAACGGCTACCGCGTGCGCGCCTACGCCAGCGCCGAGACCTTCCTGGCCGAATACGATGCCGAGCTGGTCGGCGTGCTGATCGCCGACGTGCGCATGCCCGGCATGAGCGGCCTCGAACTGCAGGAGCAGCTGATCGCGCGCAAGGCGCCCTTGCCCATCGTCTTCATCACCGGCCACGGCGACGTGCCGATGGCGGTCTCGACGATGAAGAAAGGCGCGGTCGACTTCCTCGAAAAACCGTTCAACGAATCGGACCTGCGCGAGATCGTCGCGCGCATGCTCGAGCACGCCAACCTGCGCGTCAGCCAGGCCCAGGCCCAGCGCGTGCACGACGCGATGCTGGCGCGCCTGACCGCGCGCGAGCAGCAGGTGCTCGAGCGCATCGTCGCCGGCCGGCTGAACAAGCAGATCGCCGACGACCTGGGCATCAGCATCAAGACGGTCGAGGCGCATCGCGCCAACATCATGGAAAAACTCGAGGTCACCACGGTGGCCGATCTCATGAAGGTCGCCCTGACCAAGCCCGAAGCGCATGCCTGAGGGCGGACGCAGCACAAAGGAAAGTTGTACATGACCCGCATCATCGACGGCGTGAAGCTGTCGCAAACCATCAAGGCCGGCGTGGCCGAACGCGCCGCGGCACTGGCCGCCCAAGGCGTGCGTCCGGGCCTGGCCGTCGTGCTGGTGGGTGAAGACCCCGCCTCGCAAGTCTATGTCCGCAACAAGGTGCGCGCCTGCGAACAGGCCGGCCTGCATTCGGTGATGGAGCAATACCCGGCCACGCTGACCGAGGACGAGCTGCTCGATCGCGTGCGCGCGCTCAACGACGATCCGGCCATCCACGGCATCCTGGTGCAGCTGCCGCTGCCCAAGCACATGGATTCGCATCGCGTGATCGAGACCATCGCGCCCGAGAAGGACGTCGACGGCTTCCACGTCAGCAACGCCGGCCTGTTGATGACCGGCCAGCCGCTGTTCCGGCCCTGCACGCCCTATGGCGTGATGAAGATGCTCGAATCCGAGCAGGTCGTGCTGCGCGGCGCCGAGGCCGTCATCGTCGGCGCCAGCAACATCGTCGGCAAGCCGATGGCCATGCTGCTGCTGGCCGCCGGCGCGACCGTGACGCTGTGCAACTCCAAGACCCGCGACCTGGGCGCGCAGACACGCCGCGCCGACGTGCTGGTGGTGGCGACCGGCAAGCCCGGCATCGTCACCGGCGACATGATCAAGCCCGGTGCGGTCGTCATCGACGTCGGCATCAACCGCGGCGCCGACGGCAAGCTGTGCGGCGACGTCGACTTCGCCTCGGCCCAGCAGGTGGCCGGCGCGATCACCCCGGTACCCGGCGGCGTCGGCCCGATGACCATCGCGATGCTGCTGGTCAACACCGTCGAGGCGGCCGAACGCGCCGCCGCGCAGCCAGCCCGCTAACGCTCCTTACGCAACCGCCCACGGACCACACCCGTTTCGATGACCCAGCAACAGAATCCGCTCATGGCCCCGGTGGCCGAACTGGTCGACTACGCCTCGGTGCAGCCCGACCATATCCAGCCCGCCATCGAATCCTTGCTCGCGACCGCCCGCCAGGCCGTCGAACAGGCCGCCGACGACCAGTTGCCGGCCACCTGGGAAGCCGTGGTGCAGCCGCTCGACAGCGCCAGCGAACAACTCTGGCGCGCGTGGTCGGTGGCCGGCCACCTGAACTCGGTCGTCAACACGCCCGCGCTGCGCGAGGCCTACAACGCCATGCTGCCCAAGGTCAGCGAGTTCTCGACCTGGGTCGGCCTGCACGAAGGCCTGTACCGGCAATATCAGCGCCTGCGCCAGGCAGCCGATTTCGGCCAGTGGCCGGCGGTGCGCCAGCGCATCGTCGACCTGGCGCTGCGCGACTTCCGCCTGAGCGGTGTCGAGCTGCAGGGCGAGGCGCGCGAACAGTACGCGCGCATCTCCGACCGCGAAGCGCAGGTCTCGCAGAAGTTCTCCGAGAACGTGCTCGACACGGTCGATTCGTGGGCGCTGTTCGTCGACGACGAAGCCGAGCTCGACGGCCTGCCGCAGGACGTCAAGGACGCCACCCGCGAGGCTGCGCAGGAAGACGGCAAGCCCGGCTACAAGCTGACGCTCAAGATGCCCTGCTACCTGCCGGTCATGCAGTACGCGCGCAATCGCGCGCTGCGCGAAAAGCTCTATCGGGCCCAGGGCACCGTGGCTTCCGAACAGGGCGAGGCCAAGTTCGACAATTCGCCGCTGATCGAAGAACTGCTGCAGTTGCGCACCGACGAGGCGCGCCTGCTGGGCTATGGCAGCTTCGCCGAACTGCGGCTGCAGACCCGCATGGCCAAGGATGCCGGCGAAGTCGCCGGTTTCCTGCGCGATCTGGCGCGCCGCGCCCGCCCCTACGCCGAACAGGATCTGGCCGAGCTACGCGCCTTCGCGGCCGACAAGCTGGCGCTGGACCCGCTGCTGCCGTGGGACATGGCATTCGCCTCCGAGCGCCTGCGCGAGGCGCGCTATGCCTACTCGGACGACGAGGTCAAACGTTACTTCACCGAGCCGCGTGTGATCTCGGGGCTGTTCACGGTGATCGAAAGCCTGTTCCAGGTGCGCCTGGTCGACCACGCCGTGTCGGCCTGGCACCGCGACGTGCGGGGCGTGCAGGTGCAGGACGGCCAGGGCAAGGTGCTGGGCTATCTCTATATCGACCTGTATGCGCGCGCCGGCAAGCAAGGCGGCGCCTGGGTCGACAGCGAGCGCAGCCGCCGCGCGCTGGCGGACGGCGTGCAGACGCCGGTGGTCTACCTGACCTGCAATTTCGCCAAGCCGCAGGGCGGCAAGGCGGCGCTGCTGACGCATGACGATGTCATCACGCTGTTCCACGAGACCGGCCACGCGCTGCACGCGCTGCTGTCGGAAGTCGACGAGCCGGGCGCGTCGGCGTTCTCCAGTGTCGAATGGGACGCCATCGAACTGCCCTCGCAGTTCATGGAGAACTTCTGCTGGGAATGGGACGTGGTGCGCCAGCTGTCGGCCCACGTCGATACCGGCGAGCCGCTGCCGCGCGAACTGTTCGACAAGCTGACCGCGGCCCGCAACTTCCAGAGCGGCATGCAGATGCTGCGCCAGGTCGAGTTCTCGCTGTTCGACATTCTGCTGCACGAACGCGCCCACGCCACCGATATCGGCCAGGTGCTGGACCTGCTGCAGACCGTGCGCCAGGAAATCGCGGTGGTGTTCCCGCCCGACTGGCACCGCTTTCCGCATGCGTTCTCGCACCTGTTCGCCGGCGGCTACGGCGCCGGTTACTACAGCTACAAATGGGCCGAGGTGCTGTCGGCCGATGCCTACAGCGCCTTCGAAGAGGCCGCGCAACAGGACGGCGCCAGCGGCACGCTGCACGCCGACACCGGCCTGCGGTTTCGCCGCGAGGTGCTGGCGGTCGGCGGCGAACGGCCGGCGGCCGATTCGTTCAAGGCCTTTCGTGGCCGCGAACCCAGCATCGACGCGTTGCTGCGCCACAGCGGCCTGGTCGAGGCGCAGGCGGCGGCATGAGCGCGCGGCGCCGCCATCTGCTGCGCGCGCTGGCCGCCCTGCCGCTGGCGGGCGCACTGGCGGCCTGCAATCCCGATTCGGACGAGTGGTCGCTGTACGACGTCAGCGGCCACGTGCCGGACCTGCGGTTTTCGCTGTCGGCGGCCGGCGGGCGCACCGTCACGCAGGACGATCTCAAGGGCAAGACCGTGCTGATGTTTTTCGGTTTCGCCAGCTGCCCCGACGTCTGCCCGACCACGATGGCGCAGCTCAACGACGTGATGACACGGCTGGGCGCCGACGCCGCGCAGGTGCGCATCCTGTTCGTCAGCGTCGATCCGCACCGTGACGACCCCGACACGCTGCAGGCCTACGTCGACGCCTTCAGCCCCAACGCCATGGGCGTGACCGGTACCGAGCGGCAGATCGCCGACCTGGCGCGCCGCTACCGGGTCGCCTACCAGATCGAGAAGCCGCGCCCCGGCGACGATCCCGAGGTCTACGACGTCACGCACAGCCGTGGCATCTACGTGTTCGACAGGCGCGGCCGGGCCCGCCTGCTGGCGTCCGATTCGGAATCGGTCGACGCGCTGACGCACGACATCAAACAATTGCTGGCCCAGACCGCCTGAGCCGGGCGACCGCCCGCTACAACAACCGGCCAATTTGTTACTTGCCACACGGCGCCGGGCCGCTATGATCGACCGGGCACGAACCCGTGCACCCACACCTCGTTCATAGGAGCATCGTCATGAGTATCCTCATCATGATCATCGTCGGCTTTATCGTGGGCCTGATCGCCCGCGCCATCATGCCGGGCGAACAAAAAATGGGCTTCATCCTGACTACGGTGCTCGGGATCGTCGGCGCCATCGTGGCCGGTTGGCTCGGCCAGGCGATGGGCTGGTATGCGCCCGGCGAGCCGGTGGGCTGGATCGCCTCGGTGGTCGGCGCGATCATCGTGCTGCTGATCGTCGGCCTGGTCCGCCGCAAGGCTTGAGGCCAGCGGCCGCGCTGCCGCGCCCTGCCCGGGCGCGGCGGTGTCAGGCCCGGGCTTGCGCGGGCAGGTCCAGCTGGGCATGCGCATCCCGCAATGCGGTGCGCAGGCCCTCTTCGATCACCGGGTGATAGAAAGGCATGTCCAGCATCCGCGCCAGCGTCATTTCCTGCTGCGCCGCCCAGGCCAGCAGATGCGCGATGTGCTCGGCACGCGGCCCGACCATCTCGGCGCCCAGGAACCTGCCGGTGGTCTTGTCGGCATAGACATGCAGCAGACCGCGGTTGCGCAACATCACGCGCGAGCGACCCTGATTGCCAAAATCGACCTTGCCGGTCACGAAGCTGCCCGCGTGCAGCTGCCTGAACGACTGTCCTGCCACCGCGATCTGCGGATCCGAGAACACCACCATCAACGGCGCCCGGCGCAAGCCCGGCATCACCTGCGGGAAACACGCGGCGTTTTCGCCGGCGATCCGGCCCTCGTCGGCCGCCTCGTGCAGCAGCGGCACGTCGTTGTCGACGTCGCCGGCGATGAAGATCGACGACTCGCCGCACTGCATGGTCTGGCGATCGTACAGCGGGATGCCCTTGTCGTTCAGCTGCAAGGAGGTGTTGGCCAGCTCGAGCTTGCCGGTATTAGGCCGCCGGCCGGTCGCCACCAACGCGTAGTCGAAACGTTCGGTGCGCTCGCTGTTGTCCAGCGCCACGTAACGGATCTCGACTTCGTCGCCGACGCGGCGGGTCTCGAGCACCCGGGCGTCCGGGTCCAGATAGAACTCTTCCTGGAACAATTTCTTGGCGTGCTGGCGCACCACCGGATCGGAGATGCCGGCCACGCTGCCGCTGACGCCGAACACCCGCACCTGCACACCCAGCCGGCTGAGCGCCTGGCCCAGCTCCAGGCCGATGACACCCGGCCCGAACACCGCGACGCGGCGCGGCAGGTCGTCCCAATAGAACACGTCGTCGTTGACGATCAGCCGCTCGCCCATGGCCTTGAGATGCTCGGGCACCATCGGCAGCGAACCGGTCGCGATCACCACGCTGTGCGCGTGGATCTCGCTGTGGTCGTCGACCCGCAGCACCTGATCGGACACGAAGCGGGCGTGGCCGCGCAGCTTGTCCTCGGCCGGAATGTTCTCGACGCCTTCGAGCACGAAACCGACGAAGCGGTCGCGCTCGCGCTTGACGCGGTCCATGACCTGGCGGCCGTCGACACGGACGTTGTCGACGTGCACGCCGAACGGCGCGGTATGGGCGGCTTCGTGGGCCGCCTCGGCGGCGGCGATCAGCAGCTTGGACGGCATGCAGCCGACGCGCGCGCAGGTGGTGCCATACGGGCCGCCTTCGATCAGCAGCGCGCGCTTGCCGCGCGCCTTGGCGGCGCGATAGGCCGCCAGGCCCGCGGTGCCTGCGCCGATGATGGCGACGTCGGTGTTGATGGTTTTCATAGATCCTGTCCTGGAATGCTGGCTAGTCGATCCTAGCGTATCAGAGGCCCGTGGGCCTCTCGCGATGCGGGGCGTGGCTCAGGCCGCCTGCAGGTGCTGCTTGAGATCGTCCAGGCCGCCGACCAGCGCGCCGTTGATGAAGACCTGCGGGGCCGTGCCCTTGCCCGAGACGGCGCCGATGACGCGGCCACGCACCTTGTTGTCGAGCGGGATCTCGATCGGCGCGTAGCCCCGATCGGCCAGCAACTGCTTGGCCTCGACGCAGAACGGGCAGCCGACCTTGGAGAACACCACCACCTGGTCCGGCCGCTTGGCCTGCGGCGCGATGTGCGCGAGCATGGTCTCGGCATCGGAGACCTCGAAGGGGTCGCCGTCCTTTTCCGGCTCGATGAACATCTTCTGCACCACGCCGTCCACCACCAGCATCGAATAACGCCAGCTGCGCTTGCCGAATCCCAGCTGGCGCTTGTCGACCAGCATGCCCATGCCCTCGGTGAATTCGCCGTTGCCGTCGGGCAGCAAGGTGAGGTTGCCGGCTTCCTGGTCCTTGGCCCATTCGTTCATGACGAAGGTGTCGTTGACCGACACGCAGACGATGCTGTCGACACCGTTGGCGAAGAAGGCAGGCGCCAGCTCGTTGTAGCGCGGCAGGTGGGTCGACGAGCAGGTGGGTGTGAAGGCGCCGGGCAGCGAGAACAGCACGACCGTCTTGCCGGCGAACAGCTCGCTGCTGGTGAGCTGCTTCCAGGCATTGTCCTGGCGGACCGGAAACGTGACGTCGGGAACTCGCTGACCTTCCTTGGTTTGCAACATGAATGAGGCTCCGGGTGATTCGATGATTGACGCGATGCGTAGGCAATGAATCATAGCCAAGCTCTATCAATAAATCGAATTTAATTATTCTTATGTATCGATAGCCTCAGTGCATGAGGGGGACCGCCCCCTCGCAGCAAGCGCGGTGTCACTAGTGCGCCATAGCTGCCGCGGTCGGGGCTGACCCAGATTTAGCGCAGGGATTCACTCGACCTCGGTCGGGCTGTAGCCGGCATCCCGGATGGCTGCCTGCACCGCGTCGCCGTCGGTGGCGCCCAGCACGGTGACGGTATGGGTCGGCAGGTCGACGTCGACCTGACTGCCCGGCGCGACCTGGCCGACTGCCTGCGTGATGGTATCGACGCAATGGCCGCAACTCATGTCCGGTACGTGATAACGAATGTTCATGTCCAGCTCCTAATGGTCGATGGGGTTGTGGCCGCCATGCTGCGGCTTGCCAGCTTGGCAAGGTCAAGACCGCGAGTATGCTTGACCTTGCCATCATGGTAAGGATGATACTGCCGTCATCCCGCCGACGCTTATCAGAGAGTTTCCAGTCATGAGCCCCGCCGACAACGCCCGCGAACTGAGTCTGTCCATTGCGGGCATGAGCTGCGCGGCCTGCGTGCGCCGCGTCGAGAAGGCGCTGGCCGCCGTGCCGGGCGTCGAACTGGCGCAGGTCAACCTGGCGACCGAACGCGCGCGGGTGACGTGGCGCGCCGATCCGGCCTCGGCATCCGGCGGCGCGGCGGACGGCCTGATCCGGGCGATCGAACACGCCGGCTATCAGGCCCGCCTGATCGACGGCGACGATGGCCGCGCCCAGGTGCAACAGGCCCGGGCGCGCGCGCTGGCCTTGCAGCAGCAGACCCGCCGTTTCCTGCTGGCGGCGCTGCTGACGCTGCCGGTCTTCGTGCTCGAGATGGGCGGGCACCTGAGCCCTGCCCTGCACCATTGGATACAACAACATGTCGGCGCCACGGTCAGCATGGCCTTGCAGGGGCTGCTGACCACGCTGGTGCTGGCGTGGCCGGGCCGCCAGTTCTTCAGCCTGGGGCTGCCGGCGCTATGGCGCCGCGCGCCCGACATGAATTCGCTGGTCGCGGTCGGCGCCGGCGCCGCGTGGAGCTATTCGATCGTGTCGCTGCTGGCGCCCCAGTGGCTGCCGCCGGGCGCCGCCCATGTCTATTTCGAAGCGGCCGCCGTGATCGTCACGCTGATCCTGCTGGGCCGCCTGCTCGAGGCCCGCGCCCGCGGGCGCACCGGCGCGGCGATCGCGCAACTGATGGGCATGCAGCCACGCAGCGCGATGGTGCTGCGCGGCGGCGCCTGGTCGGCGCTGCCGATCGAGCAGATCCAGGTCGGCGATCGGGTCCGCGTGCGCCCCGGCGAACGGATCCCGCTGGACGGCCTGGTCGAGGATGGCGACTCCTACGTCAACGAGGCCATGATCACCGGCGAGCCGGCGCCGGTGCGCAAGCAGGCTGGCGCCACCGTCACCGGCGGCACGCAGAACGGCAACGGCAGCCTGACGCTGCAGGTCAGCCACGTCGGCCAGGACACCGTGCTGGCCGGCATCATCCGGCTGGTTCAGAACGCGCAGGATGCGCGGCTGCCGATCCAGGCGCTGATCGACCGTATCACCGGCTGGTTCGTGCCGGCCGTGATGGGGGTGGCGCTGGCGACCTTCGTGGCCTGGCTGGCGCTGGGCGACGACCCGGCGCTGGGCACCGCGCTGGTCCATGCGGTGACGGTGCTGATCATCGCCTGCCCCTGCGCGATGGGCCTGGCGACCCCGACCTCGATCATGGTGGGTTCGGGCCGCGCGGCCGAGCTGGGCATCCTGTTTCGCCAGGGCGACGCCTTGCAGGGCTTGCGCGACATCGACGTGGTCGCCTTCGACAAGACCGGCACGCTGACGCTGGGCCGGCCGACGCTGACCGACTGGCTCGAGATCGACGGCCACCCGCGCCTGGCGGTGCTGCCCGCGCTGGCGGCGGTGCAGGCGCACTCCGAGCATCCGATCGCGCTGGCGATCACCGCCGCCGCGCGGGCGCAGCAGCTCGACTGGCCGGCCGCCAGCGGCTTCGAGGCGCTGGTGGGCGCTGGCGTGCAAGCCGACGTGCAGGGTGAACGAGTCGTGGCTGGCGGCACGCGGCTGATGCAGCAGCTCGGCCTGGACGTGTCGGGCTGGCAGGCGCACGCGCAAGCCTGGGGCGATGCCGGCGGCACCCCGGTCTACGTCGCGATCGGTGGCAGGCTGGCCGCCCTGCTGTGCGTCACCGATCCGCTGCATCCGCAGGCCGGTGCAGCGGTCGCGGCGCTGCATGCGCTGGGGCTGCGCACCGTGATGATGACCGGCGACGATGCGCGCACCGCCCGATCGGTGGCGCGCCAGCTCGGCATCGACGAGGTCCACGCCGAACTGCTGCCACAGGGCAAGACCGCGGCGCTGGCGGCGCTGCGCCAGCAGGGCCGGAAGGTGGCGTTCGTCGGCGACGGCATCAACGATGCCCCGGCGCTGGCGGCCTCGGACGTCGGCATCGCGCTGGGCACCGGCACCGACATCGCGATGGAGTCGGCCTCGGTGGTGCTGATGTCCGGTGACCTGCGGCGCGTGGCCGCGGCGATCGCGCTGTCGCGCGCCACGCTGGCCAACATCCGCCAGAACCTGTTCTGGGCCTTCTTCTACAACGTGGCGCTGATTCCGGTGGCGGCCGGCCTGCTGGTGCCGCTGTGGGGCTACACGCTGACGCCGGCCTTCGCGGCCGGCGCCATGGCGCTGTCCAGCGTGTTCGTGGTCGGCAACGCGCTGCGGCTCAAACGTTTCGATCCCGGCCTGCCCAAGGCCACGGAGGCTGCATGAACATCGGCAAGGCCGCCGAGCTGTCCGGCATCTCGGCCAAGATGATCCGTTATTACGAACAGATCGGCCTGCTCGACGCCCCCGAGCGCACCGACTCGGGTTATCGCGTCTACGGCGAGCGGCACGTGCACACGCTGCGTTTCGTGCAGCGCGCCCGTGAGCTGGGCTTCTCGGTCGAGCAGATGCAGGCGCTGCTGGCGCTATGGCGCGACCGCAGCCGCGCCAGCGCCGACGTCAAGGCACTGGCGCTGACGCACGTGGCGGCGCTCGAGGCCAAGGCCGAGGCGCTGGCGCAGATGGCGCAGACGCTGCGGCATCTGGCCGATCACTGCCATGGCAATGCGCGGCCGGACTGTCCGATCATCGATGCGCTCGAACAGGGGCCGGCCGGCGACCCCTGCTGTGGCGCGGCGGCGTCTCAGTCGCCAGTCCAGACGCTGACAAAACTGTCGGGATCGGCGCGGCGCGCGGGCGGCAGCTTGCCGGACGGCGTGCCGACCGCGATGAACCCCAGGAAGCGGTAGTCCAGCGCGTCGAAGCCCAGCGCATCCTGCACGGCTTCGACATAGGTGCCCAGGCCGGTGCTCCAGAACGCGCCGAAACCCAGCAGGTGCGCGGCGTTCAGCAGGTTCATCGCCGCGGCGCCGGCGGCCAGCAGTTGCTCCTGCTCGGGGATCTTGTCGTTGTCGTGCGCGATCTTCTGCGCCACCGCGATCACGGTCGGCACGTTGGCCAGCCACTCGCGCGTGGACTTCTCTTTTTCGGGCGTCATGCGCGGGTCGCCGCTGGCCTTGACCGCGGCGATCGCCACATCGGCCAGCCGGCCGACCGCCGCCCCGTCGATCACCGCAAAGCGCCACGGCCGCAAGGCGCCATGATCGGGCGCGCACGCGGCGGCCTCGAACATCTTGCGCAGCGCCTGCGCATCGGGGCCGGGGCTGGTCAGAAACTTGGAAGAACGACGGCCCAGCAGGCCGTCCAGGGAAGATACGCTCATCGAAAACTCGTTCCGTCTACGGTTCAGGAAGGGACCAGCCAGTCGTGACCGGCCGGCGGGCTTGGCGGCGCGCCGCCGTCAGCCCAGATGGGTGTGGCGCTCGGGCCGATCGTCCGCCTGCATGGCCGACAGGCCGTGCAGGATGCCACAGTCCTCGGCCGCCCGCCCGCTGGGGCTGCAACGCTGCCGCAAGGCCAGCAACTGGGTCTTCAGGCCCAGCAGTTCGTCGATGCGCTGATCGACGTGGCGGATGTGCGCATCGAACAGATCGTTGATGCCGCTGCAGCCGGCGCGCTCGTCGTCGGCCAGTTCAAGGATCGCGCGGATTTCCTCGTGGCTCATGTCCAGCGCGCGGCAATTGCGGATCAGCCGCAGCCGCTCGACGTGGATCTGGCCATAGCTGCGATAGTTGTTGTCGTCGCGCTCGGGCGCCGGCAGCAAGCCTTCCTTCTCGTAATAACGGATGGTCTCGACGGTGGTGCCGGCGGCCTGGGCCAGTTCTCCGGTGCGCATGATGTTGCGGCTCCGATAAAAGTCGTTTGACCCTATAGTAACTCCGGGGTGTGCAATGGCGGCTCATTGTCGATATTTCAGGATTCTGCGCCATGGCCAAGGACTGCTGCGGACACCCGCCCACCCCGCGTCGCGACGAACACCCCGAGCACGGCTCAGCTACCGGGCAGGCGCGCGAGGCCTCGCGCGGGCCGCTGGCGGCGGCCGATCCGGATCTTGATCGCGGGCCGCGCGATGATCCCGGGCGTGATCCTGATCACCGGCAAGGCCACGATCACACGCATGGGCATGGTCACGATCACGGCCACCAGCACGATCACGGCCACGACCATGGTCACGGCCACGATCATGATCGTGATCACCAGCACGATCACGGCCACGACGATGCGCAGCAGGCTGCGCCCGCGCCGGCCGCCGCCTCGTGCTGCGCGGGCG
>JAEZBO010000188.1 GCA_023427085.1 Pseudomonadota bacterium
GCCCGCACCCGCCACGCCTGCCATCCCGCCGGCGGCCGCGCCGGTTCCTCCCGCGCCCGCCTCCGTGCCCGCGCCTGCCGGCGCCGACGCGCCCGACTCCACCGAACCCCGCAAGCCATCGTGAGCCAGGAAGACCTTCCGCAAGACAGCTTCATGTCCCATCTGGTCGAGCTGCGTTCGCGCCTGCTCAAGGCCGTGGGCGCCGTGATGGCCGTGTTCTTCGTGCTGTTCACCTATCCCGGTGCCTCGGCCATCTACGACCTGCTGGCGCAGCCCATGCTGGCCTCGCTGCCCGAGGGCACCCGCATGATCGCGACCGGCGTCATCACGCCGTTCATGGTGCCGGTCAAGGTCACGCTGATGGCGGCCTTCGTGCTGTCGCTGCCGATCGTGCTGTACCAGGCCTGGGCCTTCGTTGCGCCGGGCCTGTACCGCCACGAAAAACGCCTGGCCGCGCCGATCATCATCTCCAGCTCGCTGCTGTTCCTGGCCGGCATGGCGTTCTGCTACTTCTTCGTCTTCAAGACGGTCTTTCACTTCATCGCCAGCTTCGCCCCGCAATCGATCACGCCGGCCCCGGATATCGAGGCCTACCTGAACTTCGTGCTGACGATGTTCATGGCCTTCGGCATCACCTTCGAGGTACCGGTCGTGGTGGTGCTGCTGGTGCGCACCGGCATGGTCACGATCGAGCAGCTGCGCAACGCGCGGGGCTACGTCATCGTCGGCGCCTTCATCATCGCCGCGGTGGTCACGCCGCCCGACGTGGTCAGCCAGTTCATGCTGGCGGTGCCGTTGTGCCTGCTCTACGAGGTCGGCATCGTCATCTCGCGCATGATCCGGCCGGTCGAACGCGGCCACGACGAGGACGCGCTGGCCGAACGCGATCCGCGCTGAGCGCGGGCGCACCAGCCACCCCACGGCGCCTGATCGGCGCCGTTTTTTTTTTGCGCGGCCGGGCCACCCCACCTTGCCCCCGGCAGGTCCCTGGCTGCAAGCTTATGCGCGGCTTACGTTTACCGTTATCGGCCGCAGGGCCTGCAACGGCGCGGCTTGGCGCCCCGTCCGGGGTCTTTTTGCCGTCCCGGCGGGGCATCAAAAACACGAAATACCCGGATCATATCGGCCTTCTCGCGGCTTGAAGCCCATCACGGCGGCACACAATCCTTGCCATGGCGCCGGTCCCGGCGTCCCGCCGTAAAGGGAGATTTCTGGCCGATGTTGCCGCGACGACTGAAACAAGCGCGCTTGCGCCTGGGCGTCTCACAGGAAAAACTCGGCCTGCTGATCGGCATCGACGCCGCGTCGGCCAGCGCCAGGATGAACCAGTACGAACGCGGCAAGCACACGCCCGATTTTTCGCTGGTGCGCCGACTGGCGCCGGTGCTGGGCTTGCCGGTGCCCTGGTTCTACACCGACGACGAGGACACCGCCCTGCTGCTGGCCTGCTTCGAGCGCCTGCATCCCTCGGACCGGGTCATCGTGCTGCGCACCGCGCAACGCTTGCTGCCACCGGGCCTGATCCTGGATGACGGCGTGTTTGCCCGACTGCGACCCGGACCGCCCGCGCCATGACCCTGACCTGCGCCGCGGCGCAGCCGCCCGAACCCATTTTTCCGATCCTGCCGGCATGACCATTTCGGACCGACTCGCGGCGCTGATGCGCCGGCGTGGCATACGCAGCCAGAGCCAGCTGGCACGCATCTCGGGCGTGCCGCAATCCTCGATACACCGCATCCTGGTGCGCGGCGAAGACTACGCCGCCGGCACCGCGACGCTGCGCAAGCTAGCCCAGGCGCTGGATTCAAGCGTCGCCTGGCTGGCCGAAGGCACCGAGGTCATGAGTTCGTTCGCGGGGCAACGCCTGTCATTGGGCGGGCATGGCGGCAACGTCACGACGGCCGGGCCGGACGAAGAACAGGACGGCGACGTGCTCGAGGTCATCCATATCTTCCGCCGCCTGTCGGCCGACGAGCGCCGCAAGGTGCTGGCGTTGCTGCGGCTGCTGCCCGGCGCGATCCAGGCGCCGGCCAAGGCCGCGCCCGGCAGTTGAAAGGCCGCCGCACGAATCGCGGGCCGCCCGCCAGGCCTGGTTCCTGCTGACTCTGCTGATTCTGCTGAGCCCGACGCAAGCCGATCCGCTCAGCGCGGCCGCGTCGGCCGCTTGCCGACCTGCACCGACAACGTCGTCTCGCGGCCATCGCGGCGCACCTGCAACGGGGCGACGTGGCCCGGCTTGAGCGCGGCGATCTGGTTCAGCAGGCTGCCGGTATCACGCACCGGCTGGCCGTCGAGGGTCTGCACGATGTCGCCCACTCGCACGCCACCGCGCGCGGCCGGGCCTTCGGCCAGCACGCCGGCGATGATCACGCCGCCGGGCTGCGGCAGGTTGAACGCCCGCGCCAGGTCGGCCGTGATGTCCTGCGGTTCGACGCCGAGCCAGCCGCGCACCACGGCGCCGTGACGGACGATCTGCTGCAGGATCTGCCCGGCCGCCTGCGCCGGGATCGCGAAGCCGATGCCCAACGAGCCGCCCGACTGCGAGTAGATCGCCGTATTGACGCCGATCAGGTTGCCCTGCGTGTCGATCAACGCACCGCCCGAGTTGCCCGGATTGATCGCCGCATCGGTCTGGATGAAATTTTCGTAGGTGTTGATGCCCAGCCGATTGCGGCCCAGCGCCGAGACGATGCCCATGGTGGTGGTCTGGCCGACGCCAAAGGGGTTGCCGATGGCCAGCACCACGTCGCCCACGTGCAGCACGGTGGCCGCGCCGAAGGTGATGACGGGCAGGTGGTCGAGATCGATCTTGAGCACGGCCAGGTCGGTCTCGGGATCGGTGCCGACCACCCTGGCGCTGGTCTGCCGGCCATCGGCCAGCGCCACCTCGATCGCATCGGCGGCCTTGACCACGTGATAGTTGGTCAGGATGTAGCCATCCTCGCTGGCGATCACGCCCGATCCCAGGCTGGTCGACGGTTCACGCCGGCTCATGCCCGGCATCTGCCCCAGCAGTTCGCGCAGCGCCGGGTCGTCGGGCAGCGGCACGATCGGCACCGACACGCTCTTGGTCGTGAACACGTTGACCACCGACGGCGCCGCGCGCGCCACCGCATCGCTGTACGAAGCCGTGCCCGGCCCGGCGACCATCCGCACCGGGGCCGCCGCGCCATTGCCGTTGGCGGCGACGCCGGCGCCGCCGTTCAGGCGCAGCCAGTCGGGGCGCAAGGTGGTCACCACGAATAGAATGGCCAGGCTGATGGTGACTGCCTGGCAAAAGATCAGCCAGTATCGATGCATGCTTCGTAAAGGCGAATGGAATGAATCAAACGACGACCCCCGAACTGGCTGCCTGGCTGGATGCACAACTGCAGACCGCAAGCTTCAAGGACTACTGTCCGAACGGTCTGCAGGTCGAGGGCAAACCTGTCATCCGCCATATTATCGCGGGGGTGACCGCCAGCGAGGCTTTGCTGCGCGTGGCGATCGAACGCGGCGCCGACGCGGTGCTGGTGCACCACGGCTGGTTCTGGAAGAACGAAGATCCGCGCGTGCGCGGCACGCGCCGCACGCGGCTGGCCCTGACGCTGGCGCACGAGCTCAACCTGCTGGCCTATCACCTGCCGCTGGACGCGCACCCGCAATGGGGCAACAACGCGCAGCTGGCGCAGGTGCTGGGGCTGGTGCCCGAAACGGGCGACGACGGCGCGCCGCGCCTGACCGGCCCCGACCGACTGATCTGGCTCGGCCATGCGCCGGGCCTGGCGACCTTGGGCGACCTGGCGCAACGGGTGGAACAGCGCCTGCAACGCCCGCCGCTGGTGATCGGCGACCCATCGCAGCCGCTCGGCAGCATCGCCTGGTGTACCGGGGGCGCGCAGGGGTTCTTTCAGGCCGCGCTCGATGCCGGCGCCACCGTCTATCTCAGCGGCGAAGCTTCCGAACCGACCACCCATCTGGCCCGCGAGACCGGCACGGCCTACATCGGTGCCGGCCACCATGCGACCGAGCGCTACGGCGTCAAGGCGCTGGGCGAGGCGATCGCCGCGCGCTTCGGCATCCGGGTCGACTTCGTCGATATCGACAATCCGGTCTGAGACACCGGAAGGCTGGCGCCGCGGCGCGGCCGGTGACCCGGTGCGCCTGGCCACAGAAGCAGATCGGCCGCGAGGCGTTCGATGCCGCGGCGCAGCGCGACCGGCGTGCCGGTGCGCCGCGCGGCGACGACCGCCCCCCGGCTATCGCTTACAGCCGATTGAGCGGATCGTTCGGCGTCTGCACCGAGGACGGATTGCGCGCGCTCAGCAGGTCGCGGATCTCGCGCAGCAGCGCGACGTCTTCGGGCGGCGGCGCGGGGGCCTTGGCGGGCTCGGCCGGCTTTTCCTTCTCGGCGCGGCGGCGGGCGGCGTTGACGGCCTTGACCATCCAGAAGATCACGAAGGCCAGCAGCAGGAAGTTGATCAGAATGGTTACGAAATTGCCCCACGCGAACACCGTGGCGCCCGCCCGCGTCAGGTCGGCATAGGTCTGCGGTCCGGCATAATCGGCCGGTGCGTTGAGCACGATGAATTTATTGGTGAAATCGACGGCCCCGCCCACCAGGAAGTTGACGATGGGCATCACCATGTCCTTGACCAGCGAATCGACGATCTTGCCGAACGCGGCCCCGATGATCACACCGACCGCGAGGTCGATGACGTTGCCCTTGATGGCGAAATCGCGAAATTCTTTCATGAAACTCATGGGTAACTCCCTCCTGGCGCCGCGGGATCGGGCCACGGAGTTATAATAAGGGGTTGGTGTGTAAACATCAGCAACCATGCCGCAGCACGGATGACCAAGAAACTCCGGCTGCGCACCCAGGCTGTTCGGCAATGGACGACCACGCAGAATGCTTCGAATACTGCGCGTGGCGGTCCGGTGCCTTGGAGGCAAGCGGCACCCGATTCTCGGGGTTTTTGGGTATCGGGAGGGGTAGTTCCACAACGCCGACAGGGCTTGTAGTACAGGGCTTGAAAACAGGATAGAGGAACATGAGTCAGGAAACGATTGTTGTCGATGACGATGGCGCGGTGGATCCAAATCTGCCGCCCGATCCGTCACGACGTTTCTGGGTAGGAACGGCCTGTGCGGTCGGTGGTGTAGCCGGGGTGGCGACTGCCGTACCGTTTGTCAGCACCTTCGCCCCGTCCGAACGTGCGCGTGCCGCGGGTGCGCCCGTCGAGATCGACGTTGCCGATCTGGCCCCGGGCCAGATGCGCACCACCGAATGGCGCGGCAAGCCCGTCTGGGTGATCCGCCGCAGCGAAGAACAGCTCGCCGGCCTCAAGGCGCTCGATGCGCAGATGGCCGATCCCAACTCGGACCGGCCGGGCTATACGCCCGAATACGCCAAGAACGAGCATCGCTCGCGCAAGCCCGATCTGTTCGTCTGCGTCGGCATCTGTACGCACCTGGGCTGTTCGCCGACGCCCCGCTTCGCGCCGGGCGCGCAACCCAGCCTGCCCGGCGACTGGCAAGGCGGCTTTCTGTGCCCCTGCCACGGCTCGACCTTCGACATGGCCGGCCGCGTCTACGCCAACAAGCCAGCTCCCGACAATCTTGAAGTACCTCCCTACGAGTACCTCAGCGACGACCGCATCATTGTCGGGGTCGACGAGAACAACAAGGCTTGAACGGCTGCGCGCCTGGCCGCGCCGTCCTGCTTTGCCCCGTCGATAGATCCAAGCGATAAGAACATTGAAGGAGCCATTTCATGGCTGGCGACAAAAACGTCGAGACGACAGGCCTGCTGGGCTGGATAGACACCCGCTTTCCGGCGACCACGCTGTGGAAAGCGCACCTGTCCGAATATTACGCACCGAAGAATTTCAACTTCTGGTATTTCTTCGGCTCGCTGGCCCTGCTGGTGCTGGTGCTGCAGATCGTGACCGGCATCTTCCTGGTCATGCACTACAAACCCGACGCGCAGCGCGCCTTCGAGTCGGTCGAATACATCATGCGCGAAGTCCCGTGGGGCTGGCTGATCCGCTACATGCACTCGACCGGCGCGTCGATGTTCTTCGTGGTGGTCTACCTGCACATGCTGCGCGGGCTGTTCTACGGCTCGTACCGCAAGCCGCGCGAACTGGTGTGGATCTTCGGCGTCGCGATCTTCCTGTGCCTGATGGCCGAAGCCTTCTTCGGCTACCTGCTGCCGTGGGGCCAGATGTCGTTCTGGGGCGCCCAGGTGATCGTCAACCTGTTCGCGGCCATTCCCTACATCGGGCCCGAGCTGTCGATCTGGATCCGCGGCGACTACGTGGTGTCGGACGCCACGCTGAACCGCTTCTTCGCGCTGCACGTGATCGCCATCCCGCTGGTGCTGATCGGCCTGGTGGCCGCGCACCTGGTGGCGCTGCACGAGGTCGGCTCGAACAACCCTGACGGCGTCGAGATCAAGAAGTACAAGGACCGCCATGGCCGTCCGCTCGACGGCGTGCCCTTCCATCCCTTCTACACGGTGCACGACATCATGGGGGTGGCGGGGTTCCTGATCATCTTCGCGGCCATCGTGTTCTTTGCGCCGGAGATGGGCGGCTACTTCCTCGAGTACAACAACTACATCCCGGCCGATCCGCTCAAGACACCGCCGCACATCGCGCCGGTCTGGTATTTCACGCCGTTCTACTCGATGCTGCGCGCCACCACGGCCGAGTTCACGTGGGTGCTGGCGGCGGCGGCGGTCATCGGTGCGATCGCGCTGTTCCTCAAGGGCAACCTCAAGGGCATCGTGCGCATCGCCGTGCCGCTGGTGCTGATCGGCGTCGCCGTCTCGCTGCGCATGATCGACGCCAAGTTCTGGGGCGTGGTCGCCATGGGCGGCGCGGTCGTGATCCTGTTCTTCCTGCCGTGGCTGGATCACAGCCCGGTGCGCTCGATCCGCTACCGTCCGGGCTGGCACAAGTGGCTGTACGGTATCTTCATCGTCAACTTCCTGATCCTCGGCTTTCTGGGCACGCAGGCACCGACCGACGTCTACAACCTGATGTCGCAGGTCGGCACCATCATCTATCTCGGCTTCTTTTTCCTGATGCCGGTCTGGAGCCGTCTGGGTACCTTCAAGCCGGTGCCCGACCGCGTTACGTTCCATGCCCATTGAGCCCACACAGATGAACGGAATGATCATGATCAAGAAGCTGCTGGGCGCCGCGGCGATGGCGCTGGGCTGCACGGCCGTGTACGCGGCCGGCAGCGACTTCCCGCTCGAGCGCGCCCCCAAGCAGGTCAACGACCTGGCCTCGCTGCAGAACGGCGCCAAGCTGTTCGTCAACAACTGTCTGAACTGTCATAGCGCTAACGTGATGCGCTACAACAAGCTGGCCGAGATCGGCCTGAGCGACGACCAGATCCGCGACAACCTGCTGTTCACCGGCGAACGGGTCGGCGACATGATGCGCATCGCCATGTCGCCGGCCGACGCCGGCCGCTGGCTGGGCACTGCCGCGCCCGACCTGTCGCTGATCACCAAGGCCAAGTCGATCAACGCCGGCCCCAGCGGCGCCGACTACGTCTACACCTACATGCGCACGTTCTACCGCGACGCGTCCAAGCCGACCGGCTGGGACAACCTGGTGTTCCCCAGCGTCGGCATGCCGCATGTGATGTGGGCCGACCAGGGTCCGCGCGAGCTGACTCGCACGCAGGTGCGCCAGACCACCGGCAAGGACGGCGCCCAGGGCTGGGAGCGCGTCACCACGGTCTACGACGCGCAGGGCTACAGCACCGTCAACCGCGAACCGCTGGCCAACTACACCGGCCACGGCTCGGTCGAGCACCGCTTCAAGCCGCTCAACGTGGCGCAGGCCCAGCAGTACGACCGCGACGTCGCCGACCTGACCAACTTCCTGAGCTGGGTGGCGGATCCGGTCCAATTGCAGCGCAAGCGCCTGGGCGTCTGGGTGCTGCTTTTCCTGGGTCTTTTCCTGGTCGTGGCCTGGCGCTTGAATGCTTCCTACTGGAAACACGTAAAATAGCGGTCTTACCACCGCGCCGGGCCTCGCAAGAGCCCCGGCGTCCGGGGCCAGCGGCGGCGATTTCGGCCGGCGCTGGCCTTTCGCTTTGATCTTCAAGGATGGAATCCCCGCCATGATGGTGCTTTATTCCGGAACCACGTGCCCGTTCTCCCAACGCTGCCGGTTCGTGTTGTTCGAAAAAGGCATGGATTTCGAGATCCGTGACATCGACCTGTACAACAAGCCCGAAGACATCTCGGTGATGAACCCCTACGGCCAGGTGCCCATCCTGGTCGAACGCGACCTCGTGCTGTACGAGTCGAACATCATCAACGAGTACATCGACGAGCGCTTCCCGCACCCACAGCTGATGCCGGCCGATCCGGTCATGCGCGCACGCACGCGGCTGTTCCTGTACAACTTCGAGAAAGAGCTGTTTTCGCACGTCGCCGTGCTCGAGGACCGCATCGGCCGCCCCGACGAAAAGAAGCTCGAGCGCGCCCGCGCCAGCATCCGCGACCGTCTGGCGCAACTGGCCCCGATGCTGCTCAAGAGCAAGTACATGCTGGGCGAAGAGTTCTCGATGCTGGACGTCGCCGTCGCGCCGCTGCTGTGGCGCCTGGATCACTACGGCATCGAGCTGCCCAAGAACGCCGCGCCGATCCAGAAGTACGCCGAGCGCATCTTCTCGCGCCCGGCCTACATCGAAGCGCTGACGCCGTCCGAAAAAGTGATGCGCCGTTAAGCCATGGGCGAGATCTCGACCAAGCCGTACCTGATCCGCGCACTGCACGAGTGGTGCACGGACAACGGCTATACGCCGTACATCGTGGTCACGACCGACGCCCACACGCTGGTGCCGGTCGCCCACGTGCAGGACGGCCAGATCACGCTGAACATCGGCACGCTGGCCACCAACCGGCTGTCGCTGGGCAACGAACTGATCGAGTTCGAGGCACGCTTCTCGGGCATCACCGAACGCGTGTCGGTGCCGGTGGCGTCGGTATCGGCCATCTACGCACGCGAGACCGGCGCCGGCATGGGCTTCGAGGTCCAGCCCTACGAGCCGGGCCTGGACGGCAACGCCGCGCTCGCGGCCGACGATGCCGCCGCGCCGCTATTGACCGCGGCCGAGCTGAGCACGGCACCGGCCGACGACGAGTCTGCCCCGGTCGGCGACGAGCCCCGGGATGGTGGCGACGAACCCAAGCGGCCGCACCTGACCATCGTCAAATAAGCCGCCACGCGCCGGTTCGCCCGGCGCATGGCAAGCGGGCGCCCGAGCCGATACAATGCCGCCCGTGCCGGCCGCCACTTGGCCGTTCCACACCTGCCGGTGTAGCTCAGTTGGTAGAGCAGCGCACTTGTAATGCGAAGGTCGAGGGTTCGATTCCTTTCACCGGCACCACTTCCTGCATCAGCCAAGCCCTCGCCGCACGGCGCACACGACAACGCGGGCTCAGGCTCGTCTCGCGGCCATTCGGCCGGACCTCATTGGCGTAGCCGGTACTACCCGGTCGTGCGGTGCGATGCTAGAGTCGAATCCCGTCCGGCCCGTCCCTGCTGGACAGCACTCGCGCGGAGACTGATCTTGAAGGCTGCTGCTTCCATCCCTGGCGCCAGCACTCCGTCGTACTGGAAAAGCAGGCGCTTCGCCGAACTGTGCTTCTGCGTGCCGCCCATCATTGGCGCCATCGTGGTGACGATCCGCTTGTGGGGCGAACCCAGCCTGCCGACGTGGCTGGGGCCGCTATCGGCGTTTGGCATCGTGTGGCTGGTGATCGGTGCTGCCCTGAAGATCTCCGCGGCCGCCAAGGCCGACCAGAAGGACGCGCCCGACATCGTTCACGAAGGTCTGTACGCGGCGGTAGCGACGCTGCAGGCCATGCTGTCGCACTATTGTGAAAAGGTCGGCTGCGGTGGCGACATCCGTGCGACTTTCCACCGTGTCGTTCCCCCCATCGATGACCCCGAGCACATCGAACAGATCATTCCCTACGTTGGCACCGACGATGGCGGCATGGGCCGCAAATTCGCCATCGGGATGGGCATCACCGGACGAGCCATCCGGCAAAAGTCGGCGCTCATCATGTCCAGCGAGAGTCCGACCGAAAAGGATCATCGGACCGAACTGATCTCCAGATGGGGCTACACCGAAGCCAGGGCCAGCGCGTTGAAATCGGGTCGCTATTCCGCCGCTGCGCTGCCCATACTCGGCGATGCTGGACGCCGGACATTGGGCGTGGTGTACTTGGACTCGAGTGAACGGGCAGTATTCGAGCGCGAGGATGTGCTTCAGATACTGGGTGTCGGCTGCGACGCCATTAGCAACTTCGTCACGAGAAGGTATTGATATGAGCTCCCAAACCGCCAAGGCGTCGTGGAAATTCTTCGACGGCAGCGTGGTCGTTTCCCAGCCGGGGTCGTCGATCACCGTGCGTGAACTGATCTTGACGGACCGCGGCCGCAAGGCCATCACGACCAGCAGCAAGGGCATCCAGCAAGGGGCGACCGAAATGGCCGGCCCCAGGCCCAAGGCAAAATAGCCCGCGCCATCGCGCCAGCAAAACCAACCGCCTTCAGGGCGGTTTTGTTTTGCCGGCCGCTAGCGCGGCGCCGCGCTCACAGCGCGAATTCGCCGTTGGCCTCGGGCTGGAACAGCAGCGCGTCGATCCGCAGGCTGGCGGGTTGGCCGTCGGCATCGGTCCAGGTCACGGTCTCGCCGACGCGCCGGCCCAGCAGCTCGCCGCCGATCGGCGACAGCACCGACAGGAAACCCTTGGCCAGGTCGGCCTCGTGCGGATAGCACAGCGTGATCTCGCGCGGCTCGCCGCCATGGTCGCGCACTTGCAGGCGCGTGTTGACGGTGACGACGTCGGCCGGCATCTCGCGCGGCATCAGGAAGTCGCCTTCGTCGAAGGCCTCGACGACGGTGTGCGGATTGCCGTCGGCGGTCGGAAAGCGCGCCGCCAGGCGTTCGACACGCACGCGGTCGAGTTCGGAAAAGATACGTTCGGTGTTCGAGGGATGGGACATGCAAGACTCCGGATAGACAAAAACGGGGAAGGTTCTGGTCTGGCCCGGCGGCGGGCTCCCGCGAGGGAGTGGGTGGATGCCGCCGGGCCTAGGAATCTGCGGCGGTGCGCGGGAACGAATCGAACGGGCGCGGGCCGATCGCCAGCGCGCGCGGGGCGCGGCGCGAGGCAGGCACTGCAGCGGCGATGAGGCGGGCCACGTTCATGCGGCTATGGTACCCCAGGCGCCGGCGCGCATCGTCCACGGCGGCCCGAGTGTAGCCACATGTGAGCGGGTCGCCTGTAGCGCGGCCGCCACGTCTAAAATTGCGGTCTTTTCGCGCAGGCGATGCCGACGGGCATCGCGCCGCGCCCGACCGTCCACGACATCCTTATCCTCGCCTTGACACGCCAACGCCCTGCCCTGTCCAGCTTCTGGCTGGCCGAAACCCTGCGCCTGCGCGAGGCGCACTGGGGCCCGCTCGACGACGGCGACGCGGTGCGGCGCGCCCGTGCGCAGGGCGGCACGCTGCAGGACCGCATGCTGGCGCGCGCCGCGCTGCTGGCCGAGCAGCACGGCCTGGACCGCCGCGTGGCCGACTGGCGCCGCGCCAGCTGGCTGGCCCTGATCGTGCTGATGCTGCTGGCGCTGTCGGCCGGCGCCAGCGCGGCGATGAGCGCGCTGGGTGGCGGCGAACGGCCGGTCAACGTGATCTGGGCGGTCGGCGCGCTGCTGGGCCTGCACGCGGTCACCTTCGTGTTGTGGCCGATCGGCATGCTGGTGCACAGCAACGGCGCCTGGCTGGGACAGGTCTGGCTGTGGGCCTCGCGCAAGCTGGCCCGCGGCCCCGACGCCGCGCTCGCGCCGCAGGCCTTCGCGACGCTGCTGGCACGCCATGGCGGCTTGCGCTGGGTGCTCAGCGCGGTCACGCATGCGATCTGGCTGGCAGGACTGTCGGCCGCATTGGCGGCCTTGCTGGCGGCGCTGTCGACGCGCCGTTATGCATTTGCGTGGGAAACCACCATCCTCGATCCCGACACCTTCGTCGGCCTGACCCAGGCGCTCGGCTGGCTGCCGCGGCAGCTGGGCTTCGCGGTGCCCGACGCCGCCGCCGTGCTGGCCAGCGACGGCCTGCAGAGCGTGCCGGCCGCGGTGCAGGCGCAGTGGTCGGGCTGGCTGGTCGGCGCGGTCGTGGTCTACGGCATCGCCCCCCGCCTGCTGGCCTTGCTGCTGTGCCTGGTGCAATGGCTGCGCGTGCGCGCCCGCATGCACCTGGATCCGGCCCTGCCCGGCCTGGCGGGCCTGCGCGAACGGCTCGAGCCCACCGTCGAACACCTGGGCGCCGACGGCCCGCAAGGCTCGCCCGACATGCCGCGCCACGCGCCCCTGCTGCCTGATGACGAACACCCCTGCAGCGGCCACGTGCTGGCCGGCATCGAGCTCCCGTCGGACCTGCCGTGGCCCAATCTGCCTGCCTCGGCCTTCGACGCCGGCATCATCGATACCCGCGAGCAGCGCCGCGCGCTGCTCGACCGGCTGGCGCAGACGCCGGCCACGCGCCTGTTGCTGGCCTGCGATGCGCGCCAGACGCCCGACCGCGGCACGCTGCGGCTGATCCTCGAACTGTCCGGCCACGCCGCCAGCACGCGGATCTGGCTGCGTGCCGGCGATCGCGCGCAGCCCGCCCGCCTGCAAGGCTGGCTGGATCAATTGCGGCAGGCCGGCCTGCCCGAGACCGCGATCTCGCGCGACGGCCACACCGCGCTGCACTGGTTGCTCGACGGAGAAGGCGATGCCTGACCACACCGGCACGCTGCTGAAACTGGCCGTCGTCGGCCATACCAATACCGGCAAGACCTCGCTGCTGCGCACCTTGACGCGCGATCCGGGCTTCGGCGTCGTCGCCGACGAGCCCGGCACCACCCGCCACGTCGAGGGCACCCGGCTGACCATCGAAGGCCGGCCCACGCTCGAGTTGTTCGATACGCCGGGGCTGGAAGACAGCATCGCCTTGCGCGACTACCTCGAGCACCTGCCCCGCCCGCCCGGCCGGCTCGATGGCCCCGGCCGCGTCGCGCGATTCCTCGACACGCCCGAGGCGCGCGGCCGCTTCGAGCAAGAGGCCCGCGTGCTGGCCAAGCTGCTGGCCTGCGACGCCGCGCTGTATGTGGTCGACGCGCGCGATCCGGTGCTCAGCAAACACCGCGACGAGCTGGCGCTGCTGGCCGATTGCGGCCGCCCGATCCTGCCGGTGCTGAACTTCGTGCACAGCGACAGCCGCCGCACGCCCGAGTGGCGCGCCGCGCTGGCCCGGCTGGGCCTGCATGCGCTGGTCGAGTTCGACACCGTGGCGCCGGCCATCGACGGCGAGCGGCAGCTCTATACGCGGCTCGGCCTGCTGCTCGACCAGGCCCACAACAGCGCGCTCGAACGCCTGACCCTCGACCTGGAGACCCAGCGCCACGAGCGCCGCCGCGCGGCGTTGCGGCTGGTGGCCGAATTGCTGATCGACGCGGCGGCCCTGAAGGTGCCGAGCCAGGCCGACGAGGCCGCCATGCAGGCGGCCGCGCAGTCGCTGCAGGCGCGCGTGCGGCAACGTGAACAGGCCTGCGTGCTGGCGCTGCTGGCGCTGTACAACTTTCGGGCCAGCGACTACGCGGCCAGCGACCTGCCGCTGACCGGCAATCGCTGGGGCATGGACCTGTTCAATCCGCAGGCGCTGCGCGACACCGGCATCCAGGTCGGCAAGGGCGCGGCGGCCGGTGCGATGGCGGGCGCCGCGGTCGACATGATGATGGCCGGCCTGAGCCTGGGCACCGGCATGCTGGTGGGTGCCGCCGCCGGCGGGCTGTGGCAGGGTGGCGAGCGTTGGGGCAAGCGGCTGCTGGGCCGGCTGCGCGGCTGGCAGGAACTGAGCGTCGGCGACGACGTGCTGCGCCTGCTGGCGGTGCGCCAATGCCTGCTGGCCGACGCGCTGGAGCGGCGCGGCCATGCCGCGCGCGCGCCGGTGACGCTGCAGGCGACCGGCGCCGACTCCTTGCGGCGCGGACCGCTGCCGTCGCCATTGCGCGATGCGCGCGGCCAGCCCAACTGGTCGGCCTGCGGCGACGATTACCAGCCCAGCGAGTCGCGCGAAGAGGCCATCGGCCTGCTGGCGCAGGCCTTGCTGGAAGAACGGGCCGAGCGCGCCGAGAAGGCGCCGGCACGGCGCGCTGGCGAGCCGCGCGGCTGATCGATGGCGGCCGCGAACGGCTGCCATCGAACCGCAACACCCGCTCGGGTACAATATGCTTTCTTCGTGTCCAGCCAATCGGCACGAATTTCGACCGAAGGCAGCCTGACGCCGCATACGCGCGGCGCCTGCCGCGCCATACTGGCGCACCGGTTTTCCTGTCTCCCTTTGCATCAGCCTGGATTGGAGTCTCTCTTCCCGAGCGACAGGCCGATTGCTGGAGTATTTTTTGTCTACCCAGATTACTTTTGCCGACCTCGCGCTGGCCGAGCCGTTGCTGCGCGCCATCACCGAGGCGGGCTATACGCAACCCACGCCGATCCAGGCCCAAGCCATCCCGCAAGTGCTCAAGGGCGGCGACCTGCTGGCCGCCGCACAGACCGGCACCGGCAAGACCGCCGGTTTCACGCTGCCGATCCTGCACCTGCTGCTGCAGCGGCCGATGCCGCAACAGAAGCCGGGCCGTCCGCGCGTGCTGATCCTGACCCCCACGCGCGAACTGACCGCGCAGGTCGAAGAGTCGGTGCAGACCTACGGCAAGCACACGCCGATCCGCTCGATGGTGATGTTCGGCGGCGTCAACATCAACCCGCAGATCACCGCGCTGAAAAAGCCGATCGACATCCTGGTGGCCACCCCCGGCCGCCTGCTCGATCACATGGGCCAGCGCACCATCGACCTGTCGGGTGTCGAGATCCTGGTGCTCGACGAAGCCGACCGCATGCTCGACATGGGCTTCATCCGCGACATCCGCAAGGTGCTGGCCGTGCTGCCCAAGCAGCGCCAGAACCTGCTGTTCTCGGCCACCTTCTCGGACGAGATCCGCACGCTGGCCCGCGGCGTGCTGAACGATCCCGGCGAGGTCTCGGTGGCCGCGCGCAACACCGCCTCCGAGCGGGTGCACCAGACCGTGCACATGATCGAGCAGGTCCACAAGCGTGACCTGATCAGCCACATCATCCGCGAAAGCGGCTGGCATCAGGTACTGGTGTTCACGCGCACCAAGCACGGCGCCAACCGGCTGGCCGAAAAATTGGTCAAGGACGGCCTGCAGGCCGCCGCGATCCACGGCAACAAGAGCCAGGCCGCCCGCACCCGCGCGCTCGAAGGCTTCAAGCAGGGCAAGGTCGCCGTGCTGGTGGCCACCGACATCGCCGCGCGCGGCCTGGACATCGACCAGTTGCCGCAAGTGGTCAACTTCGAGCTGCCCAACGTGCCCGAAGACTACGTGCACCGCATCGGCCGCACCGGCCGTGCCGGCGCGACGGGTTCGGCGGTGTCGCTGGTCGACCCGACCGAGATCAAGCTGCTGCGCGCGATCGAAAGCCTGATCAAGAAGACCATCGAGCGCGTGCCGGTCACCGACTGGACGCCGGCGCCGCGCAGCGCCGCGCAGATCGCCGAGGACTCGGCCGATGCCAAGCGCGAAGCCGGCCGCAGCGGCCGCGGTTCGCTGGGCGACCGTCCGTCTTCGTCGCCGCGTGGCGGCCAGGGACAGCGTGGCGGCCAGTCGGGCAACCGCGGCGGTGACCAGGCTGGCCGCGGCGCACGCGGCGGTGCCGGCCAGGGC
>JAEZBO010000199.1 GCA_023427085.1 Pseudomonadota bacterium
GACCCGGACCTGCCAGCCCTGCGCCGCCAGCAGGCGCGCGGCCACGTAGCCGTCGCCCCCGTTGTTGCCGGTGCCGCACAGCACGCTGAGCCGGCACGGGCGCCAGCGCGCGGCGATCTCGCGCGCCAGCGCCGCGCCGGCGCGTTCCATCAGCTCGGTGCCGGGCAGGCCTGCCGCGATGGTCAGCCGGTCGGCCTGTCGCATCTGCGTGGTGTCGAGCAGGAGGTGAGTCGAGTGAGCAGGCATCGGGTAGGCGTCGGTAGCGGGGCCCGCCCGCCATGAGCGGGCGTGGACCGAGGGTGGCGGGCGTATTTGTCGGCGGCGCCCGGGCGTTGTGGCTGCATTACATCGTTTTCATTTCAGAAAATCGCATCTTTGCTGCCGAAATGGGCAAACTTTGCACACCCACGGCAGTATTTTCCGGTAACCTTCGCCAACGATTGGGATCAAAATTGTAAGAAGCCGGAGCCATCCGGACATCATCGAACCGGTTTGCGGCCGGTCTAGCTGGAATGATTACCGAAGGCCGAGTGTTCAGTTTGCCCCAATGGCGATCCACGCGTTGGCTCGCCGATGCGGGCAGCGACGTGCCGCGCGACATCCGCGTCGCGCTGGTCGCCGGCCTGTTCGGCACGCTGCCGATCTTTTTCGGCGGCGTCGTCAACAGCATCATGGTGGCGCTGGTCGTCACCTTGCGCAAACCCGAGCCGCTGTTCATCCTGTGGCTGGCGCTCGAGGTCGGCATCTGCCTGACGCGGCTGGTGGTGCTGCTGATCGCGCGGCGCAACGCCTTGCGCGGCGGCAAGACCCACACCGATCTCTATCTGCTGCTGGCGGTGGCCTGGGCGGCCAGCGTCGGCTACGGCAGCTTCCTGTGCATCATCAGCGGCGACTGGGTGCTGGCCAGCCTGGCCTGCCTGTCGGCAGCGGCCATGGTGGGCGGCATCTGCTTTCGCAATTTCGGCGCGCCGCGCATGACCGGCGTGATGATCGTGCTGACGCTGGGGCCGTGCTGCCTGGCCGCGCTGATGGCCAACGAGCCGGTGCTGTGGATCGTCTTCATCCAGATTCCGTTCTACCTGGTCAGCATGACGATGGCCTCGTACCGCCTGAACAAGATGCTGGTCTCGACCATGCGCGCCGAACGCGAGAACGAGCGGCGCGCGTTGCAGGATTCGCTCACCGGGCTGGCCAACCGGTCGGGCCTGCTGGCGGCGATGGACGCCGCCATCGGCGCCGCGCACGCCGGGCTGGGCAGCTACGCAGTGTTCTATCTCGATCTGGATGGCTTCAAGGCGGTCAACGACACCCACGGCCATGCGGCTGGCGACGCCTTGCTGCGCGCGGTAGCCGAGCGGCTGCAGGAACTCAGGCCGCCGCGCGCGGTGGCGGCGCGCATCGGGGGCGACGAGTTCGTGCTGCTGGTGCCGCTGGACGCCGGTTTCGACGTGGCCGGCTTCGGCGCGCTGGTCGTGGCCGCCGTCTGCCGCACCTATGTGCTGCCGTCGGCCGCGCAGGTCAACATCGGCACCAGCCTGGGCATCGCACGGATTCCGGGCCACGGCGACGACACCGCCGCGGTGCTGAACGCGGCCGACCGCGCGCTGTACGCAGCCAAGAGCGCGGGCGGCTCGCGCTACGCCGAGGCTGGCTGAGCGGCCAGCCCAGCCCAGCCGAGTGCAACCCAGCAACTAGCACCCAGCACCTAGCGCCGGGCTGCCTGGTGCGGCCCGGCTTGGTTATCATGCAGCGATGAGGTTTCCCGCGTGGCCCGCCCCGGCGCCACGCGCCCCTGCTCATGAACGAAACCGTCCTGCCCTCCGACCCGCAGCAGCCCGTCTGGACGGCGCCGGCCTATCTGGCCGGTACGCCGCGCCACTGGGCGCTCAAGCGTAATTGCAGCACCGATCCGCGGCGCTTCCTGCTGACTTCGGCGGTGCTGGTGGGCACGCCGCTGCTGGTCGGGCTGGCGCTGCTGGCGGGCGGGCTGTGGATGGGCACCGTGGTCTGCGGCCTCGAGTCGCTGCTGGTGGCCGGCGCGCTGGTCTGTTTTGCCCGGCACGCGGTCGATGGCGAGCGCCTGTCGCTGCGCGACGACGGCAAGCTGGTGGTCGAGGTCGCCTGCGGCCAGCAGCTCGAGCGCCATGCGTTCACGGCCGCGTGGACACGGCTGCAATGGCAGGGCAGGCGGCGCGACGAACTCTGGTTGTGCGAAGGCCGTCGGCGCTTGCGCATCGGCCGACACGTGCGCCTGCCGATGCGGCGGGCAGTGGCCGACAGCCTGCAACGGGCCCTGCGCGCCGCCACGGCGCCAGCGCACTGAGCCGTCAGCGCGCGGCGCAGCGGTGGCAGTCGTCGATGTGATCGTCGACCAGGCCGGTGGCCTGCATCCACGCGTAGACGATGACCGGCCCGACGAACTTGAAGCCGCGCTGCTTGAGCGCCTTGGACAGGCGCTCGGACTCGGGCGTGTTGGCCGGTACCTGGCTGGCGTCGCGGCGCGGCACGCGCAGCGGCCGGCCGCCGACATACGACCACGCGAAGGTCGAGAAATCCTCGCCCTGCTGCTGCATGGCCAGGTAGGCGCGCGCATTGCCGATGGTCGCCTGGATCTTGCTGCGTGAGCGGATGATGCCGGCGTCACCCAGCAGCCGCTCGATCTCCGGCTCGCCGTAGCGCGCCACCACGGCGGGGTCGAAGCCTTCGAATGCGGCGCGCAGCGCCTCGCGCTTGCGCAGCACGATCAGCCACGACAAGCCGGCCTGGAAGCCGTCCAGCATCAGCTTTTCCCACAAGGCGCGGCTGTCGGTTTCGGGCCGGCCCCATTCGGCGTCATGGTAGGCGGCCAGCAGCGGATCGCCGCGGGCCCAGTCGCAGCGTGGCAGGGTGTCGGGGGAGGGGGCGCGGTCGACGGTCATGAGGCGAAGCGTATCGCCCGGGCAGGCGCAAGGAAAGCTGTCCTCATCTTTGGGGACGTGCCATGGGCTGACACAATTACGATTATCTTAAAGTTTGCGCTAGCGATAAAATGTTACCTTCCGATATAAATATACCGGGGGACCGGTCTTGAGGCGGCCGCGGCTTTTCGCTCGATTGATGCAGGTTCGTCTGCGGCTGGCGCTCGCGGCGGCCTTGGCGTGCCTGGGCTCGTCACCGGCGCTGGCGGCTGCCGTGCCGATGGACGCGGCGGCGATGGCCCAAAGCGCGTCGGCGGTGGCCTACACGGTCACCGGCATCCTGGGCTACGCGCGCTGGCCCGAGCTCTCGGCCGCGCCGATCCGCCTGTGCATCCTCGGCAGCGTCGCGCACGGCGACGTGCTGGCGGGCCTGTCCGGCGAGCAACCGCTCAGCAACGGCCGCCCGGTGATCACGCGCAGCCTGGCGCTGCACAGCCCCAACATCGCTGCCCACTGCGACGCCATCTATACCGGCCATCTCGACGCCGCCAGCCGGCAGGCGCTGTACGAACGCATCGCCGAACGCGCGGTGCTCAGCATCAGCGAAGACGCCGGCGACTGTACGATCGGCCCGATGTTCTGTCTGCTGGTGCATGGCCCGAGCGTGTCGTTTCGCGTCAATCTCGACGCGGTCGCGCGCAGCGGCGTGCGCATCCACCCGCGGGTGCTCAAGCTGGGCTACGGCCGGGCGGGGCAGCCATGAACCGTCGCCACTATCCCCCCGCCGAGGCCGCCAAGCCGACGCTGCGCCAGGTGCTGCGCCGCGGCCACCTGGGCGTCGCCGTGCTGGCCGTCGGGCTGGCCGGCCTGGCGATGACGGTGATCGGCCTGATCGCGCTGCGTGCCTACGCCAACCACAACATGCAGCTGATCGCGCGCTCGATGGCCTATACCGTCGAGGCCGCGGTGGTGTTCCGCGACCCGGTCGCCGCCGGCGAGAGCCTGGCTCTGATCGCCTCGTCCGAGGAAGTCTCGATCGCGCGCGTCACTACCGACGAGGGCCTGCTGCTGGCCGAGTGGCGCCGGCCGCCCAGCGGCAGCTTCATGGTGTTCGAGGACATGCTGGCCGACATGCTGCTGCCCAAGCGGGTGGTGCAGCCGATCCTGCAGGGGCCGCGCGAGGTCGGACGCATCGAGCTGTCCGGCCACGGCGGCGCGCTGCTCAAGTTCCTGGCCAGCGGTGTCGCGGTGCTGCTGGTCAGCCTGGTCGCCAGCACCATCGTCGGTATCTACCTGTCGCGCCGGCTGGTCGGACGCATTACCCAGCCGCTGCGCGAGCTGGCGGCGGTGGCTCACGCGGTGCGGGCCGACCGCGACCTGGGCCAGCGTGTCACGCCGGCCGGCATCGCCGAGCTCAGCGAGCTGGGCCAGGACTTCAACGCCGTGCTCGATGGTTTCGAGTCGTGGCAGCGTTATCTGCAAAACGAAAACGACTCGCTGGCGCATCGCGCCACGCACGACAGCCTGACCGGCCTGTGCAATCGCGCCTTCTTCGAAAGCCGCATGAGCCGGGCGGTGCGCGACGCCAAGGAGGCCGGCCACCGGGTCGCGCTGCTGTACGTCGACGCCGACCGCTTCAAAGAGGTCAACGACAGCCTCGGTCACGCGGCCGGTGACGCGGTGCTCAGCGCCGTGGCGGCGCGGCTGCGCGCGCAGGTACGCGAGACCGACCTGGTCGGGCGGCTCGGCGGCGACGAATTCGCGGTGCTGCTGGTGTCCTTGACCGAGCCCGGCGCGGCGCTGCGGGTCGCCGACAACCTGCGTGCCTGCATGGCCTCGCCGGTCAGCCTGGCGGGCGGCATCCGCGTACAGACCTCGGTCAGCGTCGGCGTGGCCGTCTATCCCGACGACGGCCTGACTGTGCAGGCCCTGATGGCCCGCGCCGATGCCGCCATGTACCGGGCCAAGGCCCAGCGGCGCGACGCCGGCGAGGATGAACCGCCCGCCACCGCCGATTCAGATATCCCCGAAGGAAGCTCATGTTAGCCGTATGCCGTCATGCCCTGAACCGTCTCGTCGTGCTGGCCAGCCTGCTGGTGCTGGCGGCCTGCCAGACACCCTCCGGATTGAACCCCGCGCAGGTCGCGATGCTGCAGCAGCATGGCTTCGAGCTGACCGACCAGGGCTGGGCGCTGGGCCTGTCCAGCAAGGTGCTGTTCGGCAGCGACGAGGCGCGGCTCGGGGCCGCCAGTCTCAAGGCGGTGCAGGACATCGGCGCCGGGCTGGCCAGCGTCGGCATCCTGACGGTGCGGGTCGACGGCCATACCGACGACCAGGGCTCGGACGCCTACAATGATGCTTTGTCGCAGAAGCGGGCGAGCGCGGTCGCCGCGGCGCTGGCGCAGGCGGGCCTGCCCAGCCAGGGCATCTTTCCGCGCGGGCTGGGCAAGCGTTATCCGGTCGCCAGCAACGACACCCGCGTGGGCCGCGCGCAGAATCGCCGCGTCTCCATCGTGGTCGCCTCGCACTGAAGACGCCATCCAGCACGGAAGATATTCATGCCTTCATTCGACGTCGTCTCCGAAGTAGACAAACACGAACTCAGCAACGCGGTCGACCAGGCCAACCGCGAACTCTCCACCCGCTTCGACTTCAAGGGCACCGATGCCAAGTTCGAACTCGAAGAGTTCGTCGTGACGCAGATCGCGCCCAGCGAGTTCCAGCTCAACCAGATGCAGGACATCCTGCGCGGCCGCCTGTCGGCGCGCCAGATCGACACGCGCAGCATGGAGGTCGCCGATGCGCTGGTGAACCTGGGCGGCGCACGCCAGAAGATCACGCTCAAGCAGGGTATCGAACAGGCCGTCAGCAAAAAACTGATCGCCGCGCTCAAGGCCGCCAAGCTCAAGGTCGAGGCGCAGATCAACGGCGACAAGCTGCGTATCAGCGGCAAGAAGCGTGACGACCTGCAGGCCGCGATCGCGCTGCTGCGCAAGACCGACGTCGACCTGCCGCTGCAGTTCGAAAACTTCCGCGACTAGATCCGCCGCGCGCGCGTACCGCGTCCGGCGTGCGTCGGCGTGGCCGCACACGTGCCGCGCGGGCCGCGTCGGCGGGCACGGCGTCTCATCGGGTGCCGGTCAGCGTGCGGAACAGCCCGCGCAGTTTTTGCTGGTGCGCGCCCTGCGCGAGCGTGCTGGCCGGATCAAGCCGCTCGCGCGCCAGTTCGCGGCTGCTGGCGTCGCGCAGGTCGATCTGATGCGTGACCGTGCCATGCCCGTACAGAAACGCCACGTCGGCCAGCGCCAGCACGTCCTCGACGTCGTGCGTGATCATCAGCATCGGCATGGCCTGGGCTTGCGCCAGTTCGGCAAGCTCCTGGCGCAGCGCCGCGCGCAGCATGGGATTGAGCGCGGCGAACGGCTCGTCCAGCAGCAGCGCGCGCGGCTCGCGGGCCAGTGCGCGGGCCAGCGCGACGCGTTGGCGCTGGCCGCCCGACAGCGTGGCCGGCCGGCTGTCGGCCATCTCCTCGAGCCCGAAGCTGCGCAGCAGCGCGTCGATGCGTTCGGCGTGCTCGCGCGAGGGCTGGCGGCGCAGCCAGTCGGTCAGGCCGAAGGCGACGTTCTGGCGCACGCTCAGGTGCGGAAACAAGGCGTAGTCCTGGAACAGGTAGCCGAGCTGGCGCGCGCGGGCCGGCACGTTTACGCCGGCATCGCTGTCGTACAGCGTCTGGCCGGCGATCCGCACGTGGCCGCGCGCCGGCGTCAGCAGGCCGGCCACCGACTGCAGCGTCAGCGACTTGCCCGATCCCGATGGCCCGTACAGCGCCACGACCCGGGCGTCGGTCTGCAGCCGCAGCGCCAGGTCGAAGCGGCGCGCGCCATCGCTCACGCTCAGTTCGAAGTCCAGGTCCAGCATGCGTGGCGGGTCGTCAGGGCTGGCCGAAGCCGTAGCGCGCCAGCACCTGCTGGGCCTGCGGCTGGGCCAGGAAATCGATGAAGGCCTGGGCCTGCGGCTTGTGCCGGCTGTCACTCACCAGCGCGACCGGGTAGCTCACCGGATCGTGGCCGCTGGCGGTCAGCACGATGTTGAGCTTGTCGCCCAGCAGCGCCGCATCGGTGCGATAGACGAAGCCGGCCTCGACCTCGCCGCGGCTGACGTAGTCCAGCGCCTGGCGCACGCTGTCGGCCGCCACGATCTTGGCTTGCAGGGCGTCCCACAGCCCGGCGCTGGCAAGGGCCTGGCGGGTGTAGCGTCCGACCGGCACGGTCTCGACCTTGCCGACCGCGATGCGCCGGACCTCGGGTTTGCGCAGGTCTTGCAGTGTTTTCAGGCCCAGCGCGCCCTGCGCGGGTTCGACCATCACCAGGCTGTTGGAGACGAAGTCGCGGCGCGTGGCGCTGTCGATGCGGCCGGCAGCCGCGGCGCGGTCCATGGTGGCCTGGTCGGCGCTGGCGAACACATCGACCGGTGCGCCCTGGTCGATCTGCTGCAGCAGCACGCCCGATGCGGCGAAATTCAAGCGCAGCGTGATGCCGGGATGGGCCTGCTCGAACGAGGGGGCGAGCGCCTTGAAGGCGTCGGTCAGGCTGGCGGCGGCCGAGACGGTCAGCGACTGGGCGTTGGCCAGCCAGGGCAGGCAGGCGAGGGTGACGGCGGCGAGATAACGCGAGGGACGCATGGAGGGCTCCAGAGGATCAGCGTAGCGATAGATAACGGTTGGACAGCACCAGGATGGCGATGGACAGCACCGAGGTCACGATCACCAGCAGCATCGCCAGGTCGCCATGACCGGCCTGCACGGCGTCGTAGATCGCCATCGACAAGGTCTGGGTCTGTTGCGGGATCGAGCCGGCAACCATCAGCGACGCGCCGAACTCGCCCATCGCGCGGGCGAAGGCCAGCAGCGTGCCGGCCAGGATGCCGGGCCAGGCCAGCGGCAGCGTCACGCGCATGAAGGTCGAGAGCGCCGACTGGCCCAGCGTGCCGGCGGCCTGCTCGTAGTGGCGGTCGACGTGGGCGAACGCGGCGCTGGACGACTTGAGCACCAGCGGCAGCGCGACGATGGCCGACGCGACGACCGCGCCGTGCCAGCTGAAGATGAGGGTGTAGTCCAGGTGTTCGCGCAGCCATGCACCCAGCGGGCTGCGGCGGCCCGCCGCGACCAGGATGGCATAGCCGATCACGGTGGGCGGCAGCACCAGCGGCAGCATCAGCACCGCCTCGAGCACGCTGCTGCCCCAGAAGCGCTTGCGCGCGAACAGCCAGCCCAGCGCCACCCCCGCGACCAGCGCAAGCAGCGTGGCGACGAATGCGACTTTCAGCGAGAGGGTCAGCGGCGACCAGTCGGTGGTCGCGATCAAGTCAGCCATTCGTCATGTTCGGTGGAATATAACGAATTGTCGCACAAGGCCGCCGCCGGCGGGAGGGGCGCCGTTCAGCCGGGTCGGGCCAGCAGGGCGGAGAGTTCGCCGATCTCGTGCGCCGCCGCGGCGTAGGCCGCCGCTTCGATGGCGCGGTAGTGGCGGATCACGGCGGCGCCGGTGTCGGTCAGCTGCGTGCCGCCACCTTGCGCGCCGCCCGCCGCGGTTTCGACCGCCGGCGACTTCAGGCCACGATTGGTCTCGTCGATCAGCAGCCAGGCGCGCCGGTACGACATGCCCAGCTCGCGCGCGGCGGCCGAGATCGAACCTGTCCGGCCGATGGCTTCGAGCAGCGCGACCTTGCCGGGACCGACGGCGATCAACTGATCCTGGTAGAGGCGCAGGCGGAACTGGACTTTGGCGGACATGGCAGCAGGGGCAGGAAGGCTGGGTGGTCCGATTCTCTCATAGGGCCTATGATGGTCCGCAGATCAACCGTAGGAGAGTTTTATGAGGATCATCGCTAATTGGTGCGCGCCGCTGGTGCTGTTGGCCGGCCTGGCGGGCTGCGCCGGCTCGGGCCAGTCGGGCGCGGGCGCCAGCGGGCGCGGGGGGGGGGTTTAAACA
>JAEZBO010000216.1 GCA_023427085.1 Pseudomonadota bacterium
GTCAGCGACACCGGGCGCTCCAGGAACGTCCACAAGCTGCCGCGCGAGATCACCATCGCCTGACGAAGCTTCTCCTCCATGAGCCTGCCGAGGACGAAGCCGAGGAGCAGTGGCGCTGCTTCGAAGCCGAGCTTGATCAGCAGATAGCCGAAAAGCGCGAAAGCGGCGGTCAAGACGACTTCGGTCGGCGAATTGTTGATCGAGTAGATGCCGATGCAGCACAGCAGGATGATGGAGGGGAACATCAGCCGGTAGGGAACCTTGAGCAGGCGCACCCACAGGCCGATCAGCGGCAGGTTGATGATGACCAGCATCGCGTTGCCGATCCACATCGAGGCGATCATGCCCCAGAAGAGGTTCGGCCGCTCGGTGATGAGCGCGGTGCCCGGCGCGATGCCCTGGATCATCATCGCGCCGACCATGACGGCCATGACCGGCGTCGACGGGATGCCGAGCGTCAGCAGCGGGATGAACGAGGTCTGCGCGCCGGCGTTGTTGGCCGACTCGGGACCGGCCAGGCCGGCCGGGTGACCCTTGCCGAAACGCTGCGGTTCCTTCGACAGCTTCTTCTCGAGCGTGTACGAGGCGAACGACGACAGCACCGCGCCGCCGCCGGGCAGGATGCCCAGCATCGAGCCGAGCGCCGTGCCACGCACGATGGCGGGAGCGGCTTCGCGGAACTCTTTCTTGTTCGGGTACAGCGTGCCGACCTTGTCGTTGATCTCGACGCGGTTTTCCTTCTGCTCGAGGTTGCTCATGATCTCGGCGAAGCCGAACACGCCCATGGCCACGATCGCGAAGTCGATGCCGTCCTGCAGCTCGGGGATGCCGAAGTCGTAGCGGGCCACGCCCGAGTTGACGTCGGTGCCGACCATGCCCAGCAGCAGGCCCAGCAGGATCATGCAGATCGCCTTGGGCAGCGAGCCCGAGGCCAGCACCACGGCGCCGACCAGGCCCAGCACCATCAGCGAGAAGTATTCGGCCGGGCCGAACTTGAACGCGACTTCAGCCAGCGGAGGCGCGAACGCGGCCAGCAGCAGCGTGGCCACGCAACCGGCGAAGAACGAACCGATCGCCGCCAGCGCCAGCGCGGCGCCGGCGCGGCCGTTCTTGGCCATCTGGTGGCCATCGAGCACGGTCACCACCGCCGCGGTCTCGCCGGGCAGGTTGACCAGGATGGCCGTGGTGGAGCCGCCGTACTGCGTGCCGTAATAGATACCGGCCAGCATGATCAGGCCGGCGATCGGGGGCAGCACATAGGTGATGGGCAGCAGCATCGCGATGGTCGGCACCGGGCCCAGGCCGGGCAGCACGCCCACCAGGGTACCCAGGATGCAGCCAAGCAGCGCGTACAGGAGGTTCTCGGGCGTGAACGCCACCGAGAAACCCAGCATCAGGTTATCGAACAGTTCCATGATTCGTCAGTGCCTCGCTCAGCCCAGGAAGGACGGCCACAGGGGAAAGATCAGACCCAGGCCCTTGATGAAGGCCAGCCAGCAGAACACCACCAGGAAGGCGGCATTGATCACGGCGACCTTCCAGCTGAATTCATGGCTGGCCAGGCTGCTGAGCACGACCAGGATGAACAGCGACAGGTAGAGGCCGAGCGGCTGCAGCAGCAGACCGAACAGCACGACGGCGCCGACGATGATGCCGAGGATCTTGAAGTCGAACTTGTCGACCGTGGTCTTGGTGGCTTTCGGCCGCAGTGCGGTCAGAGCGACCACGGCGCCGAGCACGGCCAGGCAGATGCCCAGCCAGAACGGGAAATAGCCGGGCCCCATGCGGGCGGCCGTGCCCATTTGATAGGAGGTCGCCTGATAGGCGAACCCCAGACCGAGCGCGACGAACATCGCCCCGGCCCAGAAGTCTTGTTTGTTTCTCAGCTGCATCGTTGACTCCTAAACCCCGTGTGCAAACAACGTGTTAGATGATTTCCCTTATGGCTTCTAGATGGGTGATCCCAAGGTCAGGCAGACCGAAAGGATTCCGAAGCTGTTTGAAAGGCGACATGGTAATGGAGCGCTGACAGGAGTGATACCTAGAAGATGTGCTAAGTACGTGGGGTTTTCCCTAGATCTAAAGGGTATTTGGCGACTTTTGCGCGAGCTTTAAATTATTCGTTTGCTAACTGAAAGCAGTTTGAAAGTTATTGGGAAGCTGGGCGAAAGCAAAGCGACGGCTGCCGCTTCCGCGCCGGCGCCGGCGAGTCGGCGCCGGCGATCGGCCCCGGCGGCCCGATGCAATCTATTACCTTGGCCCGCCGGGCCGGCATGCCGGGGCCGACCCTGATGGTTTACGATAGCGCCCATGCTCGAAGATCTAGATCAACTCGCTGCCCGCATCGGGCAACTGGTACAGCGCACGCGGCAACTGCACGCCGAGCGCGATGCACTGCGTGTGCGCCTGACCGAGACCGAGGCCGAGCGCAATGCGCTCAAGAAGCGCCAGTCCGATGTCGAAGCCCAGTGTCAGGCTCTGCAAAGCCAGCTGGCCGATCAAGAGACCGAACGCAACTCCTTGCAGGCCCAGGCCGCCGGTACCGAGCAGTCGCTGCAAGCCGAACTCGAACGCCAGGCCGCCGAGTACCGCAGCCTGCAGGCGCGCCACCAGGCCCGCGAGGCCGAACTGGCCAAGCTGCATGGCGCCGCCACGCAGGCGCAAGAACGCATCGACGCGGTGCTGGTCAAATTGCCTGGCGGTCAGCCGCTGTCCACCGTCGCGGCGCAGGAGGCCAATTGATGGAACGTATCGACGTATCGATTCTGGGCCGCGATTATTCGCTGGCTTGTGCTCCCGACGAAAAGAACGCGCTGCAGGCCGCCGTGCGCCACGTCGACCAGCTGATGTTGCGCATCAAGGGCACCGGCAAGGTCTCCAGCAACGAGCGCATCGCCGTGATGGCCGCGATCCAGATCGCCGGCGAAATGCTGGCCATGAAGGCGGCGCCCGATGGTCCGCTGGGCGGCTTGGCGGTCGGCGACTTCAAGCGTAAAATAGACTCCATGAACACGCTGCTGGACGAAGCCATCGCTGGCCAGCAGCGTCTGGTCTGACACGCCAGCGGTTCATCAAGATTTCAAGGTTGTCCCTGCGGTGCCCGTGACTAGGCCATCATTCTCTGAACCTATGTCTTATGGCATAAGGTTGCAACGGCTTTCCGATGGGTGTGATCGTCTCTTCGTCAGACGAACTCAAAATCGGGCTGAAGCGACCACCTTGAACCTCAGGGTTCGAGATGCCGGCCTTGACGGCACTCGCGGGGCATTTATCACAGACGGGTCTGCGGCTTACGCAGGCCCGTTTTTGTTTTTCCGCCCCTCATCTTGCGGAAATCCTCCGCGGCGCGGCGCGATCCGCCTCGCCGTGATCGTCCCGGGCAGGCCCGTCCTGCCCCGCCTCATAGCGAGACCAGCATGAAACCATCTTCCCGCCTCGTTCCTTCCCTGCGCCTGGCCTGCGCGGTCGCCGTCCTCGGCCTGGGCACGGCCTTGCCCGCCGCGCAGGCGCAAGACCGCCCGGCGCCGGCGCCCGCCGCGCACGAGCATGGCAAGCGCGAACGCCTGCCCGAACTGGCCTTGCAGGCCCAGGCCGTCTCCGAGCTGCAGCAGGACACCGTCACCATCACGCTGGCCACCGAGATCAATGGCGCCGATCAGGCCGCCGTCGGCAAGCAGCTGACCGCCGCGCTCGATGCGGCGATGAAGCAGGCCAAGGGCGATGGCAAGGTCACCGCGCGCAACGGCAATTACCGGATCTGGGCGGTCACCGACCGCGACGGCAAGCCGACCGGCTGGCGCGGCCGGGTCGAAATGCTGCTCGAATCACAGGACTTCCAGGCTGCCTCGGCGCTGGCCAGCAAGCTCTCGAGCACCATGCCGATCGGCGACATCTCGTTCTCGCTGTCGGACAAGGCTCGCGCGGCCGAAGAGGCGCGCCTGCTCGAGCAGGCGGCCAGCGCTTTCCGCGAGCGCGCCCAGGCGGCGGTCAAGGCTTTCGGTTTTTCTGATTACCGGATCCGCAAGATCGAGCTGGGCGGCAGCGGCGCGCAATATGTCTCGGCGCGTCCGCGCATGCAGGCCATGTCGGCTGGCGGCGAGGCCATGAAGCTGGCCGACGTGCCGCTGCAGGCCGACACCGAAACCGTGGCGGTCTCGGTCAACGGCACCGTCACGCTGCAATAGGTTTGTTGCGGACGCTATGGATGAATAGCGCCAGGCCGGCGAGCATCATGGGGATGGACAGCCACTGTCCCATGCTCAGGCCGCCGGCCAGCAGACCCAGGAAGCTGTCGGGCTCGCGGGTGAACTCCACGACGAAGCGGAAGAACCCGTAGCCCATCAAAAACACCGCGCTCACCTGGCCGACCGGCCGCGAGCGGTGCGCGAAGATCCACACGATCACGAACAGCAGCAGGCCTTCGAGCCCCATCTGGTACAGCTGCGAGGGATGGCGCGCGATGCCGTCGCCGCTTTGCGGAAACACCATGCCCCAGGGCACGTCGGTCGGTCGGCCCCACAGCTCGCCATTGATGAAGTTGCCCATGCGGCCCGCCGCCAGCGCCAGCGGAATCAGCGGCGCCACGAAGTCGCCCACTTCCAGGAAGCGGTAGCCGCGCTTGCGCGCGAACACGTACAGCATCACGATCACGCCGATCAGGCCGCCGTGGAAGGCCATGCCGCCTTCCCACAGATAGAAGATCTCGAGCGGATGGCTCAGGTAGTAGGCCGGCTTGTAGAACAGCACGTAGCCCAGCCGGCCGCCCAGGATCACGCCCAGCACGCCGAAGAAGATGATGTCCTCGAGATCGCGCATGGTCAGATGGGTCTTGCCGGCGCGGATCCGCCAGCGGCCCAGCAACCAGGCCAGTGCAAATCCCAGCAGGTACATCAGGCCGTACCAATGGATGGCGAGAGGGCCGACCTGCAACGCGATCGGGTCGAATTCGGGGTATCTGAGCATGGCCGCCAGGCAAGAAGAAAAAAGATGACCGATAATAACCGCCGTCCATGATGTCCAACGGTCTGCTTGCAATTACGAAGGAAAGAGACAAATGCCGCATAACGAACGTTCACGCAACATTACCCACGGCGTCGCCCGGGCGCCCAACCGCGCCATGTACTACGCGCTGGGTTACACCGAAAAAGACTTCGACAAGCCCATGATCGGTGTGGCGAACGGGCATTCCACCATCACTCCCTGTAACAGCGGCCTGCAGGTCCTGGCCGATCGTGCCATCGACGCCGTGCGCGAAGCCGGCGGCAACCCGCAGGTGTTCGGCACGCCGACCATCTCCGACGGCATGTCGATGGGCACCGAAGGCATGAAGTACTCGCTGATCTCGCGCGAGGTCATCGCCGACTGCATCGAGACGGCCGTGCAAGGCCAATGGATGGACGGCGTGGTCGTCATCGGCGGCTGCGACAAGAACATGCCCGGTGGCATGATCGCGATGGCGCGCACCAACGTGCCCAGCATCTATGTCTATGGCGGCACCATCAAGCCCGGACGCCACAAGGGCAAGGACATGAACATCGTCTCGGTGTTCGAGGCCGTCGGCGAGTTCACCATGGGCCGCATGGACGAAGAAGAATTCAAGCAGATCGAGCAGAGCTCGATTCCCGGCCCGGGCTCCTGCGGTGGCATGTACACCGCCAACACCATGAGCTCGGCCTTCGAGGTGCTGGGCCTGAGCCTGCCGTACTCGAGCACGATGGCCAACGTCGATGCCGAGAAGGCCGACTCGGCGGCCGAATCGGCGCGCGTGCTGGTCGAGGCGGTCAAGAAGAACATCCGCCCGCGCGACCTCATCACCCGCAAGTCGATCGAAAACGCCGTCTCGGTCATCATGGCCACCGGCGGCTCGACCAACGCGGTGCTGCACTTTTTGGCCATCGCCCACGCCGCCGAAGTCGAATGGACCATCGACGACTTCGAGCGCATCCGCCAGCGCGTGCCGGTCATCTGCGAACTCAAGCCCTCGGGCAAGTACCTGGCCGTCGACCTGCATCGCGCCGGCGGCATCCCGCAGGTCATGAAGATCCTGCTCGAGGCCGGCCTGCTGCATGGCGACTGCATGACCATCACCGGCAAGACCATTGCCGAAACGCTGGCCGATATCCCGGCCACGCCGCGTGCCGACCAGGACGTCATCCGTCCGATCGACAAGCCGCTGTACAAGCAGGGCCACCTGGCGATCCTCAAGGGCAATCTGTCGCCCGAAGGCTGCGTCGCCAAGATCACCGGCCTGAAGAATCCCGCCATCACCGGCCCGGCCCGCGTGTTCGATTCCGAGGACGCCGCGATGAGCGCCATCATGGACCGCAAGATCGTCCATGGCGACGTGGTCGTGATCCGCTACGAAGGCCCCAAGGGCGGCCCCGGCATGCGCGAAATGCTGGCGCCCACGGCGGCGCTGATCGGCCAGGGCCTGGGCGAGACGGTCGGACTGATCACCGACGGCCGTTTCTCGGGCGGCACCTGGGGCATGGTGGTCGGTCACGTGGCGCCCGAAGCCTACGTGGGCGGCCCGATCGGCCTGATCCAGGAAGGCGACTCGGTCACCATCGACGCCACCAAGCTGCTGCTGCAGCTGAACGTCGACGAGCAGGAAATCGAGCGTCGCCGCGCCAACTGGAAGCAGCCCGAGGCGCGCTACACGCGTGGCGTGCTGGCCAAGTTCGGCAAGCTGGCCAGCACGGCCAGCCGGGGCGCGGTCACGGACGCCTTCGATGAATAGAGCGGGACTGGCGGCGGCGCTGTGGTGCCTGGCGCTGCCCGCCGCCGCGCAGACGCTCGAAGGCCAGGCCTTGGCCAAGGCCAATCAGTGCCTGGCCTGCCATCAGGTCGATGCCAAGCGGGTCGGGCCGTCGTTCCGGGCCGTCGGTGAACGGTTCGCCGGCACCGAGGGTGCGCAGGATTACCTGGCCAAGGCGATCCGCCACGGCGGCCGCGGCCGCTGGGGCGCGATCCCGATGCCGGCGCAGCCGCAAGTCGACGAGCAGGAGGCCAAGGACCTGGCCAGCTGGATCCTGTCGCTGGGCGACAAGTCGCCGCCAGCGGAATCCGGCAAGCCTTGAGGCCTGGCGGCGCCGCGCGGCGCAGCCGGTATTGCAGTGCTCGGCGGCTGCGCGACTCGCGATTGCCGGTAGATCGTGGTTCTCGATAGCGCGCGGCGGCCGGATATCGCAGCGCTCGAAGCCGGCGCGCTGCGCCTGGCTGGCGCGGCAAACTCCTTCGGGTTGCGACACCGGGCCATGCGCCTGTTGCGCCCCGGCCGCGGCGCTGCCTGTATGCTAACGGCAGGTACGGGCCGGTTCGGCCCGTCGTCTCCGGGAGCCTCTGATGAGCGCAACGTCCGCCACGACTTCGTCCAGCCAATTCGCCGTCCTGGGCGGCGGCTGTTTCTGGTGCGTCGAGGCCGTCTTCAAACCTTTGCGCGGCGTCCTGTCGGTGACCTCCGGTTATGCCGGCGGCCATGTCGACAATCCCAACTACGAGCAGGTCTGCGATGGCCATACCGGCCATATCGAAGTGGCGCGGGTCGAGTTCGATCCGGCCCAGGTCTCGTATGCCGACCTGTTGCAGGTCTTCTTCGCCACGCACGACCCGACCACGCAGGATCGCCAGGGCAACGACGTCGGTCCGCAGTATCGTTCGGCCATCTTCTGGCAGGACGCCGAACAGCAGCAGGTTGCGCAGTCGGTGATCGACGGGCTCGAGCGCGAACAGGTCTTTGGCGCCCCGATCGTCACGCAGCTGCTGCCGCCAGCCAGGTTCTGGCCGGCCGAGTCCTATCACGAGGACTACTTCGCCCGCCATCCGCAGCAGGGCTACTGCCAGTTCGTCATCGCGCCCAAGGTCGCCAAGCTGCGCAAGCAGTTCGCCGACAAGCTGGCGCGCTAGTGGCGCTAGTGGCGCCAGTGGCGCCAGTGGCGCTAGTCGCCGCCGCTGCTACCGCGTAGCGGCCAGCCGCGACGGTGCCGCGGCCAGCAATTGGCCACCGTCGAGAGCACTGGCCGCGGCGGCACAGCGCGCGCGGACGGCGGCCGCCAGACCGCTATTCCACGGTCTTGAGCACGCCGCGGCGCATCTGGTCCAGTTCGATCGATTCGAACAGGGCCTTGAAGTTGCCCTCGCCGAACCCGTCGTTGCCCTTGCGCTGGATGATCTCGAAGAAGATCGGGCCGATCTGGTTCTCGGTGAAGATCTGCAGCAGCAGGCCACCATCGGGCGCGCCGTCCAGCAGGATGCGGTTCTGGTACAGGCGCGGCGTGTCCTCACGGTGTCCCGGCAGCCGGCGCTCGAGCAGCTCGTAATAGGTCTCGGGCGTGTCCAGGAACTTCAGGCCGGTCGCGCGCAAGGCCTCGACCGTCTCGTAGATGTTGTCGGTGCCCAGCGCGATGTGCTGGATGCCCTCGCCGCGGTACAGGTCCAGGTATTCCTGGATCTGGCCTTTTTCCTCGGTGCCTTCCTCGTTGATCGGGATGCGGATCATGCCGCAAGGCGAGGTCATGGCCTTGGACTTCACGCCGGTCACCTTGCCTTCGATATCGAAGTAGCGCACCTCACGGAAGTTGAACAGGCGCTCGTAGAACTCGGCCCATTCTGCCATCCGACCCTTGTGCACGTTGTGGGTCAGGTGATCGACGATCGACAGCCCGGCGCCGGCATGGTCCATGTCGCTGCGCGCGGTGTCGGTGGCGATCGGCTCGAAATCCACGTCATAGATGCTGATGTCGCCAATGCCGCCATGGCCGTTCTTGCCGCGCCAGCGGTCGACCAGGTAGATCAGCGAGTCGCCGATGCCCTTGATGGCCGGAATGTTCAGTTCCATCGGGCCGCTGCCCGAGTCGAAGCCCCAGGCGCCCAGTTCGAGCGCGCGCTTATAGGCCTTGGCGGCATCGTCGACGCGGAACGCGATCGCACAGATCGACGGGCCATGCAGCCGCGCGAAGCGCTGCGCGAACGAATCCGGCTCGGCGTTGATCAGGAAGTTGATGCCGCCCTGGCGATACAGCGTCACGCGCTTGTGGCGATGGCGGGCAATCGCCTTGAAGCCCAGCGATTCGAAAACCTTGCCCAGCGCTTCGGGATCGGGCGCCGTGTATTCGATGAATTCGAAGCCGGCCGTGCCCATCGGGTTGTCCCAGGTCTGGAATGTCTCGCTCATGTCTGCCTCTTGTGTCGGGTTGCAGGCGGCGCCACGGCTGCGGCACGCCATCGTCGACACATTCTAAGTAATGAGGCAGGGCAGGCAATTGCGTTCTGAACCCTCTGGCGGCAATAACGAGCAATAATATTGTGCAAATATCGATACCTGGGGCATCAGAAGATGGGATATGAATTGGACAGGACAGATCGACGCATACTCGACGAATTGCAGCGCGACGGCCGCCTCAGCAACCAGGAACTCGCCGAGCGCGTCTCGCTGTCGCCCAGCCCCTGTCTGCGCCGGGTCAAGCGGCTCGAGGCCAGCGGCATCATCCAGCGATACGTCGCCGTGCTCGATGCCGAAAAGGTTGGCTTGAGCCTGGTCGCTTACGTCAACATCCGCTTGCGCAAGCACAGCGGCAGCGGCCATGAGCCAATGGCGGCGTTTCGCCGCGACGTGCAGCTGTGGCCGGAAGTGGTGGCCTGCTATGCGATGACTGGCGACATGGACTATCTGCTGCGGGTGCAGGTACGCGACCTGGCGCACTTTTCCCACTTCTCGATGAACACGCTGATGCAGCATCCGTCGGTGGTCGATATGCGCTCGAGCTTCGCGCTGCAGAAGATCAAGGAGCGTGGCGAACTGGCGATCGCCTAGATAGAGCGGCGCGCGGGGTGGTCGTCTGCGGCGCTGGCGTCGGGCCGCTGCCGTGTCTCTCTGAGGGGTTCTACAGCGGAGAGATTGCCAATGTATGGATGGGGTGGGCTTGCGTGCCGATGCTTCCATATAGGAGGGGTGTCTATGGGGGCTTCCCTAGGAGAACCTCTATAGGAGTCCGTCTACAGACTAGTTCTACAGGAGAACCTCCATAGAAGAACCTCCATAGGAGAACCTCCATAGGAGAACCTCCATAGGAGAACCTCTATAGGAGAGCTTCTGTAGGAGAGCTTCTATAGGAGAGCCGCTATAGGAGTACTCCTATAGGGAGATCTAAAAGGCGAGCCGCTGTAAGCGAGGCTTTCCAACGGGAGGCCGCTTTTGGCGGAAGCCTACGTAGCGGAACCCTCTCTAGGGGGATGTCTATAGGGCGGCCTCCATTCGACTGGCATCTACGAGAGGAGGCTACCCAGGCGTGCCAAAAAAATTATCAGCGCAGCAATTTCGAGCCTGGTTGAACCATTAACCGATATCTTTCAAGCACTTCCTCTGTAGTGCACTGGAAGTTTTCCTGCCGATTCCTGCGATATTCGTCCCGTTTCCCGCCGTCTTTTCCCAGTCGACTTGCACGCCCCAAAAAAGCCGTGCTATAGTTCGCCCCCTTCGCTGCTCACGCAACTGAATTGTCATAAATCAGATGCAGGCGGCGGGGCCGAAAGGGTAGTGCAGTGATGGCTTCCGA
>JAEZBO010000217.1 GCA_023427085.1 Pseudomonadota bacterium
TCGCGGTGCTCGTGCCGGCCCTCAACCTGTGGGTCGCGCCGGGCAGCCCCTTCCACGTGCCGGCCCATGTCGTCCCGCTCCTCGGCAAGTACCTGAGCTACGCGCTGCTCGCGATGTCGGTGGGCCTCATCTGGGGCTTCGCCGGCATCCTTTCGCTCGGTCACGGTGCGTTCTTCGCGCTCGGCGGCTATGCGATCGGCATGTACCTCATGCGCCAGATCGGCAGCCGCGGCGTCTACGGGAATCCCGACCTGCCGGACTTCATGGTCTTCCTGAACTGGAAGGAACTGCCTGTCGCGTGGTGGGGGTTCGACAGCTTCGGCTACGCGGTGCTGATGGTGGTGCTGGTGCCGGGGGCGCTGGCCTTCGTCTTCGGCTGGTGCGCGTTCCGCAGCCGCGTGACGGGCGTCTACTTCTCGATCATCACCCAGGCGATGACCTTTGCGCTGCTGCTCGCCTTCTTCCGGAACGACTTCGGCTTCGGCGGCAATAATGGCCTCACCGACTTCAAGGATATCCTCGGGTTCAACATCCAGGCGCCCGAGACGCGCGCGGCGCTGTTCGCCACCACCGCACTGGTGCTTGCGATCGCCTTCATCATCAGCAAGGGGATCGTCGCCTCGCGCTTCGGCAAGGTCCTGGTCGCAGTCCGGGACGCCGAGAGCCGGACGCGCTTCCTGGGCTACCGGGTGGAGAACTACAAGCTGGTCATCTGGACGGTCTCGGCCTGCATGGCCGGCATCGCCGGAGCCCTCTACGTCCCCCAGGTCGGCATCATTAATCCCGGCGAATTCGCACCGGAGAACTCGATCGAGGTCGTGGTGTGGGCAGCGGTCGGCGGCCGCGCCGTGCTGGTCGGGCCGATCGTCGGCGCCATCGTCGTCAACTTCGCCAAGACATGGTTCACGACCGGCGCGCTCGCGCCGTACTGGCTGTTCGCGCTTGGCGGGCTCTTCATCGCCGTGACGCTGTTCCTGCCGAAGGGCATCGTCGGCACCATCGGCGAGGGCTGGTCGGCGCTGAGCCAGCGGCGCAGTTCCGCCGCGGCGGAATCGGGCATCGCGCCCACCGAGTCCGATGGACCGCCGGGTGGCGAGCTCAAGCCGTCGGCGGCGGAGTAGGGCGATGAACGAGAAGGCGAGAAACTCGGTCCTCTACCTCGATGGCGTGTCAGTCTCCTTCGACGGCTTCAAGGCCCTCAACGAACTGTCGCTGGTGGTCGAGGCGGGCGAGATGCGGGCGATCATCGGCCCCAATGGCGCCGGCAAGACCACGATGATGGACGTGGTCACGGGCAAGACCAAGCCCGACTCCGGCGAGATCTATTTCGACGGAAGCGTCGATCTGACCCGAATGGACGAGGCGTCGATCGCCCAGCTCGGCATCGGCCGGAAGTTCCAGAAACCGACGGTGTTCGAGAAACTCTCCGTTCTCGACAACCTCGACCTGGCGCTCGTCGGCCGCCGCGGGCCGGGGCAGGCTCTGTTCGGGCACGAGGGGCCGACGGCTCGCGATCGGCTCGAGGAGCTTCTCGGCATCATCCGCCTGGGCCCCCACCGCCACCGCCAGGCCGGCTCGCTGCGCCACGGCCAGAAGCAATGGCTGGAGATCGGCATGCTGCTGATGCAGCAGCCGCTGCTGCTGTTGCTGGACGAGCCGGTGGCGGGCATGACCGACGCCGAGACCGAGCGCACCGGCGAGCTGTTCAACGAGCTGCGCGGCAAACATTCGCTGGTGGTGGTCGAGCACGACATGGACTTCGTCACCGCGATCGCCGGCCAGGGCAAGGTGACGGTGCTGCACGAAGGCTCGGTGCTGGCCGAGGGCAGCATGGCGCAGGTGCAGGCCGACCCGCGTGTGATCGAAGTCTATCTGGGGCGCTGAAAAATGCTCGACGTCAAAGCCATCGACCAATACTACGGCGGCAGCCACACCTTGCGCGGCGTCTCGATGTCGGTCCAGGCGGGCCAGTGCATGGCGCTGCTGGGCCGCAACGGCGTGGGCAAGACCACGCTGCTCAAATGCCTGATGGGCGTGCTGCCGGTCGCGCGCGGCAGCGTCAGCTTCGAGGGCCGCGACATCACGCGGCTGGCGCCGCACCAGCGCGCCGCGCTGGGCCTGGCCTACGTGCCGCAGGGACGCGATATCTTCGCGCGGCTGACGGTCGAGGAAAACATCGTCATGGGCATGGCGACGCTGCCGGGCCGGCAGGCGCGCCACATCGCCGGCGAGATCTACGATCTGTTCCCGGTGCTCAAGACCATGCTGCGGCGGCGCGGCGGCGACCTGTCGGGCGGCCAGCAGCAACAGCTGGCGATCGCGCGGGCGCTGGTGCAGCGGCCGCGGCTGATCATCCTGGACGAGCCGACCGAAGGCATCCAGCCGTCGATCATCAAGGACATCGGCCGGGTCGTGCGGCTGCTGCGCGAGCGTGGCGACATCGCCGTGCTGCTGTGCGAGCAATACTTCGACTTCGCCCGTGAGCTGGCCGACGAGTTCGTCGTGCTGTCGCGCGGCGAGGTGGTGGCGCGCGGCACCCAGGCGCAGATGGACGGCGAGGACGTGCGGCGCCATCTGTCGGTCTGAGCCACGCGGGGCCGGGCCGGTATGGGCCGGTACGGGTCGGCTTGGCCGGGGCGGGTATGAGCCGGTGTGGGCCGGTCTGGGCTGGGGCCGCGCGCGCCGTCGGCGCAGCCGCCTAGCGCAGCAGCGGGATGCTGCGGCAGTGGCTGACGTCGGCGTAGATCCGGTCGGCCGGGATCTCGATGACCACGTCCTGGATCTCGTCGTCGCCGATGTCCGAGAAGCCCAGGCCGTCGGCCGTGGCATCGCCGGCCGCCGCGCCCAGCAGGCCGCCGCCGGCGCCGCCGACTACGCCGCAGGCCAGCAGGCCCCACCCCGAGGTGGCGATGCCGAACACGATGCAGCCGCCGATCGCCAGCCGTGCGCCCAGGAAGCCGCCGGCCAGCGCGCCGGACTCCTGCGCCAGCAGGCGCGGCAGCTCGGCGTCGCTGGCCTGCCAGATGCGCGCCGCGGTGGCGGCCACGCCGACCACGATCACCACCTTGCCGCCCTGGCGCAGGAACTCCGCGCCCTGCATGGCGGCCCGGTTGACCGGCGCGTTCGAACGCGCCGCGCCTTCGACGATGTCGGTGTAGAGCTGCTGCGGACCGGGATAGCCGGGCTTGCCCTCGGCCCGCGCGACGATGTTTTCCCAGGTGCGGCCGCCCGGGCCGTACTTGCGCCAGTCACGGAAGGTATAGATCAGCTGCGCGCTCCACGGCGAGCCGGCGCGGAACTGCGCGATGATCCGGTTGCGTTCGGTCGAGGCCCAGCGTGCGATGCTTTCGGCGCTGTCGCCGGCCGCCAGGCGGCGCTGCACTTCCTGCGCCATCGATTCGATCGCACGTTTGTACTGCGCGCGCAGGATCGGCGCGTCCACGCCGATCTGCTGCATCGCGCGGCCGGCACCGATCGTGCCGCCGCCCAGGCCTTCGACGAAGTCGGCGGCCTGCTGGCTGTCCGAGACCGGCAGCATCAGCTCGAACTCGTCGGGCAGCTTGTAGGGCGGGCCGCGCCAGGGCGCCGGGTGCTGGCTGACGTTGCCGCACAGGTCAAATTGGGACACGGGGCTCTCCGGTATCCAGGTCAGGAAGATCGTCCAGCGGGAACACGCCCAGGCGCGCGATCGGAAACAGACGCAGGCCCAGCAGGCCCGACTCGCGCAGCTTCCACGGCAGCTTGAGCACCGTGGCCGGGCGGGTGGGGATCTCGGGGTGGCGGCGCAGCAGCTCGGACATCGCCGTCAGGCCGCCGTCGGCGAATGGGCCGACCAGCCAGAAGCGCGGCCCGACGTAGAGGATATGGAAGGTTTCGTCGCCCTGTTCGGGCAGCGCCATCACGCACAGGTCGATACGCTCGATCTGGTCGCTGCGCACGACGTGCACCTGCGCGCCGAGCGTCATCGTCAGCGTGTCGTCTCGATAGACCAGCAGCTCGGCTTGCTTCATCCGGGGGGCGGGATCGCGATGGTGGGACGACGTTAATGTCTTCGGTTTTGGACCGGCCCGAGCGGATTTTGTGTAAGGAAATACGACGGGCCCTGACTTGCAGGGCCCGTCCATGCGCCGTCAGCGCACCGTCAGCGCGATCGGGTTCGACACGATCGTGTAGCTAGCGCCACCGCCCATCTCATGGCTGTGCAGACCCAGCACCACCAGCTGGCCGGGGCCGGTCAGCTGCAGCGCGCCGGTCTCGGACAAGGTATGCGGCGCGTTGCCTTCCACCACCACGAAGCGCGTCAGCGCGGCGTTGGCGGCCGTGCCGTCCTGCGCCTGCACCGCGGCGGTCAGCGTCAGCGCGCCGGGCGCCACGGTCTGGCGTGCCGGCAGCGTCACGCGCGCGGCATAGCCGCTGAACCACTGCGCGTAGTCGGTCGTCAGCCCGTGCGTGCCCACCTGGTAGTGCTGGCGGGCGATGGCCTGGTCGCGGTAGGTCCACGGCCAGAACGTCGTGCCGCGATGCTTGGCCGCTTCCAGGATGGCCGGCGTCAGGCCATTGAAGCTCGGGTTGAAGGTCGAGGACAGCGCCTGCGTGTGGGTCAGTATCTGGCGCACGATGCGATTCGGATTGGCGCCGGTCGGCACGTCGGTCAGGAAGCCCGCCGACACCTCGGGCATGGCCTCGCGCGCACGCATCAGCTGGTCGCGCACGAACGAGATGAAGATCACCTGGTCCTGCACGCCGTGCTGTTCGATCAGCGCGCGCAGCGGTTCGATGACCGCCGGGTTGCTGGTCTTGATCTCGACGAACTGCGTGACCGGCTTGCCCTTGAACTCGGCGAAGAACTCGCCCAGCGTCGGCACCCGATGGCCATGGTTGATGGTCGACAGCGCCTGGATCTGCGCCAGCGTCATCGCCTCGATGCGGCCGGTGCCGTTGGTGGTGCGGTCGACGGTCTCGTCGTGCATCACGACCACGTGGCCGTCGCTGCTGACGTAGATGTCCGATTCGATCGCGTCGGCGCCCAGCTCGTAGGCGCGGATGGCGCCTTCGAGCGTGTTCTCGTCCACCAGCGACGGCACGCCGCGATGGCCCACCACCAGCGGCTTGCGCAGCAGCGTGCCTTCAGGCAGCCTGGCCAGCAGCTCGGCATAGGCCTGCACCTGCGTCGTGACGATGCCGTTGACGCCGCTGGTCAACACCGCGGCGGCCTGCGCCGGCGTGGCCGGCGTGTCGACGGCGCCGGCCCAGACGGTGACCAGCATGCGCTGCAGGTAGGCCACGCTGTCGCGGTCCAGCAGCGCCGGCGGCAGGATCGCGATCTTGCTGCCCGAGCGGTTGGTGGCCTGCACCACGGTCAGCAGATCGGCCGGCGTAGCGGCCAGTCCGGCGCTGGTGAAGTCCAGCGCGGTGCGCAGGCGCGGCAGCTTTTCGCGGGCCTGGGCCAGCAACTGCGCATCGGCCGACACCAGCGTCAGGTCGATCAGGTTGCGGGCCTGCGCCAGCGGCACCAGCGCATCGATGGTCGCGCCATCGGCGATGCGCAGCACCGGGATCGCATGGCCTTCGGGACGGTCCAGCCACTGCGCCAGCGTGCCGGCGCTTTCGCCGCTGTCGCTCTGCAGGTTCAGGCCGGCATCCAGGCGCAGCAGCAGGTTGCTGGCGCCCTGCGCGTCGGCGGGATTGCTGGTGTAGCTGCCCACCAGCGTCGGCGCCATCGCCGCGCCGGTCGCGGGTTCGGGGGCGTCGTAGACGTCGCCCAGGCTGGGCAGCGGCTCGAGCTGCTCCTTGACGGTGATCTGGTCGACCCGCAGCACCGCGCCGGCAGTCTGCACCGCCAGGCCGCCGCGCAGGTGCGTCTCGCTCAGCTCGGCGTCATGCAGCAACTGGCCGTCCAGGTACTGTTGCGCGCGGCTGCCATGCACCAGCAGCGTCATCGTGTAGGTCTTGCCGGGATCCAGGTTTTCGCCGAACGCCGCGGTGTAGGGCACCGTCCAGCCGCCATTCTCGCGCCAGGCCAGCTCGGTGCCGTTGGACGCGGTGGCGTTCTGGCGCACCGCCATCTGGTAGTAGGGCTCGAGGTTGTCGCTGGCCGAGGTGCGGTACATCAGGCTGGCCCAGCGGCCGGTGTTGTTGGCCGACAGGATCGTGAACTGCATGTCGACGCGATAGTTGCCGTGCTCGGCCAGCGCGGGCGGCAGCGCCACGCCGGTGCCCAGACTGTTGTTGTAGGTGCCGTCGATGACCAGGCTGCCATCGCGCACCGTGACGCTCTGCACCAGGCCGCTGACCTGACGCCAGCCCTCGGGCAGGGTCGCGCCGTCGAAGCTTTCATCCAGCAGCACGGCCGGCTGCGGCGTGCCGGGCTCGCCCGGGCCGGGTTCGCCGGGCTCGCCGGGCTGCTCCGGCGTCGGCGCGCCGGTGTCGTCGTTGTGGTCGTCGTCCGACGAGGAACACGCGGCCAGCACTATCGGCAGTGCGGTCGCCAGGGCAAGGCAAAAGGATCGAAGCGTCACGGATCGGCCTGTCTTGGGGTGGAAAGAGACGACAACCTTATTCAGCGATTGTTAAGGCTGTACTGCTGCCGCGCGCCGGTAATGTTACGGTTTGATTCGGCTTGTGTCGTCGCCGTGCGGCGCGGCGCGCTCCTAAAATGCTGTCTTCCCTTTGCACGGTGTGCTTGCCATGTTCCTGACCGATCTCCGGGCCCTGTTGGGCGACCCGCATGTGCTGACCGGTGCCGATGCCGAATCCTATCTGGTCGACTGGCGTGGCCGATACCGTGGCGACGCGCTGGCGGTGGCGCGGCCGGCCGATGCGCAGCAGGTGGCGCAGGTCGTGGCCTTGTGCGCGCGGCATGGCGTGGCCATCGTGCCGCAGGGCGGCAACACCGGCCTGTGCGGCGGCGCCACGCCCGACGCCAGCGGCGCCGCGCTGCTGCTGTCGCTGCGCCGGCTCGACCGGATCCGCGAGATCGACGCCGCCAACGACACCATCACGGTCGAGGCCGGCTGCGTGCTGCAGGCCGTGCAGCAGGCCTGCCAGAACGCCGGCCGGCTGTTCGCGCTGAGCCTGGCGGCCGAAGGCTCGTGCACCGTCGGCGGCAACCTGGCCACCAACGCCGGCGGCACGCAGGTGCTGCGCTATGGCAATACCCGCGACCTGACGCTGGGGCTCGAGGTGGTCACGCCGCAGGGCGAACTCTGGCAAGGCCTGCGCGGCCTGCGCAAGGACAACACCGGCTACAGCCTGCGCGATCTCTACATTGGCAGCGAAGGCACGCTGGGCGTCATCACCGCCGCGACCTTCAAGCTCTATCCGCTGCCGGTCGCGCAGTCGACCGCGCTGCTGGCGCTGCCCGGGCTCGAGCAGGCGGTCGCGCTGCTGGGGCTGGCGCGCGCCGGCTTCGGTCCGGCGCTGACCGGTTTCGAGGTCATGGCCGCCGACGTGCTGGCGCAGGTCTCGGCCTGCTTCCCGGCCCAGCGGCTGCCGTTCGACGGAGCGGCCGCGGCCAGCCCGTGGTTCGCGCTACTCGAGGTCTCGGACAGCGAAAGCCAGGCGCATGCGCGCGAGCGCTTCGAGACCGTGCTGGGCCAGGCCATCGAGGCCGGCCTGGCGGGCGACGCGGTGATCGCCGAAAGCCAGGCGCAGAGCGACGCCTTGTGGCATCTGCGCGAAAGCATCCCGCTGGCCGAGGCGCAGACCGGCAAGAGCATCAAGCACGACGTCTCGATCCCGGCCTCGCGGATCGCCGGTTTCGTGGCGACCACCAACGCGCTGCTGCAACAGCACTTCCCCGGCGTGCGCAACGTGGTGTTCGGCCATCTGGGCGATGGCAACCTGCACTACAACGTCGCGCGCGCGCCGCGGCAGACCGAGGCGCAGCTGCTGGCCTTGCAGCCGCAGGTCTACCGGCTGGTGCACGACAGCGTGCACGCGCACGGCGGCTCGATCAGCGCCGAGCACGGCGTCGGCCAGCTCAAGCGCGACGAACTGCCGGTCTACAAGAGCGCCGTCGAGCTGGCGCTGATGCAGCGGATCAAGGCCGCGCTCGATCCGCAGGGCATCATGAATCCCGGCAAGCTGCTGCAGCCGGCCGCCGCGCGCGGCCAGGCGGACGCCGGCGCCGCGCGGGATGCGAGCCCGACATGAACACGGCCCCGGGCAGGGATGCGCTGCGGCCGCGGGTGCTGATCGCCGAGGACGATCCGATCATCGCCGCCAATCTCTATGGCTACCTCGAGGCGCGCGGCTTCGTGCCGGACGCGGCCTGCGACGGCCGCCAGGCCGTGCAGAGGCTGCAGGCGCAAGTCTTCGACGTGATGGTGCTGGACGTCGGCCTGCCGGCGCGTGACGGCCACGCGGTGCTGCAGGCCTTGCGCAACGAACTGGGCAGCGCGATGCCGGTGCTGGTGCTGACCGCGCGCGACCAGCTCTCCGACAAGCTGGCCGGCTTCGCGCATGGCGCCGACGACTACCTGACCAAGCCCTTCGCGCTGGCCGAGGTCGAGGCGCGCCTGCGCGCGCTGGTGCATCGTTCGCAGGGCACCGTGGTCGCCGCGCCGCGCGAGTTCTGCGGCCTCGGTTTCGATCCGCGCACGCGGGTGGTCTGCGTGCGCGGCACGCCGGTGCACCTGACGCGCCGCTCGCTGCAACTCGTCGACCTGCTCACGCGCGACGCCGGCAGCGTGGTCGCGCGCGCCGAGTTCGAGTCGGCGCTATGGGGCGGCGAGCCGCCGTCCTCGGACGCCTTGCGCAGCCAGATGCACCTGCTGCGGCGCGCCTTGGCCGAAGCCGGCTTCGACGGCATCGAGACCGTGCACGGCACCGGCTGGCGCCTGGTCGAGCCGCCATGCCAGCGCTGAGCCGGCGGCAGGGGGCAGGGCGCGGCCCGCGTGCGTCGGGCGCGTTGACACAGCGCGTGGTGTGGGCGCTGACCGGCACGGTCGCGCTGTTCGTGACCATGCTCGCGCTGCTGGCCTACCTGACCTTCGACCAGATGGAAGACGCGCTGGTCAACGACATCCTGGCCACCGAGGGCGAACGCGTGGTCCAGCAGATCGGCCGCGGCGACCTCGATTTTTCGCGGCCCGGGCCGGTCTCGCTGGGGCAGGCCATGCGGGTCTGGCGCATCGACACGCCGCAGGACCGGCAGGCCCTGCCGGCGCCGCTGCGCGATCTGGCGCCCGGCATGCACCTGTACGAAAGCGATGAAGTGGTCTGGCACGTCTCGGTGCGGCCGATACCCTCGGGCCAGGTGGTGATTTCCTACGACGCCACCGACAACGAGGAACGGGTCGACGAATTCGGCTGGATCGTCGTGCTGCTCGGACTGGCCTGCACGCTGGGCGCCTACCTGATCGCGCAGCGCGTGGCGCGGCTGGCGGTCGCGCCGATGCTCAGGCTGACCGCGCAGATGTCCACCTGGGCGCCTGGCGCGCCAGACCTGGCGGTCGATCGCGACGACGAGGCCGGCCGCCTGATCGAGGCCTTCAACCGGCTGCAGAATCGGCTGGACCGCACCGTCGCGCGCGAGCGCGAGTTCTCGGCCAATCTCAGCCACGAAGTGCGCACACCCCTGGCGGCGATACGCACCGACATCGAGATGCTGCAGCTGGATCCGCAACTGTCGGCCGAAGCGCGGCAACGCCTGGCGCGCACCTTGCAGGGCATCGACAACCTGGTCGCGGACTTGCAGGCGGCGCAGGCGCTGGCGCGCGACGAAGCCGGCACCAGGGAGCCGGTCGAGCTGGCCGATTGCCTGCACGACGCGTGGCGTGTGCAGGCGCTGGCGGCCGGCCGCGCCGGCCTGCAGCTGCAGGATCGGGTGCCGGCCGGACGCGTGGTCGAACTGGACCGCTACGCCTTGCTGATGGTGCTGCGCAACCTGGTGCGCAATGCGATCGAACACGCGGCGCCGGCCACGCTGACCGTCGCGCTGCATGATGACGGCCTGGACATCCGCGACGACGGGCCGGGCATTGCCGCGGCCGACCTGCCGTATGTGTTCGAGCGCTACTACAGCGGCGCGCTGCGCGATGCCGCCTTGCACGACGGGCCGCGCCGCGGCCTGGGGCTGGCGATCGCCAAGCGCGTCTGCGACGCGCAAGGCTGGCGCCTGAGCGTGACGTCGGACACCGAGGGCCCCGAGCGCGGCACGCGCTTCGCGCTGCGCTGGTCCTGACTCAGCCGCGCGCCGGCAGCACCTGCCCGCTCGCCTGGCCGAAGCCGAGACGGCGGCGGCCCGACCCTTCGCAATGGGCCTTCAGGATGATTTCGTCGCCGTCTTCCAGGAAGGTGCGCGTCTGGCCCCACGGCAGTTGCACCGGCTGCTTGCCGCCGCCGTTCAGTTCGAGCAGCGAGCCGGTCTGGGTGGGTTCCGGGCCCGACAGCGTGCCGGTGCCCAGCAGGTCGCCGGCCTGCAGGTTGCAGCCATTGACGGTGTGATGCGTCAGCAACTGCGCCATGCTCCAGTAGGCGTGGCGCAGGTTGCTGGCCGACAGCAGCGCCGGCGCGGCGCCGGCCTCGCGCGACTGCTCGGTGCTCAGGTAGACCTGCAGCTGCACGTCGTAGGCGCCGCCGGCGCGGTTGGCGGCACTGTCCAGGTAGGGCAGCGGCTGCGGATCGGCCGCATCGCGCTGCCACGGCGTGCGATAGGGCTCGAGCGCCTCGCGCGTCACGATCCACGGCGAGATCGTGCTGGCGAAGTTCTTCGACAGGAAAGGGCCCAGCGGCTGGTATTCCCAGGCCTGGATGTCGCGCGCCGACCAGTCGTTGAGCAGGCACATGCCGAACAGGTGCTGGCCGGCCTGGTCGATCGTGATCGGCTCGCCCTGCGCGTTGCCGCCGCCGACGAACACACCCATCTCCAGTTCGTAGTCGAGCCGCTTGCACGGGCCGAAGGCAGGCGTCTCGCCCTCGTTGGCCGGCCGGGTCTGGCCACAAGGACGCGGGAACACCTGGCCCGATACGCCGATGCTCGAGGCGCGCCCGTGATAGCCGATCGGCACCCACTTGTAGTTGGGCAGCAGCGGATTGTCGGGGCGGAACTGCTTGCCGATCGCGGTGGCGTGGTGCACCGAGATGTAGAAGTCGGTGTAGTCGCCGATGCGTGCCGGCAGGCCCATCTGCGCCTGGTCCTGCGCCACCAGCGCCTGCTGCACGGTCTGCTGCAGCGGGCTGCCGCTGCGCACCGCGCGCGACAGCGCCAGCCGCAGCGCCGACCAGTGGGCCGGGCTCAGCGCCATCAGCGGGTTCAGCGTCTCGCCGGTGCAGGCATCCAGTGCCTCGGCGGCCAGGCCGTCGAAAGGCCGCGCCTGCGACAGCCGGGCCAGGTCGATGATCTGGTCACCCAGCGCGACACCGGGACGCCACGGCGAGCGGGCGTCGCCGGACTCGCGGAATACGCCGTAGGGCAGGTTCTGTGGCGGGAAATCCGTGGCCGGATCGTTGGCGCTGGCCAGCCAGCTTTGCAGGGAGATGTCGTGGGTTTCGTTCAGCGTGCTCATGCGGAAATTCCATCGTGGGCCGGGCCTGGATGCCGGGCGGTTCGGTCGGTTGCCGGCGCGGGGCGCGGCGCGGTGGATCGTCGTGCTGACGCGCAGCCAAGTGGATGGCGGGCGGGGCGACGCGCTGCGCGACCCCCGCCTGCGATTCATGATTGCGGCTTGAAATGTTTCTTCAGGCCCTGCCAGCAGCGATAGTAGTCGGGCTGGCGTTGCGGGGATTGCAGCGCCGCGGCGGTCGGCCGGATCACCCGGCGCGTCTCGAACATGAAGGCCATGGTGTCGGTCAGCACGTGCGGCTGCGTGGTGTCGGCGGCGCTGGCCTTCTCGAAGGTCTCGGCGTCCGGCCCGTGGCCGCTCATGCAATTGTGCAGGCTGGCGCCGCCGGGCGCGAAACCTTCGGCCTTGGCGTCGTAGACGCCGTGGATCAGGCCCATGAATTCGCTGGCGACGTTGCGGTGGAACCAGGGCGGCCGGAAGGTGTTCTGCATCACCAGGATGCGCGGCGCGAACACCGCGAAGTCCAGGTTGGCGGTGCCCGGCGTGTCCGACGGCGAGGTCAGCACCGTGAAGATCGACGGGTCGGGGTGATCGAAGGTGATCGAGCCCACCGCGTTGTAGCGCCGCAGGTCGTATTTGTAGGGATAGTGGGTGCCGTGCCAGGCCACCACGTCCAGCGGCGAGTGGCCGATCGCCGCGCGCCAGAAATGGCCGCCCAGCTTGGCGATCAGTTCGAAGTCGCCTTCGTCTTCTTCGTAGGCCGCCACCGGCGCCAGGAAGTCACGCGCGTTGGCCAGCCCGTTCGAGCCGATCGGGCCCAGCTCCGGCAGGCACAGCGGCGCGCCGTAGTTCTCGAGCAGGTAGCCGCGCGCGCGGCCGTCGGGCAGCGTCACCGCAAAACGGATGCCGCGCGGGATCACCGCGATCTCCTGCGGCTCGAGCTCGATCACGCCCATCTCGGTGGCCAGCCGCAGCCGGCCCTCTTGCGGCACGATCAGCAGTTCGGCATCGGCGTCATAGAAATAGCGGCCCTGCATGTCGCGGTCGGCGGTGTACAGATTGATGCCGTTGCCGGCCTGTTCGTCGGGCGAGCCATTGCCGGCCCAGGTCTGCATGCCCTCGATGAAGTCGGCGCCGTGTTCAGGCCAGGGCAGCGGGCTCCAGCGCAACTGCTGCGGCGACACCGGTACCGCGGCGAAGTCGCTGAGCCAGTGCTGCTGCCCGGTCCACGGCTCGAAGGGCTGGTGCACCGCGGCCGGACGGATGCGGTACAGCCAGCTGCGGCGGTTCAGGTGGCGCGGCGCCGTGAAGGCGGTGCCGGACAGCTGCTCGGCGTACAGGCCGTGGGCGCAGCGCTGCGGCGAGTTTTGTCCTTGCGGCAGCGCGCCGGCCAGCGCTTCGGTGGCGTGGCTGTTGCCGAAGCCGGACAGATAGTCGAGGGGCATGGATGTCTCCTGGTATGGCTTTATTGTGCGCAATCGCGTGACATATGGCTATGCGAATGAAAAAATACAAACCATAAATTCTGTGAATGACTGGGGCGACCATGCTCGACTTGCGGCAACTCGACCTGAACCTGCTGGTGGTGTTCCAGCACCTGCTCGCGCAGCGCAACATCTCGGCGGTGGCGCGCCAGCTCGACCTGTCGCAGCCGGCCGTCAGCAATGCGCTGCGGCGGCTGCGCACCGCCTTCGGCGACGACCTGTTCGTGCGTTGCGGCCAGGGCATGCTGCCCACGCCGATGGCCGAGCGCATGGCGGGTCCGGTCACCGAGGCGCTCGGGCTGCTGTCGAACCTGGCCGATGCCGACGAGGGTTTCGATCCGGCCGCCAGCCAGCGGCGCTTTCGCATCGCGCTGTCGGACGTCGGCGAGATCCATTTCATGCCCACGCTGATGGAGATCTGCGCGCAGCGCGCGCCCGGCGTGCGCATCGACGCGCAGCGCGTCGCCGGGCCGGACCTGCAGCGCGCGCTTGAGAGCGGCGGCACCGACCTCGCCATCGGCGCCTTCGAAGGCCTGGGCGGTGAGATCGTGCAGCGCATGCTGTTCCGGCAGGGCTACGTCACGCTGTTTCGTGCGGGCCATCCGCAGGCCAGCGAAAAGATGACGCCGCGCGCGTTCCGCGCCCAGCGCCACCTGATCGTCTCGCACGCGGCGCCGTTCGGCCAGGTCAACCAGGCCTTGCAGGACGCCGGCGTGGCGCTGGCCGATCATTTCAGCGTGCCGCATTTTTCGGCGGTTCCTTATATCGTCAGCACCACCGACCTGCTGGCCACCGTGCCCGAAAAACTCGCCGCCAGCGCCGCGCCGCATTTCGGCCTGCGCACGCTGGCGCCGCCGCTGCGCGTGCCGCCCTTGCAGACCAATCTCTACTGGCACCGGCGCTTCCAGCGCGACGCCGGCAGCCTGTGGCTGCGCGAGCTGCTGGTGCAGGGTTTCGGCTATCCGGCTTCGGCCAGCGCCCGGGCCCGCGCCAGCGCGTCCTGAAGCACCTGCGCGTCGCCCACGTGATTGGCCAGCAGCAGCACCAGCGCCGCGTTCATCGCATGGCTCTGCGCGGTGGCCAGGCCTTCGTGGGCGCGGATCAACGATTCATAGAAGGTGTCGGGATCGGCGAGGTTGGGCGCCACGTTCAGCTCAGGCATACGGTCTCCTCGGCGGTGCAGGCCGCCCGGGCAAGCGCGGCGCGCACCGCCGGCAGCGATGGGGCGCGCCAGCGCGCGGCGATGTGCTGGTCGGGCCGGATCAGATAGGCGCCGCCGTCCTGCATGTCGTAGCGGCGCGCCAGCAGCCCGTCGGTGTCGATCACGCCGGGCAGGCCGGCGGCGCTCGCGGCGGCCTGGGCCGTGGACCCACCGGCATCCGCCGCAGGCCCACCGGCACCCGCCGCAGGCCCGCCGGCGGCACCGTCGGCCGTCTCGGCGCGCGTGTCGCCGCGCTGCCAGACCAGCAGCACCCGTGCGCCGTCAGGCTCGGCATTCAAGGCCCGCAGCCCGTCCAGCCAACCGCCCTCGAGCGGCTGGCCGGCGGCCACGAACACCGCCAGCACGAACTGCCCGTCCAGCTGCCGCAGCCACCAGCCCGGGTCGCCTTGCACCGTCACCGGCGCGTCCGGCGCGCAGGCGCCCGGCATCGCCGTCCCGGCAAACGGCTCGCCGTCGGGCGTGTTCAGCGGCGACGCGTGATAGGTCGTCGGCGCCGACAGCCGGCCGCTGTTGACCAGCGTGCGCGCGAACGCATGCTCGCGCGCCAGCTTCAGCACGGTATTGCGAAACAGCAGGCTGATCTCGCTTTTGGGCGAGATGAAATCGGTCGAACGCGACGAATGCCGGATGTTCTCGTCGGCGGCCGCCTCGCGCTCGTGCGTGTAGCTGTCGAGCAGGCGCGCGGGCGACGTGCCGCGGATCACGCGTTGCAGCTTCCACGCCAGGTTGTCGGCGTCCTGCACACCGCTGTTGGCGCCGCGCGCGCCGAACGGCGAGACGCGGTGCGCCGAGTCGCCGGCGAAGATCACGCGGCCATGGCGGAACGCGGCCATGCGTTCGCAGGCAAAGGTATAGACGCTGACCCACACCAGCTCGAACTCGGTGTCGGCGCCCAGCAGCGCGCGCAGCAGCGGCTCGACGTTCTCGGGTTTGACCGCCTCTTTCGGATCGGCGTCCCAGCCCAGCTGGAAGTCGACGCGCCAGGTGTCGTCCGGCTGGCGATGCAGCAGCACCGACTGGCCGGGATGGAAGGGCGGATCGAACCAGAACCAGCGCTCGGGCGGAAACGGCGCCTGCATGCGGATGTCGGCGATCAGGAAGCGGTCGCGGAAGGTCCGGCCACTGGATTGCTGGCCCAGCAGCCCGCGCATCGGCGAGCGCGAGCCGTCGCAGGCCAGCACCCAGTCGGCCTGCAACGAGTAGGCGCCGTCCGGCGTCTGCACCTGCAGCAGCGCGCCGTCGGCCTGCTGGGTCACGCCGATGACCCGGCTCTGCCAGCGCAGGTCCAGCAGCGGCTCGGCCAGGCAGGCCTGCACCAGGTATTCCTCGGCGTGGTATTGCTGCAGGTTGATGAAGGCCGGCCGCTGGTGGCCGGGTTCGGGCAGCAGGTCGAAACGCCAGACTTCCTGCTCGCCCAGGAAGATGCGGCCGACCTGCCACGACACGCCCTTGTCGAGCATGCGCTGGCCCACGCCCAGCCGGTCCCAGACCTCGAGCGTGCGCTTGGCGAAACAGATCGCCCGCGAGCCCACCGACAGCTTGTCGTCCTCGTCGATCAGCACCACCGGCACGCCGCGGCGCGCCAGGTCCAGCGCCGCGGTCAGGCCGACCGGGCCGGCACCGACCACCACCACCGGATGTCGCACCGGTGCCGCGGCCGATGCGTCGGCATGCCGGCGGTAGGCATAGCGCCCCGCCTGTCCTTGTTTGTCGTCTCCCACCGCTGCCTCCAGTCCTGATTCTTTTTTCTCGCTGGCCGGCGCCGCGCTCAGCCTTCGAGCTGCTGCCACATCTCGCGGTCGCGGTCGGCGGTCCAGATGCGCGGGTCGTCGATGCCGGTGGCCTCGTCGTAGGCGCGCGCCACGTCGAAGGGCATGCAGTGTTCGAAGATCACCCAGTCGTGATAGCGCGGCCGCATGAAATCGTAGACCTCGCGGTACAGCGTCTTCAGGTCCTTGCCGTCGGCCACCGCCCGATTGACCGCGCCGTACAGGTCGGTCAGGAAGGCCCGCGTGCCGGCCAGGCCCTGGCGCACCTCGGCGGCGCTGGTCAGCGCGCGGCCGCGGCCGGGCACCAGCTTCTCGGCCTCGAACCCGGCCAGGCGATCGAGCGTCACCGGCCAGTCGCGGAAATAGGCATCGCCGCAGTACGGCGTCGATTCGTACTCGACCAGGTCGCCGGCGAACAGGATGCGCTGCTCGGGCAGCCAGGCGATCGTGTCGCCCTTGGTGTGGCCGCGGCCGACCTGCATGATCTGCACCTCGAGATTGCCGAGGTTGACGGTCATCTGGCCTTCGAAGGTGATGGTCGGCCAGGTCAGGCCCGGCGGAATCGACTCGACGTCGCGGAACAGGCGCGGGAAGCGGCCGATCTCGCTGGCCTTGTCCTGCTCGCCGCGTTCGACGATCAGGTCGTAGGTATCGCGGCTGGCGATGATTTCCTGTGCGTGGTAGGCCGAGGCGCCGAACACCCGCACCGCGTGATAGTGCGACAGCAGGATGTACTTGACCGGCTTGTCGGTCACCTGCGCGATGCGCGCGATCACGTCCTGCGCCATCGCCGGCGTGGCCTGGGTGTCGATCACCATCGCCGCGTCGTCGCCGATGATCACGCCCAGGTTGGGGTCGCCCTCGGCGGTGTAGGCATAGGCGTTGTCCGACAGTTTCTCGAACGACACGACCTTGTCCGACAGATCGCCTTGCGACGCGAATTGTTTGCTCATGCGGGTGTCTCCTGGCTGTTGTGGGCGGCTCGGCGCGGCAGGCGCGCCGGTGCGGCGGGCTGGCAAAAACTATAAACGCCGGTTTGTTTTTGTGCAATCCGTTCGTTATAGACGAATGACCGATGCGCAACAGGGCCGTTCGTGGCGCCGCCACGCCGTGGGCGGCCAGGGCGGCGCCATGGTCAGGTCGGTCTCAGGCGCGTTGGCAGCGCGGGCAGTAATACGTGGCCCGCTGGCCCTGGACGATCCGGCGGATCGGCGTGGCGCAGACCTTGCAGGGCAGGCCGCCGCGTTCGTAGACCGCGGCGTGGATGTCGAAATAGGCGCCCGGCTCGCTGTCGCTGTTGACGTAGTCGCGCAGCGTGCTGCCGCCCGAATCGAGCGCGTCACCGAGCGTGGCGCGCACCGCCTGCGCCAGCCGTTCGCAACGCAGCAGCGACAGGCGGCCGGCCGGCGTGGCCGGATGGATGCGGGCGCGGAACAGGGATTCGGACGCGTAGATGTTGCCGACGCCGACCACCGCGTCGCCGGCCAGCAGCGCCTGCTTGACCGCCTGGCTGCGGCCCTTGAACCAGGTCTGCAGCCAGGCGCCGCCGAAGCGCGGGTCGAAGGGTTCGATGCCGAGCCTGGCCAGCAGCGGATGGCCCTCGATCGGGCCGTCCTCGGCCGCGTGCCACAGCACCGCGCCGAAGCGGCGCGGATCGTGCAGCCGGAAGGTCGCGTCGGGGAACACCCATTCGACGTGGTCGTGCTTGCGCAGGAACTCGCCGGGCGCCACCCGCCGCAGCGAGCCGGACATGCCCAGATGCACGATCAGCACGCCGTGCTCGAAACGCAGCAGCAGGTACTTGCCGCGCCGCTCGCAGGCCAGCACGGTGCGGCCGGCCAGCAGCGTGTCCAGCCCCTCCGGGATCGGCCAGCGCAGCCGGCGTTCGTGCACCGTCAGGCGGCTGAGCGCGCGGCCCGTCATCAGTGGCGCGATGCCGCGCCGCGTGGTTTCAACTTCTGGCAATTCAGGCATGAAGCGCGAGGACCCCAGGTGCTAAGATCGAAAACGTTGATCCTAGGGATTCCGATTGTGCCATCAAGCATGGCTTGCCGCGTGAAGCCGACCCCATTGTTCCGTACCCTGCTAGTCAGCCTGGCCGCGCTCTGTGCCGGGCATACCGTCCAGGCCGCGCCCAGCGCGGCCGAACCTTTGCTGGCCCAGCGCGTCCTCGAGAAAAAGCCCGTCCAAGAGACCGAGGTGATCCGTCTGCGCGCCGGGCAGCTGCCCGAAGTCAGCCTGTCGGCCGACATCCTGTTCCGCATCCTGGCGTCCGAAATCGGCGCGCAGCGTGGCGTCTACGGCACCTCGGCCGCCACCATGCTCGAACTCGCGCGTGACACCAGCGATCCGCGGCTGGCGCGCCGCGCGCTCGAATTCTCGCTGGCAGGTGGCAATCTCAGCGGCGCGCTCGACGCCGCGCGCTACTGGGCGCTGCTGGCGCCCAACGACATGGAAGCCAGTTCCACCGAGCTGGCGCTAGCGGCCGCGGCCGGCCAGACCCAGGGGCTGGCCGAGGCGCTGCGCAAACGCATCGATGCCTCGCCCGACAAGACCGCCGCGATCGCGCAGGCGATGGCGGTGCTGGGCCGCATGAGCGACCGCGCCCAGGCGCTGGTGACCCTCGATCAGGCGCTCAGCGAGCCGGTGCGCAAGCTGCTGCCGGCGCGCCTGGCGCTGTCCGACATGGCCCAGGCCGCCGGTGATTCGCAGCGCGCCGCCGACGAGGCGCGCGCCGCGCTGCGCGTCGCGCCCGCCTCCGAAGAAGCCGCCCAGCGCGTGCTCGAGTACGGGCTGCGCGACGATCCCGAACGCGCGCTGGCCGATGCGCGGGCCTTCACGCAGCGCAATCCCGACGCTCGGCGCCTGCGGCTGGTGCTGGCCACGCAACTGTCCGACCGCGGCGATCACGAAGCCGCGCTGGCCGAGCTCGACGCGATGGCGCGCCGCGCGCCCGAGGATTTCGATCTGATGTTCATCCGCGCGCAGGTGCTGTATCGCGCCAAGCGGCTCGACCAGGCCCGCCAGGCGCTGCAGCAGTTCGTCGACGTGCAGGCGCAACGCGAAAGCGGCACCGCGCCGGGCTCGACCGACGCGGTGTCGGCGTCGGCCGATGCCTATATGTTGTTGTCGCGCATCGCGCAAGACCAAGGCGATCTGGACGAGGCGGTCGAGGTGCTCAACCGCGTCGAGGACCCGTCCATCCAGTATTCGGTGCGCCTGCGCCAGGCCGCGCTGCGCGCCCAGCAGGGCCGCACCGACGAAGCGCTGGCGCTGATCGATTCGGCCCAGCCGCAAGACGCCGACGAAGAGCTGCAGGGCCTGCTGGCGCAGGCGCAACTGCTGCGCGACGCCGGCCGGCTCGACGACGCGATCGCCTTGATGAGTCAGGCCGATCAGGCCAACCCCGATGCCGTCGACGTCAAGTACGAACTGGCCATGCTGCAAGAGCGCGCCGGCAACGTCGCCGAGATGGAGCGCCTGCTGCGCCAGGTCATCGCCATCGACCCGGACCACGCGCACTCGTACAACGCGCTGGGCTACACGCTGGCCGACCGCAACGAACGCCTGCCCGAGGCGCTCAAGCTGATCGAGCATGCGCTGGGCCTGATGCCCGACGATCCCTTCATCCTCGATAGCATGGGCTGGGTCAAGTTCCGGCTCAACGAACCGCAAGAGGCCGAAAAGCATCTGCGCCGCGCCTACGCGCTGCGCCCCGAGGCCGAGATCGCCATCCACCTGGCCGAAGTCCTGTGGTCGCAGGGCCGCCGCGACGAAGCCACCGCGCTGTTTCGCGAGGCCGCCGGCATGGACGCCGACAACAAGATGCTCGACGAGGCGGTGCGCCGCCTGGGTGTCAAGCTGTGAGGCCAGCGCTGCGGTCATGGTCGTCGTGGCGCCTCGCGTTTCTGTGCCTGATGTGCGGCGTGCTGGCGGCCTGCGCCAGCCCCAAGCCGGTCGCTGACGGCAGCGACGACCAGGCCAGCGCGTTCTCGCGCACCGGCCGCTTCGCCTTGCGCATCGAAGATCCCAATGCCCAGCCCGAAGCGGTGCAGGGCGGTTTCGCGTGGCGCGATGCCGGTGCCCGGCTGGTGCTCGATCTGGCCAACCCGTTCGGATCGACGCTGGCGCGGGTCGAGGCCGACCGCGGCGGCGCGCGGCTGACGCGCGCCAATGGCGAAGTCATCACCGCCGCCGATCCCGATGCGCTGGTCGCCGACGTGCTCGGCGGCGACATCCCGGTCGCCGGCCTGCGCGACTGGCTGCGCGGCCGGCTGGCCGATGCGCCGGCACCGCAGAACGTCGAGCGCGACGAGCAGGGCCGGCCCATCGCGTTCAGCCAGGGCGGCTGGGCCGCGCGGCTGTCGCGCTACGACCTGCTCGGGCCGCAACTGCTGGTGCTCGAGCGCAGCGAAGGTGGCCGGCGCATCGTCGTGCGGCTGGTAGTCGACGCTTCCTGACACCGGGTTCCTGCATGACGCTGTACGACATTCCGGCGCCCGCCAAGATCAACCTGTTCCTGCACGTCGTCGGCCGTCGCGCCGACGGCTATCACCTGCTGCAGACGGTCTTCCGTTTTGTCGGCCTGGCCGACACGCTGCATATCGAGGCGCGCGCCGATGGCCGCATTGTCCGGGCCACCGACCTGCCCGGCGTGCCGGCCGAGCAGGATCTGGTCGTGCGCGCGGCGCGCGCCTTGCAGCAGGCCACCGGCACCCGCCAGGGCGCGCAGATCTCGGTCGACAAACGTATCCCCGCCGGCGGCGGACTGGGAGGCGGATCGAGCGACGCGGCCAGCACGCTGGTTGCATTGAACCGCTTGTGGAACACCGGCCTGTCGCGCGCCGAGCTGATGCAGCTGGCCTTGCCGCTGGGCGCCGACGTGCCGGTCTTCGTGTTCGGCCAGCCGGCCTTCGCGCAGGGCATCGGCGAGCTGCTCAGCGCGGTCGAGCTCGCGCCGCGCGCCTATCTGATCGTGCAGCCCAACGCTGCGGTGCCGACCGCTGGCATCTTTTCCGCCCCCGAGTTGACACGCGATTCAAAACTCATCACAATAGCGGACTTTTCCGAGGTGCTGAAAACAAAAGCGCTCGGTGATGTGGGAAACCGATCAGTTGGCAGCAGTGGCCGGCAGGTGGGTTTGTCAGAATCGCCAGCTTTTTTTGGACGCAACGATCTCGAGCCCGTGGTCTTTGGCCGCTATCCGCCAGTGCGGCAAGCAGCAGAATGGCTGGGTGAGCAGGGGGTTGCGGTGCGTATGTCGGGGTCGGGTGCCTGCCTTTTCGGCGAATATCCGGGTCTGCCAGAAGCGCTTTTTGCACAATCGGAAATCGCCGCTAAAATGCGGGTCTCGCAATCGGGGCCGCAGGCAAAAGAGGGTTGTCCGATAGCGCAGGTTCATGCCTGCGACGGTCTGGATGATCATCCGCTGCGGCACTGGATTGATTAGTTCGTTGCAGTTGGGGAGTCGCCAAGCTGGTTAAGGCACCGGATTTTGATTCCGGCATGCGAAGGTTCGAATCCTTCCTCCCCAGCCAACCGCCAATAGGGCACTATAAATAAAAGCTGTTGACCTTGCCTGGTTACGAGTGGCACCGGTTCAACAGCTTTTTTCATTTGGGTCGCCGGAGTTACACCGCATCATCATGACCAACGATAGCTTCATGATCTTTACGGGCACCGCCAACACGCGTCTGGCGGTGGACGTTGTCAATCATCTGGACATGTCGTTGGGGAAGATGACCGTCGGTCGCTTCTCCGACGGTGAAGTCATGGTCGAGATCAACGAAAACGTCCGCGGCAAGGACGTTTTCGTTTTGCAGCCCACCTGTGCGCCCACCAATGACAACCTGATGGAAGTCATGGTCATGGTCGACGCACTGCGTCGCGCCTCGGCCGGCCGCATCACCGCCGCCATCCCGTATTTCGGCTACGCCCGCCAGGATCGCCGCCCGCGCTCGGCGCGCGTGTCGATCTCGGCCAAGGTGGTCGCCAACATGCTGCAGGTGGTCGGTGTCGACCGCGTGCTGACGATGGACCTGCACGCCGACCAGATCCAGGGTTTCTTCGACATCCCGGTGGACAACATCTACGCCGGTCCGATCCTGCTGGGCGACATCTGGCGCAAGAACCTCAAGGATCTCGTCGTGGTCTCGCCGGACATCGGCGGCGTGGTGCGCGCCCGTGCGCTGGCCAAGCCGCTCGAGGCCGACCTGGCCATCATCGACAAGCGCCGCCCGCGGGCCAACGTGTCCGAAGTCATGAACATCATCGGCGAGGTCGACGGCCGCACCTGCATCATCATGGATGACATGGTCGACACCGCCGGCACGCTGTGCAAGGCCGCCGCGGCGCTCAAAGAGCGTGGCGCCGGCGCGGTCTACGCGTATTGCACGCACCCGGTGCTGTCCGGTGGCGCCGTCGAGCGCATCGCCGGTTCGTCGCTCGACGAACTGGTGGTCACCGACAGCATCCCGCTGTCCGAAGACGCCCGCAACTGCGCCAAGATCCGCCAGTTGTCGTGCGCCGCGCTGCTGGGTGAAACCATCATGCGCATCTCGAACGCCGAGTCGGTCAGCTCGCTGTTCGTCGAGTAATCCCCGGGGCCCGCGTGGCCCCGTGTCCCGTTCTGCCTTGCGGCGCGGGCGAATCCAGATTTTTCCTGCCGGCCGCTGGTCGCGGCTGCCGGCAAAACCATGACGCGCAATGTCGTGCGTCATGTCAGCCCGGGTGGCCTCGTGCCGCCCCTTATCAGTACGGAGCTTTACATGAACTTCAACGCAACCAAGCGTACCCTGCAGGGATCGAGTGCGAGCCGCCGCCTGCGTCACGCCGGCCGTGTGCCCGCCATCGTCTACGGTGGCACCGCCGAGCCCCTCTCCATCGAAGTCGATCACAACGACATCTATCACGCACTGCGCAAGGAAGAGTTCCACTCGTCCGTGCTGAAGATGCAGATCGAAGGCGAGAAGGGTACGCAAGACGTGCTGCTGCGCGACGTGCAATGGCACGCCTACAAGAAGCAAGTCATGCACATCGACTTCCAGCGCGTGGATGCCAAGCAGGCCCTGCACACCAAGGTGCCGCTGCACTTCGTCAACGAAGAGAACTCGCCGGCCGTCAAGCTGGGCAGCGCGATGATCAGCCACATCGTGACCGAAATCGAAGTCAGCTGCCTGCCGGGCGACCTGCCCCAGTTCATCGAAATCGACCTGGGCAACATCGAGACCGGTAACTCGATCCACGTCTCCGACATCAAGCTGCCCAAGGGCGTGACCTACGTGCCCCACGGCGGTGACGCCAACCCGGTGGTGGCCACGGCCGTGCTGCCGGCCGCCGCGGTCAGCGACGACGCTGGCGAAGAAGGCGAAGGCGACAAGCCGGCTGCCTGATACGCCTCGCGTGTCGCCGACGGGCCCGATGGTATCGGGCCTGCCGGATCGAAACCCCTGTCTTTTGCGAGGCAGGGGTTTGTTTTTTGATGGCTTATAGTGACGCCTTCGCGCCGTTTATCTAGCTGAGCTCTCATGGCTGTTCCCATCCGCCTGGTCGTAGGACTGGGCAATCCCGGATCCGACTACGAACGCACCCGCCACAATGCCGGCTTCTGGCTGGCCGACCGCATCGCCGGCGACCTGCGCGCCAGCTTCGCGCTCGAAAAATCGTTCTTCGGCCACGTCGCCAAGGCCCGCCTGGGCGCCGACAACCTGTTGATCGTCAAGCCCATGACCTATATGAACCGGTCGGGGCAGAGCGTCGGCGCATTGGCGCGGTTCTACAAGCTGGTGCCCGAACAGGTGCTGGTGCTGCACGACGAACTCGACCTCATGCCCGGCCAGGTCAAGCTCAAGCAGGGCGGTGGCCACGCCGGCCACAACGGCCTGCGCGACATCCAGGCCGTGCTGGGCAGCCCGGCCTTCTGGCGACTGCGGCTGGGCATCGGCCATCCGCGCACGCTGGGCCTGCAGCAGCAGGTGGCCGACTTCGTGCTGCATCCGCCGCGGCGCGAGGAACAGTCCGCGCTGGACGCGGTCATAGATCGCTGCCGTGCCGTCATGCCGCTGCTGCTCGACGGCAACTTCAACCGCGCCGTCGCCCAGCTGCATGCAGACAACCCCGCCTGATCCCGCCGCCTCGCGCCGCCAATTGCGCTTTCGCCACGAACTGTGGGCGTTCCTGCGCTATGTGCGGCGGCCGTGTCTGTCGCCGCGCTTTGGCCGCGAGCGGCTGGGCTCGGGGCTGGCCGCGGACTGGCGGCGCCAGTATTCGTTCAGCCGCCTGCTGGGCTGGGCCGGTTTCCTGTGGCTGGTCAATTTGTTCGCGCTGGGCCCGCTGGCGATCGCCGCGGCCGGCTCGGGCGGCGCCGCGCACCGCATGGACGTCGACAACATCCCGTGGATGGCCGCGCTGCTGTGGGCGCCGATCGTCGAAGAGATGCTGTTCCGGCATGGCCTGCGGCGGCCGGTGCAGATGCTGTGGACCGTGCCGCTGGTCGGCGTCGCGCTGTTCCTGGGCCCCGGCTGGTGGACCGGCCTGCTGGTCGCGCTGGCGATCCTGCTGTCGATCTGGCAGGGGCGCCGCAACACGCCGCCGCGGCGCTGCTGGCGGCCGGTGCTGCGCGGCTACGTCTGGGCCTTTCCGGTGGTGTTCCACCTGTGCACGCTGGCGTTCGCCGGTCTGCACCTGGCCAACTTCTCGCTCAACGACACGCCTTACTGGCTGATGCCGCTGCTGGTGCTGCCGCAACTGATGACCGGCCTGGTGCTGGGCTGGGTGCGGGTGCGGGCGGGCGTCGTCGATGCGATGCTGCTGCACGGTTTCTTCAACGCCGGGCCCTTGCTGCTGGTGTATCTGATCATCTCGCTGGCGGGGAGCGGCGCGGCGGGGTGATGCGCAACCCCCAGGCCGCGTCAGGCATCGTCCTGCCAGCGGTTAAACTGGCGGATTACTGGAATTCCCTTCAGACAGGATCACCATGGCATTGCAATGCGGCATCGTCGGCCTGCCCAACGTCGGCAAATCGACGCTCTTTAACGCGCTGACCCGCGCCGGCATCGCTGCCGAAAACTATCCCTTCTGCACCATCGAGCCCAACGTCGGCGTGGTCGAGGTACCGGATCCGCGTCTCAAGCAGCTGGCCGACATCGTCAAGCCCGAGCGCGTCGTGCCGGCCGTGGTCGAGTTCGTCGACATCGCCGGCCTGGTGGCCGGCGCCAGTCAGGGCGAAGGCCTGGGCAACCAGTTCCTGTCGCACATCCGCGAGACCGACGCCATCGTCAACGTGGTGCGCTGCTTCGAAGACGACAACGTCATCCACGTCGCCGGCCGCGTCGACCCGATCTCGGACATCGAGGTCATCTCGACCGAGCTGGCGCTGGCCGACCTGCAGACCATCGAAAAAGCCATCCATCGCAACAACAAGACCGCGCGCTCGGGCGACAAGGACGCCGCCAAGCTGGTGGCCCTGCTCGAGCGTTGCCAGAAGCACCTGGACGGCGGCCAGCCGATCCGTTCGATGGGCCTGGACAAGGACGAGCTGTTCTCGCTGAAGTCCTTCGGTTTCATCACCGCCAAGCCGGCGATGTTCGTCGCCAACGTCAGCGACGACGGCTTCACCGACAATCCCTTGCTCGATCGCCTGACCGAGTACGCGCAGAAGCAGAACGCGCCGGTGGTGGCGATCTGCGCCGCCATCGAAGCCGAGATCTCCGAGCTGGGCGACGAAGATCGCGCGGTGTTCCTGGCCGACATGGGCATGGAAGAGCCCGGCCTGGACCGCCTGATCCGCGCCGGTTATCGCCTGCTGGGCCTGCAGACCTACTTCACCGCCGGCGTGAAGGAAGTGCGCGCCTGGACGGTGCAGGTCGGCGCGACCGCGCCGCAGGCCGCCGGCGTCATCCACACCGACTTCGAGCGCGGCTTCATCCGTGCGCAGACCGTGTCCTTCGACGACTACATCGCCTGCAAGGGCGAGCAGGGCGCCAAGGAAGCCGGCAAGATGCGCGCCGAAGGCAAGGAATACGTGGTGCAGGATGGGGATGTGCTGAACTTCCTGTTCAACGTCTGATCCGGGCCACCGGCGGCGCCCTGGGGCCCGCCCGCATGTCCAGCAACGCCGGCTTCGAGCCGGCGTTGTCATTTGGTGGATCGCTCATCCTCGCGTCCGCCGGCCTGTGCGGCAAGGCCGGCCGCAACGCGCCAATTCGAAGCATCCAAGCGCAGATCTAGCCGCACATCCCCCGAGATGCGCCGACGCAACATTTAGGGCCAGTCCGATTGTCGGCCCACGGAGCCGCCGCCTCTAATAAGAATGTAAATCATTCTTATCCAGGAGCCTCCATGTCTTCGTCGCACATCCGTTCCCGCGTCCTGCCTCCCCGGTCTTGCCTTTACTCCGCGGTGGCGGTCGCCGCGACGCTGGCCGCGCCGGCCGGCCCCGCGTTGGCGCAGTCCGCCGCAGCCAGCCGCCCCAGCGTGCAGCTGGCGCCGCTGACGGTCAGCGGCCAGGCCATCGACGACGGCTCGCGTACCGAGGCCTCGGCATCGGCCAAGTATCCCGCGCCGCTGCTGGACGTGCCGCAGACCATCACGGTGGTGCCGCGCCAGGTGCTCGACGAGCAGAACGTGCAGGGCTTGCGGCAGGCGCTGTCCAATGTCTCGGGCATCACCTTCAACGCCGGCGAGGGCGGCGGCGGGTCGGGCGATTCGATCAACATCCGCGGTTTCAGCGCCAACGCCAGCATGCAGCTGGACGGCCTGCGCGATGCCGCGCAGACCGTCCGCAGCGACCTGTTCAACCTCGAGTCGGTCGAAGTCATCAAAGGACCGAACTCGGTGTTCGGCGGCGCCGGCACCACCGGCGGCAGCATCAACATGGTGTCCAAGCAGCCCGGCGCGGCCGAGTTCACGACCCTCGGCGCCGCGCTGGGCACCGAGCGCTACAAGCGGCTGACGCTCGACACCAACCAGGTGTTCGGCGAACAAGGCAGCACCGCGCTGCGGCTGAACCTGATGGCTCACGGCAACGACGTGCCGGGCCGCGACCAGATCGACAAAAGCCGTTGGGGTATCGCGCCGTCGCTGACCTTTGGCCTGAACCGGCCGACCCGCCTGACGCTGAGCCTGGTGCACCAGCGCGACGACAACGAGCCCGATTACGGCGTGCCGGCGCTGAACGGCCGCCAGCTCGACGGCGTGTCGCGGCGCAGTTACTTTGGCTGGCGCAACCTGGATCAGGACAAGATCGAGTCGAGCGCGCTGACCGCCAAACTCGAGCACGACTTCACGTCCGGCGCGCGGCTGCAGAACCTGACGCGCTACAGCCACCTGAGCCGCGATACCGTCATCTCGGCCTCGCACGTGGATTTGCGCGGCATGCAGCCGGGCCGCTACCGGCCGGCCGGCCCGCAGGGCTATGGCCGCGACACCACCACCGAGATGTGGATCAACCAGACCAACCTGACGACGCGTTTCGACACGGCCGGCCTGGCCCACACGCTGGTGAGCGGGGTCGAGCTCTCGCGCGAGACCTACGATCGCACGACCTATTCGTACAACATCGGTCGCTTCTACCCGGCGCAAGGCTATTCGCTCGCCGCGCCGCCCGGGAACTGGGCCGGTCCCACCGCCAAGGCGGCATCGGCCCGCAACAAGAACCGCCTGAGCGGTCAGGCGCTGTACGCGATGGACACCATCGCGCTGGGCCGGCAGTTCGATCTCAACCTGGGCTTGCGTTACGACCGGATCGAAGCCAAGTCGTCCAGCCGGCCGGTCGGCGGCGTGCGCGCCGATGCCCGCAGCCGCGACAGCCAGCTCAGCACGCGCGCCGGGCTGACGTTCAAGCCCGCGCCCAACGGCCGCATCTACGTCGCCTATGGCACGTCGTTCAACCCGTCCGCCGAGTTCGTGATGACGACCGGCGCCGGCCTGAGCCAGGCCACCCGCAATGTGGCGCCCGAAAAGAACCGCAGCATCGAGCTCGGCACCAAGTGGGACGTGCTGGCGCGGCGACTGACGCTGGGCGGCGCCTTGTTCCAGGTCGACAAGACCGATGCCCGCGAGACGCTGGCCGATGGCAGCGTGCAATTGGCCGGCGCGCAACGCGTCAAGGGGCTGGAGCTGAGCGCCACCGGCAAGCTCACGCCGCGGTGGGACGTGTTCGCCAACTACACCCTGCTCGACAGCGAGACCCGCAAGTCGGTCAGCCAACCGGCACGGGTCGGCCATGCGCTGGGCAACACCCCGCGCCATAGCTTCAACCTGTGGACCACCTACGCGCTGGCGGCCGACTGGACGGTTGGCTACGGCGCCCATTTCGCCGGCAAGCGCAGTGTCACCGCGCAAGGCGACGGCATGCTGCCGGCGTATTGGGTGCACAGCGTGATGGCCAGCTACGACGTGAACCGCCAGCTCAACCTGCAGCTGAACGTCGCCAACCTGGCCAACAAGTCCTACGTCGAGCGGGTGCGCCAAGCCTTGGGTACCGAGGCACGCTCGTCGGCGATCGAATACGGCGACGGGCGCTCGGCCGTGCTGTCGGCGCTGTACAAGTTCTGAGCCGGGCCAGGACACCCCGGCGATGATCGTTCACATCCCCGGCGTGCTGGCCGCCAGCCAGGTCCTGGCGTGCCGGCAACTGCTGCAGCAGGCCGATTGGCGCGACGGCCGCGGCACCGCAGGCTTTCAGTCCGCCCAGGTCAAGAACAACCTGCAGCTGCCGCTCGATGCCGAGCAGGGGCTGCGGGTCGGCGCGGCGATCGACGAGGGCCTGTCGCGTTGCCCGCTGTTCATGTCGGCCGCGCTGCCGGCGCGGATCTACCCGAAGCTGTTCAACGCCTATGGCGAAGGGCAGTCCTTCGGCCTGCACGTGGATAACGCCATCCGCTACCAGCCTGGCGTCGCGTCCGGCCTGCGCACCGACCTGTCGGCCACCTTGTTCCTGACCGAGCCCGATGACTACGATGGCGGCGAGCTGGTGATCCAGGACACCTACGGCGAGCATGCGGTCAAGTTGCCGGCCGGCGACATGGTGCTGTATCCGGCCGGCAGCCTGCATCGCGTCACGGCGGTGACGCGCGGCGTGCGGCTGTGCTCGTTCTTCTGGGTGCAAAGCATGATCCGCGACGACGGCCAGCGTGCGTTGCTGTTCGAGCTGGACGGCGCCATCCAGGAGGCCGGCCAGCAGATGGGTACCGGGCACAGCGTTGTCGTGCGGCTGACCGGCACGTATCACAACCTGTTGCGCCGCTGGGCGTCGCCCTAGCGCAGCACCGGCGCATCCGGCAGCCGGTTCGCTGCGCCGGCCGGCTCGGCCGGCAGCGTGTCGCGCAGGAGGGTTTCGATCGCGGCGATCGCCTGCAACAGCCCTTGCTCGTAATCCCCGCGCTTGAGGGCGAGCCGCAAGGCCTCGCAGATGGCCTGCCACTGCGGCTCGGGCACCGGGATGCCGCGATCGGGAATCAGCTCGATCGCGTGATCGCCCAGCGCCAGGTACAGCAGCACGCCGGTGCCGCGTTCGGTGTTCCAGACGCTTTCGCGGCCAAAGACCTCGAGTGCGCGGACGCGACCGTCGTCGACCGAATGCGGCAGGCAGGTCTCGATCACCAGCACCAGCTCGCCGTCGTGGCCGGCCTCGCTGGCGCGGATGGCGTCGGCCAACCGGGCCATCGTGGCCGGGCCGAAATGGCGCCGCCGCAGCCAGCCGCCGACGCAGGCCGTCCAGCCGCTGGCGGCCGCAAGCTTACCAACGACCGGATGCACCGCCACCTCCGCTACGTCCACCGCCACCCGAAAAACCGCCGAAGCCACCGCCGCCACCGAAGCCGCCCGCGCCGCCGCGCGAGGACCAGCCGCGGGTACTCGCCAGGCCACCCACGTAGCCGCCGCGCGACGCGCGATGCGCGCCGACGCCGTTGGCGCGTTGATACTTCATCGCCAGCGCCAGCATGAAGCCGACGCCGCCACCCAGCAGCGCGGCGATGATCCAGCCGGTGAACAGGTATGCCAACAGGGCCGCCCCCAGCGCCGCCAGCCACGGCGGCATGGCCAGCAGAAAGGCCGCGCCGATCATGAAGACCTCGCCAGGGATGTGGCGCGCCAGGCCGGCGACGTCTTGCCGCGCCGAGGGCGCCGGCACCGAGCGGATCGTCGGCGCCGGCGGCAGGATCTCGCCGTTGACCAGCCCGACCAGCGCATCGACGCCCGCCGCGACACCGCCGGCGAAATCGCCTTGCTTCAGGCGCGGCACGATCGTTTCGTTGATGATGCGATTGGCCTGCACGTCGGTGACCGCGCCCTCGAGGCCATAGCCGACCTCGATGCGCAGCGTGCGGTCCTGCGTGGCCAGCACCAGCAGGATGCCGTCATCGACGTCCTTGCGGCCCAACTGCCATTGCTCGAAGACCCGCACCGCGTATTGCTCGATGCTGTCGGTGCCGGTGGTCGGCACCATCAGCACCGCGATCTGTGCGCCTTTCTCGGCTTCGAGCGCGGCCAGCTTGCCATCCAGCGCCTGCACGAAGCCGGCATCCAGCGTGCCGGTCTGGTCGGTGACGCGGCGGGTCAGTGCCGGGATGGCCGAGGCATCGGCGGTGCCGGCATCGGTATCGGCATCGGTGCTGCGGGCGATGACGTCGGCGGCAGACCGATCGGCTGCCGCGGCGACGGCGTCGGCCTGTGCCGCGACCGTGCCGGCGTGTTGGGCGGGCTGCGGCGCTTGTGATTGCGCAGTGGCCTGGGACGGCACGCCGGCGGCCCCGGCCAGCACGACCAACGCGAAGGCGGACAGCGCCCCGCGGGCGCATGCGCGCAAGGTTCTCATCTGGCCGGCGCCGGCGCCGGAGCGGGGGCCGAACCGGCCGCGGGGGTGGGCGCCGGCGAGTTGCCGAAGTCCACCACCGGCGCGCGCGACACCTCGGCTTCGTTCTCGACCGAGAAGTTGGCCTTGGGCGAATAGCCGAACAGCTTGGCGGCGATCACGCCCGGAAACTGGCGCACCAGCACGTTGAACTGCTGCACCGATTGCACGTAGCGATTACGCGCCACGGTGATGCGGTTCTCGGTGCCTTCCAGCTGCGCCAGCAGGTCGCTGTACAGCCGGTCGGCCTTGAGTTGCGGGTAGTTTTCGCTGACCACCAGCAGCCGTGACAGCGCCGAGCTGAGTTCGCCCTGGGCCTGCTGGAAGCGCTGCATCTGCTGCGGATCGTCGAGCTGGTCGGCGTTGATGTTGATCGAGCCGACCTTGGCGCGGGCATTGGTGACGTCGGTCAGCACCTGCTGCTCGTGGCTGGCGTAGCCCTTGACCGTGGCGACCAGATTGGGGATCAGGTCGGCGCGCCGCTGGTATTGGTTGAGCACTTCGGACCAGGCGGCGGTGACCTGTTCGTCGGCGGCCTGGATGGCGTTGTAGCCGCAGCCGGACAAGGACAGCGTCATCAGCGCGGTGATCAGCAAGGAGAACAGGCGTTTCATGGGCACGGGGCGTGGCTTCGAGAGAACCCGATTACAGCAGGTTTGCGCGGCGCTAGCCACCTCGGGGCGTCCCCGCGCTGGCGGTCTCGCACCGCACTGGCCGCCGCCGATGGCGGCCGGGTCGCAACGCGAACTGCATTACCATTTGGCACCGGCTAACACCATCTTTGATGGTGCTTATCGTCAGCGTGCCGGTCGTGTCGCTATTTTCCGGACCCTATCCATGAACTTCATCTTCCGCGGCGACGAACTGCTGCTGCGTGACGCCGACCTGGGTCTGCCCGATCTGGCGGCCGCCGCCGGGCTCGACGAACAATTGCAGGGCCAGGCCTGGCAGCCACTATGGGTCGCGCGTCAGCCCGAGCAGCGCACCCTGCAGCTGGGTCGCAACGCAGTGCTGCCCGAGCTGCCGCCAGGACATAGCTTTCGCAAGCTGCGAGCCTGTTTCGGCACGCATGACGAGGCCTTCATGACGCTGGCCGGGCGCGCCTACCAGGTCGGCGAGTGGGCCCGCACGCACCGCTATTGCGGCGCCTGCGGCACGCCGACCGAGCGGGTGCCGCACGAACTCTGCCTGCGCTGTCCGGCCTGTGGGCTGCCGGCCTATCCGCGCGTGTCGCCGGCGATGATGGTGCTGATCCGGCGCGGCGAGCAGATCCTGCTGGCGCGCCACGCCACCTATGCGAGCGCGCGCCATACCGCGCTGGCCGGCTTCGTCGAGGCAGGCGAAAGCGTCGAGGACGCGATCCATCGCGAGGTCATGGAAGAGGTCGGCCTGAAGGTCGAGAACCTGCGCTACTTCGAGAGCCAGTCGTGGCCGTTTCCGCATTCGCTGATGATCGCGTTCACGGCCGAGTACGTCAGCGGCGACGTGCGCGTGCAGCCCGACGAGATCGCCGAGGCCCATTGGTACGGCCCGGGCGCGGTGCTGCCGGCGATTCCGATGCCGCAGTCGGTGGCGGGGCGGCTGGTGCGCGCCCATCTGCCGCCCGGCGCGGTGCTGGATCCGGTGTCGGACCAGCCCTGACGCGCCGCGCCGTTCAGGCGCCCGGCAGCGCCGCGTCGGCCAGCAGACGGTAGTGCACGCCGCTGCCGTGCTCGCCGATGCTGCTGTAGAGTCCGATCGCCTCGAAGCCCGCGGGCGGTCCGTCTTGCCAGGTCTCGACCATCTGCAGGCTCTGCGCGTCGCAGGGGCCGGCGTCGCGGCGCAGGCGCGCCAGCGTGATGTGCGGGCGGAACTTGCGGGCCTCGACCGGCAGTTGCAGCCGTCGCAGCAGCACCTGCACGTCGGCCAGCATGGCGCGCAGCGGCTCGGGATGGTCGTACAGCGCGACCTGTACCTGCGGGCGCGCCGGCGACGGCCACAAGGCCAGTCCGCCAAAATCCAGCTCGGGCAACGGGGCCGCCAGCGCATCGAGCGCATCGACCAATGCCTGCCCCTGGTCGGCGCGGATCGGACCCAGAAACGCCAGCGTCAGGTGCAGGTCATCGACGGCCACCCGGCGGGCGGGCCGCGCGATCGGCAGGTCGGCCAGCCTTTCGCGGGTCGGCGCATCCGGCGAGAGGGCGATGAAACAACGATTCCACGGACTAGGCATAGTCCTACCTTAGCGCGGGGGCCGGTCTTGCGCCAAGGCACCCTGGCCCTGTATGGAGAAGAATTCCTTAGCTCGATGTGGCGCCGACGCGCTGGGATCGGGATTAAAGTAACGAATTCGCGTTCTCATCCGTCATATACGGAGTAACGCGTATCCGGTGGCCTGTCCCAGGGCAGGTCCACCGCGCGAGAACGTCCACCAAGGAACCTGGATGAACATGGCCATCACCCCCGACACGCAATCCTCCGATCCGCCGGCCGCGCCCAGCCGCGCGGCCGGCCTCAAGCAGGCCACCGCCGCGCTGCACGAGCGCGTCGACAGCGCCATGATGGCCGGCGATCCGATGCAGGATCGCGAGCGCTACGCGCGCTTCGTCGCCGTCCAGTACCGCTTCCACCAGCTCACGCAGCACTATTTCAGCGATCCCACGCTGAATCAGTGGTTTCCCGGCCTGTCGGCGCGCGAGCGCCTGAGCGCCGTCGAACAAGACTGCCGCGACCTGGGGCTCGACGTCGCCACGTTGCAACAAGCACCCCTGCCCGCCCCGCAAACCCCCGAGGCACGCGCGCAGGCGGTCGGCTGGCTGTATGTCAACGAGGGCTCCAACCTCGGCGCCGCCTTTCTGTACAAGCGCGCCCAGCAGCTGGGGCTCGACGAGCAGCACGGCGCCCGCCATCTGGCGCCGCATCCCGAAGGGCGCGGCCTGCACTGGCAGCGCTTCGTCGCCCAGCTCAACGCCGCGCCGCTGTCGCCCGAGCACGAGGCGCTGGCCCGCGATGGTGCGAGACAGGCGTTCGAGCAGGTAATCGCGCTGGCGGCGCCGATAGCCAAGGCCGGCTGAGGGCAGGGGCAAGCCTCGGCACCCCAGGCATGCATGCTATGCTGCATTATCTGAATGATTCTCAACATCATTAGCATGACTGCATTGCCCTGCTTGCGGGCCTGAGGGACGTGGCGCCGCCCTCCGATCTCGAGCGTGTCTACGCCGAGTGCTCCGATCGCCTGCAACGTTTCCTGCTGCTCAAGACCGGTGACGCCGACCTCGCCGCCGATCTGGCGCAGGAGTGCTTTGCGCGCCTGATCGAGCGCCCGCGCCACGACTGGCCCGACAACGTCATGGCCTACCTGTACACGGTGGCCACGCATCTGCTGATCGACCATCGCCGCAATCACAACCAGGCGCGCACCGATCCGGCCGACCAGGCGGGGCTGGACGCGGCACCCGATCCGGCCGCCGGCCCGGACGCCATCGCCGAGGCGCGTCAGCGGCTGGCGCGGGCCGATGCGGCCTTGCACGAATTGCCGGCCCGCACCCGGCAGATATTCCAGCTGTGCCGTTTCGAAGACTGCAGCTACCAGCAGGCTGCCCAGCAACTCGGCATTTCCACCAGTTCGGTGCAAAAACATCTGGCGATGGCGCTGGAGTTCATCCGCGAACGGGTGCAGGGGTCATGATGGCGCCATGCCGCGGTGGAACGGAAAATTTATCGTTTCCTGGTCGTGAAACGTCTAAGTCTTCATGAAAGTCCGATCATGTCCTCGATGACTCCCCGCGTGCCGCCGGCCGTGCGCGACGCCGCCAGCCTGTGGGCGGTGCGGCTGGCCATGGAGCCGCTCGATGCCGCCCGGCAAGGCGAGCTCGACGCCTGGCTGGCCGCCGACGCGCGCCACGGCCCGGCGCTGGCCGACGCCGAGATGGCCTGGGTGCTGTCCGGTGAGTTGCCGCGTCTCGAGTGCGAGGCAAGTCGTGCGGCCTGGCCCGTGGCGCCGGTCTCGGCCGCCAGTGCAGACCGGGCCGACGATCCGCTCGCAGG
>JAEZBO010000238.1 GCA_023427085.1 Pseudomonadota bacterium
GCGCCAGCCCCGCGTCCCGCTTGGCCTGCGCCGCGGCGTCCGAGGCCATGAACGCCAGCAGCCGGCGTGCCTGCCCCGGCTGCGTGCTGCCCCGCAGCACCGCCGCGCCGAACACCGTGGTGATGGCGATCTCGGCCGGCAGCGGACCCAGCACCTCGATGCCCGCGACGGTGATCAGTTCGCTGCGCTGCTGAAAGCCCAGGTCGGCGTCGCCGCGGGCCACCAGCGCGCCGACCGGCACGCCCGGCGGCGCCTGGATCAGCCGCGCGGCGAGCTGCTGCGCGATGCCCCACTGCTGGAACAGGCGCAGCAGCGCGATGCCGCTCGGCCCGGTGGAATACGCGATGGTCGGCGCGGCCAGCACGGCGGCACGCAACGCGTCGCCGTTGGACAGGTCTGGCCGCTGGGCACCGGCGCGGATCGCCGCCGCCACGCTCGAACGCGCCAGCGCCACCCTGCTGCCGGCCAGCAGGCGGCCCGCCGTGTCGAGTGCGTCGAGCGCCTCGTCGGCCAGAAAGACCAGGTCGAAGGGCTCGGCGCCGACCGCCACGCGCCGCGCGGCCTCGACGCCGCCGACCGACTCGATCCGCACCGGCACGCCGCCGCCGGCCTGCCAGGCTTGCACCAGCACGGCCAGCAACGGCCGCGTGGCCATCGACGAGATGCCGGACAGACGAATGCGATCCGGTTCGTCATCGGGAGTAAAGAACGGGGCATCTACGCTATGCATGCGGCATCTCCTGGCGCATCGATCAGCCGGCCATTCTGGCCAACGCCCGCGGCGCCATCAATGACGATTGCCGGCTAGCTGTTATTGAATGGCCGCATGGGCTATGCCATGATCCGCGCCATGAACCTCAAGCAGATCGAAACGTTCATCAGCGTGGCCGAGCTGGGCAGCTTCAGCAAGGCCGCCGCGCTGCTGGGCACCGCGCAGCCGGCGCTGAGCCGGCAGATCCGTGGCCTCGAGGTCGAGCTGCACGAACATCTGTTCGAGCGCCACGGCCGCGGCGTCACGCTGACCGAGGCCGGGCAGCGGCTGCTGGCCCACGGCCGCAGCATCCTGCAGCGGGTCGAGGAAGCCCGTGCCGATTTTGGCGACTATCCGCGCGAACCATCGGGCCACCTGGCGCTGGGTCTGCCGCCGAGCCTGGCGCGGCGGCTGACGCTGCCCTTGATCCGGCATTTCCAGGCGCACCTGCCCAAGGCCAGGCTCGAGATCGTCGAAGGTTTTTCCGCGTCGATGGCCGACTGGCTGGTCTCGGGCCGGATCGACCTGTGCCTGCTGTACGACCCGCCGGTCCATCCCAGCCTGGAAATCGCCTCCGTGCGCCAGGAGCGCCTGTGCCTGATTGGCCGGCACGGCAGCCTGCCGGCACAGGACGTCGGCTTCGACGAACTGCCGGGCTATCGGCTGATCCTGCCGCAGCGCGGCCAGACCTTCCGCGCGGCGCTCGAGGCGCAGGCGGCGCGACGCGGCATCAAGCTCGATATCGCCTGGGAGGTGTCGAGCGTGCCGGTGATCCTGGACCTGCTGTCGTCCGGCCTCGGCTACGCGGTGTTGACCGAAGGCGCGCTCGCCAGCCATCAGGGCGATACCGCCCAGGCACTGGAAGCGCGGCTGATCCGCGACCCGGAAATCGCCTGCCAGCTGTGCCTGGCCCAGCGCGGCAGTTTCCGCGAGACCTTGCTGCTGACCCGCGTCAAGCAGGCGCTGCGAACGGTGCTGGCGGCGCCGGCCGCCAGCCGGCACGAACCGTAGCGGCCTGGCGGCGGACGAAAAAAAGCCCGGCGAATGATCGCCGGGCTTTTTGGCACTGAATTTTGGTGGGCGGTACAAGTTTCGAACTTGTGACCCCTGCCGTGTGAAGGCAGTGCTCTACCACTGAGCTAACCGCCCAAAGAAGCGGAACTATAGCACGGCTTTTTTCGAGCCGCAAGACGTGCGACGGCGCTCCCGCCCCGCGCGCTCAGGCGCTCTGCGCCACCGGCTCGGCCTCGGGCAGCGGATCGTACTGCCGCCACACACAAGGCTTGCCGGCCGACTTGTCGAGCGTCGTCAGGTATTCCTGGTGATGCACCAGTTCGTCGCCGCTGGCCATCACCACCTGCAGCACCGAGGTGTCGAATCCCCCCACGCCCAGCAGGGCGCCGCCGCCGTGCTCGGGCTCGGGCGCATCGATCAGCAGGGTGTCCTGGCCGCGCGTCATCGCCAGCCACACTTCGGCCAGCAGTTGCGAGTCGAGCAAGGCGCCGTGCAGCGTGCGGTGCGCGTTCGAGATGCCGTAGCGTTCGCACAGCGCATCCAGCGAGTTGCGCTTGCCCGGGTTCATCTCGCGCGCGACCATCAGGCTGTCGGTGATGCCGTCGCACAGCTGCGCGATCGGCGGGCGGCCGACGCGGCTCAGTTCGGCATCCAGGAAACGGGTGTCGAACGAGGCGTTGTGGATGACCAGTTCACCGCCCTCGATGAAATCCAGGAAGTCCTGCACGATCTCTTCGAAGCGTGGCTTGTCGGACAGGAATTCGGTGGTCAGGCCGTGCACCGCCAGCGCGCCCGGATCGCTGTCGCGGTCGGGATTCAGGTAGACGTGGAAGTGCCGGCCGGTGGAGATGCGGTTGACCACCTCGACCGCGCCGATCTCGATGACGCGATGGCCCTGGGCGGGCTCCAGGCCGGTGGTTTCGGTATCTAGGACGATCTGGCGCATGGCTGGCGAATCAAAAAGGCATCAATGGGAATGCGCGCCGCGATGGGCGGCGGCGTCGGCCGGCGGCGGCAGCGCTTCGGGCACCCGGCTGGGCCGGACCTTGGCGATCAGCGTGTACACGACGGGCACGACGAACAAGGTCAACAGTGTACCCAGCATCAGGCCACCGACCAGCACCCAGCCGATCTGCTGGCGCGACTCGGCCCCGGCGCCGCTGGCCAGCGCCAGCGGCACGGCGCCCAGCACCATCGCGCCGGTGGTCATCAGGATCGGCCGCAAGCGCAGCACGCTGGCCTCGGTGACGGCCTCGAACAGCTCGCGGCCTTCGTCGCGCAGCTGGTTGGCGAACTCGACGATCAGGATGCCGTGCTTGGTGATCAGGCCCACCAGCGTGATCAGGCCGATCTGGCTGTAGATCGACAGCGTGCCGCCCGACAGCCACAGCGCCAGCATCGCGCCGGTCATCGCCAGCGGCACCGACAGCATGATCACCAGCGGATTGCGCCAGCTTTCGAACTGCGCGGCCAGCACCAGGTAGATGAAGGCCAGCGCCATGCCGAACACCATGTAGATGCTGTCGGACGAATCGCGGTACTCGCGCGACTGGCCGTCCAGGTCGGTGCGCACGGTCTCGGGCAGCGTGCGGTCGGCCACCGCCTGCATGTGCGCCAGCACTTCACCCAGCGCGTAGCCCTGCGCGATGGCGGCCTCGATCTTGACCGCGCGCAGCCGGTTGAAGTGGTTCAACGATTGCGGCGAGACGCTTTCGCGGACCTCGAGCAGGTTGTCCAGCCGCACCATGGTGCCGTCGCGCGCCTGCACGTAGATGTCGGAGATGTCGTTGGGGTTGCTGCGGTCGCGCGGCGTGACCTGCACGATGACGTCGTACTGCTCGCCCTCGTCCTTGTAGCGCGTGACCTGCCGCCCGCCCAGCATGGTCTCGAGCGTGCGGCCGACCGTGTCGACGTCGACGCCGACGTCCGAGAGCTTGTCGCGGTCGACGTGCACGCGCAGCTCGGGGGTATTGAGGCGCAGGTCGGACTCGATGTTCTCGAGGCCGGGATAGTCGGCCAGCTCGGCCAGGTAGGCGTCGACGATCTTGGACAGGTCGGCGTACGACGCCTGGCTCATGATCATGAACTCGACCGGCTTGGAGGTCGAGCGCTGGCCGAACGATGGCGGATTGCTGGGGAAGGCGCGGATGCCCGGCAAGGCATTGAAGGCCGGTTGCAGCGCGCGCGCGATCTCCTGTTGCGAGCGTTCGCGCTGGTCCCAGGGCTTGAGCCGCAGGATCGCGCGGCCATCGGTCACGGTCGGGAAACCGGCGGTGATCTGGCTGCCCTGCATCTCGGGAATCTGGTTGTAGAGCCGCTCGATCTCCAGCGAATTGTTGAGCGTGTAGTCGAGCGTGGCGCCCTCGGGCGCCGTGACGATGCCGAAGATGACGCCCCGGTCCTCGAGCGGCGAGAGCTCGGACTTGACCACCGAGAACAGCACCACGCTGGCGCCCGCCACGCACAGGCCCAGCACCACCACCACGATGCGATGCGCCAGCGCCGCGGCCAGGCCGCGGCGGTACCAGTCGTTGAGGCGGTTGAGCCAGCCTTCGATCAGGTTGTAGACCCGCCCGTGCTGGGTCTCGTGCTTGAGCATCAGCGCACACATCATCGGCGTGAGCGTCAGCGCGACGAAGCCCGAGACCGCCACGGCGCCGGCCAGCGCCAGCGCGAACTCGATGAACAGCCGGCCGGTGCGACCGGTCGCGAACGCCAGCGGCGCATAGACGGTGATCAGCGTCAGCGTCATCGCCACCACCGCGAAGCCGATCTCGCGCGTGCCCTGGATCGCCGCCTGCACGCGCGGCATGCCGTTCTCGATGTGGCGGTAGACGTTCTCGAGCACCACGATGGCGTCGTCGACCACCAGGCCGATCGCCAGCACCATGGCCAGCAGCGTCAGCGTGTTGATCGAGAAGCCGAACAGGTACATCAGCCCGCAGGCGCCGATCAGCGACACCGGGATGGTGACGATCGGAATCAGGCTGGCGCGCAGGTTGCGCAGGAAGAAAAAGATCACCAGCACCACCAGCACCACGGCCTCGATGATGGTGGCGTAGACCGACTTGATCGACTGTTCGATGAAGACCGAGGAGTCGTAGGCCACCGTCAGCTGCATGCCCTTGGGCAGGCTCTGGTTGATGGCCTCGACCTCGCTGCGCACCGCGGCCGACAGGTCGAGCGGATTGGCGGTGGACTGCCGTGTCACGCCGATGGTCAGGCTGGCGTTGCCGTTGAAGCGCGACGAGACCCGTTCGCTGGCCGGGCCGATCTCGACCCGCGCGATGTCGGTGATACGGACCGGATAGCCCTGCACGTTGGCCACCACGACCTTCTCGAACTGCTGCACGGTCTGCAGGTCGGTCGAGGCCACCACCGAGAACTCGCGCGCGCGCGATTCGATGCGGCCGGCCGGGATCTCGACGTTCTGCGTGCGCAGCGCGTTCTCGATGTCCTGCACCGTGAGGTTGTAGCCGGCCAGTTTTTCGCGGTCGACGTAGATCCGCATCGACGGCAGCCGCTCGCCGAACACGCGCACCTCGGCCGCGCCGGGCAGCACCGACAGCCGGGTCTTGATGTAGCGGTTGATGTAGTCGGAGGTCTCGATCACCGAGTTCTCGCCGGCGCCGACCGCGATGTAGACGATCGGCTGCGAATCGGCCTCGACCTTGGAGATGATCGGCTCGTCGATCTCGTCGGGCAGGAAGCGCCGCGCCCGCGAGACCTTGTCGCGGACCTCGGCGGCGGCCGCGTCCGGGTCGCGCGACAGGTTGAACTTGACGTTGATCAGGCTGCGCTCGGAGCGGCTGCGCGAGGTCATCACGTCGACGCCCTCGATGCCGGCCAGCTGGTCTTCGAGCGGCTTGGTGACGCGCGACTCGATGACCTCGGGCGAGGCGCCGGTGTAGGTCGTGTCCACCGAAACCACCGGCTCGTCGATGCGCGGGTACTCGCGCACGGTCAGCCGCGAATACGAGATCAGGCCGATCAGCACGATGACCAGCGACAGCACGGTCGCGAAGACCGGCCGCCGGACGCAGGTTTCGGAGATTTTCACGGGACTACCCCTGCTGCGAGGCGGCGGGCGCTTCGTTCACTGGCGCGCCATCGGTGATGCGCTGCAGGCCGGCGGTGACCACGCGGTCGCCCTCGGCCAGGCCGGTCAGGATCTCGACGCGCCCTTCGCGGCGCTCGCCGATGCTGACCTGCACGCGCTGGGCGCGGCCTTCGACCACGCGATAGACATATTGCAGCGAGCCCGACGGCGCCAGCGCGCCCTCGGGGATGACCAGCGCCGGGCTGGTCTCGACCAGCAGCTGCACGCGCGCGAACATGCCGGGACGCAGCTTGCCGTCGCCGTTGGGCACCTGCGCGCGCATCAGCAGCGAGCGCCCGCCGGCGTCGACCAGTGGGCTGATGGCGATCAGCTCGCCATGGCGGGTCTCGCCGGGCAGCGCATCGAAGCGCAGCTCGAGCGACTGGCCCAGGCCGACGCGGTTCAGATGGATCTCGGGCACGCGGAAATCGACCTTGAGCGGATCGATGGCCTCGAGCGGCACGATGTCCTGCCCGACGTTGATGTAGTCGCCGACCGAGACGTTGCGCAGCCCGATCACGCCGTCGAACGGCGCGCGGATCGACATCTTGTCGAGCCGGGCCTGCGCCAGCGTGACAGCCGCCTGCTGGACCTTGAGCGTGCTGGCGGCCTCGTCGCGGGCCTGCTGGCTGATGAAGCCTTCGGCCTGCAGGCTGGCGGCGCGCTGGTTCTGGCTTTGCGCCAGCGACAAGTTGGCGCGCGCCTGGACCAGCTCGGCGCGCGCGATCGCGTCGTCGAGCTGCACCAGCAAGGCGCCGCGCTGGACCGGCTGGCCTTCCTTGAACGGCAACTGGCTGATGCGGCCGGCGACCTCGGGGCGCAAGGTCACGCCTTCGTCCGAGCGCAGGCTGCCGACCGCCGACAGGCCGCGCGCGAACGGCACCTGTTCGACTTGCGCGGTGCGCACCGAGACGGTCTGCTGGCGCGGCGC